>JACKMK010000003.1:364920-729840 GCA_024235395.1 Chromatiaceae bacterium
GCCAGTGGTCGACGAACCAATGTTTCTGCGGGCGCGTCGTGAAGGGGCAGATCACCGCATAGGGCCGATCCGGCGGCAGGGCCTCGCGGCGCAGCGCAGCGGCCGCGGCGGCCGCTTCGGCGCCGATCCCGATCTGCATCCTGAAATCGTCGACCGGCAGCCGAAGGTGCTCGGCGAGGTAGCGGTACTCGGAACCGATCATCGCCGCCTCGCCGCCGCGCGGCAGCACCTCGGTCATCAGCCACTGGCTGCCCTCGCGCGACCCTAGGCCGACGCGCCTTGCGGCACCCGAGATCCAAGTCGGCAGGCCACTCTTCAGCAGTCCCTGGAGATCGAGCGCGAGCGCGAAATGCTGTCGGCGCAGGCGCTGCCGGAAGGCCTTCATCTCGCGCCACAGCGCGGCCCATTGCCGTCGCCTCCACAGGTCGCGCCACTGGGCACGTGGCCAGACAATGACCTCATCGAGCTCGGGATGGTCGCGCAGCAGTGCCGCGGACTCGGGCTGCACCAGCCAGGCGATATGCGCGCCCGGATAACGGCGGCGCAACGCATGCACCAGCGGCGACGCCATCACGATGTCGCCGATCGCGCTCAGGCGGACGATCAGGATCGCCGGTTCAGAAGACATGCGGTGTTTCGTTGGACGCCGGGCGGTCACAGGTCGTTCCAGCGCCGGGCAGGCCGGGATTCGGGCGCGATCGGTGCACGAAGGTTTCACCCCTGGGCTGGCCGTGCCAGCGTATCGATGGACGAGAGGCAAGGGTCGACCGAACGCCCTGCACGAGTCAATGCCGTGCAGCGTAGCGGCGTGGTCCAGGCATCCCGGCGGAGGCCGTTCTATGCGTTCGTTGCCGCTGTGAATAAGTCACATGGGGGGTGCGTCCTGGTTCAATGGGGGTTTTGCGGGCGGCCCCTAAGATTCTCTCCAACAGGCCGGCACTGACACCGACCTGAACTAACCAACCATCTGTTACCAGGAGAGAGACCATGTTCAAGAAAACCACCTTCGCCGCCGCTTTCGCCACCCTGTTCATCGCCGCTGGCGCCGCTCACTCGGCTTCCAACGTGATCGGCAGCGTGCAGACCGACGCCCGCATCAACAGCGCCAGCCAGACCCAGTCCGGCCTGCTCAACAAGCAGGAGGCCAACTTCGCCTCGGTCAGCGATTCCAACGTCATCGGCTCGGTCGAGACCCACGCCCGCATCAACCGCGCTGACCAGCGTCAGTCCGGCCTGCTCAACAAGCAGGAGCTCAACGCCGGCTCGGTCAAGGATTCCAACGTCATCGGCTCGGTCGAGACCCACAGCACCATCAACCGTGTCTCGCAGCGTCAGAGCGGCCTGCTCAACAAGCAGGAGTTCAACGCCGGCTCGGTCAAGGGCTCGAACGTGATCGGCTCGGTCGAGACGCATGCACGCGTCAACTCGGCTACCCAGACCCAGAGCGGCCTGCTCAACAAGCAGAAGGCCAACATCGCTTCGGTCGAGGGTTCCAACGTGATCGGCTCGGTCAACGCACACGCCACCGTCAACCGCATGAGCCAGTCGCAGTCCGGCCTGCTCAACAGCCAGAAACTCAGCGCCGGTTCGGTCGACTGATCCAAAAACAAAGAAAGCTGTGCTTGGGCCGCGGTCGCTCCCGTCCGCGGCCCTCTTTTTTGTCTGCCACCGATCCGGATGCCGGACAGCGTTACCAGAGCATGACCGCGGCCTCGCCGCTCGCCTGCGCGTAGTACAGCCGGATACGCAGGATATAGGACTTGCCCTTCATCAGGCGCTGCTCGATCTTCGCGTTGTAGTCGGTACCGCTGTCGTCATCCGCCTGCAGGTACTTGGGGTCGGCACTCCCGTCATCCTCGAACAGCACCATCAGGGTGTCGGCCTCACCGAAGGTCTGCATCGTGTACTTGCGCGTCGCATCGGGTTTGATCAGCAGATTGACCTGTTCGCCGGGCTGCAGGCTGATCACCTGCGACTGAAATGGCAGCAGGTCGATGTAGTCCCTCTTCGCCAGAGGCGGGTAGAAATGCTTGACCCAGGCCTGGTCCTTGGCCGACAGCCCGCCCGAAGGATGGATGCCGTTGGCATCGTAGGGTGGGGGACCATCGATCAACGGCGCGTCGAATTCGTAATGCATGATCGAGTCACCGTCCCACACCGAGCCCTCGACCTCGCTCTCGGCGACCGCATCGAGGATGTTGCGATCGATCTTGGCGTGGCTCCAGCTGTTTGGAGGGCCGCTGAAATACTGGTACACCGCCGGCCGGTTCCACTGGATACCGGAGAACGGATTCTGGTGTTCGTGTTTCGCGCCGAGGGCATGGCCGATCTCGTGCAACGCGGTGTCCTTGCCATGCGCGGTGGTCAGCGACCAGCCGAAGTTCATCGTGCGGTCGGCACGCGGGATCCGGTCGATTGGGTAGGTACCGAGGTACGACCATGAACCGTCGTTCTGATCGAATCCGATCCGGATATGCGCCTCATCGAGATCGCCGACCTCTTTGAACTCGAGTCCGATGCCGAGGTCCTTCCACGCCTGGAACGCCTTGCGCACCTCGCGTTTGTCCGCGGTATTGCCCGTCCAATGCTCGGGCGAGCCGTGCTTGCCGTGCTCGAAGAAACAATAGTGGATCACGGTGCCATTGACCCACATGTCGCTGACACGCAGCACGAAAGCGGCGCGCCGCGGGTCGACGTCCGCGGGCAGGACGCGCGGCGCCATCTCGGGCATGTCGCAGAATTTGCTGCCGGCCTTTTCCTTGCGGTAACTGCTTGCGGGCGCCGTCGGTGTAGCGCGCCTGGTCTTCTTTCTGGTCGCCATGCTTTCCTCCGTTATCTGAACCGATGATGGAAGGGGCAGTGCAAGGCACTGCGGCCCGCGCCGAAGCGACCACCTCCGCCGTCCCCTGGCGCGACGCTGAAAAAGAACCGAACCACCGTTGCGGCGATGTTCGCTGCCTACTGGCAAGAGTCTAATTCATGGCACGGCGACGGCAAGGCATCCGGACGTCGGCGCGCCGTGCAACCGGGAGCGTGAATATTCCACATTGCCGACAATCATTCCTACCGGGTTCCGCAGGCGGGCGCCCCCTAGTATCGATTGCAGGCCCGTTGCATCGCAGGGCTTCGCAACAGAAAGACGACAAGGCACAGATACGAGGGGAGCGACACCATGACACTGAAAGACCTGATCCTGTTGATCCTGATCCTCGCGGCGATCGCCGCGAACCTGTTGCTGCAGCCGGCGGCAGCGGCCGACGGCAGCAGCTGGGAACTGAAACAGCTGCACCACCCGTCGACGTCACTGCTGCGTGCCGAGGATGCCGGGCGGGTAACCATCTACGACGGCCTGATGGTCAGCGAGGTCGATCGGGCCATGGACCAGCAGTTCGATCGCATCGATTCGATGATGTTCGTACGCACCAAGCGGCCGGTGGAGAGCGGTGGTTTCATCGCCGACTCGGACTGCGACTGAGGGATGGGTAGGACATCCCGGCCGCAGCGGACCGGGGCGGTCAGTCCGGCACCGCCATCTGCATGTTGGCTGCGATCGCCGCTCCGGGATCGACATTGAACCGCTGCCCGGTGTCCAGCGCATCGATACGGTGCATCTCCCCGTTACTGAGAACGAAACCTTGCAGCTCGATGTTCTGCCGCATGCGCACAGGGTCCTCCGATTTCGGTATCGGCACCCAGCCGTGTTGCAGGTTCCAGCGCAGTATCACCTGGGCCGGGGTCACCGCGTGTCGCTCGGCGATCTCGGCGATCACCGGGTCGGCTACCGGCTTGCTGGCATTCGGAATGCCGCTCCAGGCGCCGGTTCCCAGCGGCGAATAGCTGACCACCTGGATATCCCGTGCGCGGCAGAATGCGGCCAGTTCCGGCTGCGAGAAATAAGGGTGGATCTCGACCTGGTTGCACACCGGCGTGACCTCGGCCGTCGCAAGGACCAGCTCCAGGTCGCTAATGCGGAAGTTCGACACGCCGATCGCCCGTACCCGACCCTCGTCGTGCAGGCGCTCCATCGCGCGCCAGCTCTCGGCAATCAGGTCCGGCACCGGCCAGTGCAGCAGGTACAGATCCAGGTACTCCAGATCCAGGCGACACTGGCTGTTGTCGAAGGCACGCAGGATCTGTTCATAGCCGCACTCGGTGTTCCATGCCTTGGTGACGACGAACAGGGCGTCACGCGCGACGCCGCTGCCCTTGATCGCCCGTCCGACGCTGCGCTCGTTCCCGTACATCGAGGCGGTGTCGAGATGCCGGTACCCGGCAGCGATGGCCGCACCGACGACTTCGACAACTTCGTCGTTGTCGACCTGCCAGCCACGAATGGCGCCGGTGCCGAACCCGGGGGAGGGCATCGCAACGCCGTTGTGGAGCTGCACTTCCATACACAATACCTCTTGCCATGCGTGAGATCGGGCGACGCAGGACTTTGCCTGGCCGCGGAACAGAGTATAGGCAAGGCACGATTGCGCTGACCCGTCGTCACGGCCGGCGCGCGGAATCCGGTCGCATGCCCTCGCCAGTGATGCCGTGGCCAGGATGCGCGCGGCCGCCAGACCAGGATGCACACGCGATCTTGGCCCACCTCCGAAGCATTCGTGGGGTGTCGTTTGCGACAGCGGTGTGGCATGAACGCGCCGACGCTTCGCGGGCGGCGTAAGGCGCCTTGTCGTGTGCGTTCGAAGATCGGTCAGCATCAACGGTCGTTGACCGCCCCGAGACTCATCGATTGGTGGTTGCCGACGCCCGACTGCTTCTGCATCAGGCGATCGACGACCACGGAACCGTGCTGACCACCGACGTGCAGTTCCTGCCGGTTGTGCACGCCTGTCTGGGTCCGCTTCATCTGCCTTATGCGCGCGGATGCTGATCTCAGTTGCGTTTCGGCGGCCGCTTCGGCGTACTCCCGGGCCACGGCCTCTTCGATCAATCTTTCCGCGTCGAGATGGACGCCGGCATGCGTCGCGCCTGCCAGCATCAGCATGACCAGGGCGGATCGTGTTGTTTGGTAGATCATGTTCTTCGTCTCGTTCGGCTTTTGGCTCCGGGCCGGGGTTTCGCAGCCCGCTTTACTGACAACTCGAGATCCATGATGCCGTTCGACGGGACAAAAGGCTTTGCGCCAGGGCGCACCGCTGGTGTGACTTTTTTCACAGCGGCACTGCCTCGGCACCTGCCGGGCTCGAGTGGGTCCCGCGGACTACTCAGCGCCGTGGCGGACGCCGCACGGCACTGAGCTCGGCATGCCGGAAACAATCGGTGGTGTGATCGTTGACCATGCCCACCGCCTGCATGAAGGCGTAACAGATGGTGCTACCGACGAACTTGAACCCCCGCTGTTTCAAGGCGCGGCTCATCGCGTCCGATTGCGGGGTCGTAACCGGTACCTGCCTGGCGTTCTTCCAGCGATTCTGTATCGGTTTGCCGTCTACGAACTGCCAGAGAAAATCGGACAGCCGTTCGCCGCCGGCGAGCAGATCGAGATAGGCGCGGGCGTTGCCGATGGCCGCATCGACTTTCAGGCGATTGCGGACGATGCCGGGATCTGCCAGCAGAAGGGCCTTGCGTGCCGGGTCGTAGCGCGCGATCTTCCGCGCATCGAAACCGTCGAAGGCGCGTCGGTAACCCTCGCGCTTCTTCAGAATGGTCGCCCACGAAAGGCCGGCCTGCGCACCTTCGAGGATCAGCATCTCGAACAGATGGCGGTCGTCGAGGTTGGGCACGCCCCATTCCCGATCGTGGTAGGCGATATATTCCGGCGTCACGCCGCTCGCCCATGCGCAACGATGTAGGGTCAAGATCGATCTCCCGCCGAAAGCCCGCCGCTCACAGTTCGGTCAATGACCGCGGTGGCCTCCCCGCCACCTTGATCTCTGCACGGACGATGTTACTGCCGGCCACCGGGACGCGTCCCGCGAGGCGCAGCACGCAGCGGAACAGTGCGATCGTCAGCGGCCTCGCCTTGTCCCGGATCATCCGGAACAGGCTGACCTCGACCCACGGGGCCACGTGTTCGGCGATAATGCGTTGGCGCGCGTCGAGTTCCTCTTGCCACCGCGGTGGATCCCAGTCCGGCTCGGTCGCGGCAAGGCCGTGCACCTCCTGCATGGTCAACAGCAATCCGACCAAGTGGTCGCGCAGATCGATCATCGCCGCTGCGTGATCGAGCGCGTTCTGGAAATCGAACACCGTGTTGAACCCTGAGGGCAGCGCGGATTGATCGTTGATCCCGGCCGACAGTGCGGTCAGATCGCTCTTTTGCCGGCTGCGAATGATCTGCGCCCAGGTCCCCGGCAGACCGTTGCTGGTGCAAAACGCCAGCAGCGCGCGCGGGTTGTGGACACCGTATTGATCGATCGCCCAGCCGATCTCTTCCGCCGCGAGCGCCTTGGTGCGGTCCGCCAGATCCGCCGCGGTCATGCCGACACCGAGCAGACGGCGCACCTCCTCGTCCGTGAGACGCATGCGGACGATCAGCTCGGCCTCCTTGGCCTCCTGCGGATGCGTCTGCAGATAGCCCGCGGCGAACGCCGCGCTCGCCTGGCTGAGCAGATCGCGCTCGGCGAAACAGCGCAGGATGCTCTGCGCCTCGTCGGGGTCCAGTCGGTTGCCGCCGTGGCTCAACGTCAGGTCGAGGTCGAGATCGCTGGTCAGTGATGCGAGCGCCAGTCGCGACGATTCGACGAAGCGCAGGGTCCGGCGTTCGGCGAGCAACGAACGCTCCTGTTCCACCGAGGCCCGCGACACGACCGCGAGCACGTTGCCGCGGGCATCCGCCTCGACACGCACGGCGGTATCGAGAATCGATCGGCCACTCAGCTGAAGATCGAGCAACACGACGTCGAACCCGCGCCCTCGCGTCCGTCGGGCGAAGCGCGACAATCGCCCGTCGAGCACCTGCACCGGCCCGTCCGAGGTCCCACCCCATGTCTTGACCACCGAGCGCAGATCCCCGGTCAGCACCTGTCGCCAGGCCGTGCGCGCCTGCGCGTCATCCGGCCGGAACGACAGTTCGAGCTCGCTGCCCGTCCCCTGCGATGCACTGGCATCGGCGGCGATGCGTGCAGAGAGTCTCACCTCGGTCGCCTCTTCCACCCGACGACCGATCTCGCCGATACGTTGCTGGTAACGGCTGAGCAGCCTGCGCAGTTCGTCGGCCCGCGCATCCACGCTTCGCAAGCGATCGTTCGACCCTTCGCCGATCTCGTCGAGCGCCTTCGCGACCTGCTTGTAGCGGGTGCTCGATTTCACATAAGCGGCGATGGCCTCCCCGGCCTTTTCGATGAACTCGTCGATGGCGTCCAGCACCATCGCCTCGATGCGTGGCCGCAACTCCGTCGACAGGTCCAGATCGGCCAACAACAACTCGGCGAGGGGGCCGACCACCGCCTCGGCACGCTTCTCCCACTTCAACGCCGTGGTCTCGATACGATGACTGATCAGGCCGGCGATCACCTCGGCGGGTGGCCTGGCCGCATCGATCCCGAAACCCGCCAGCGCGAGGTCGCGGAACCAGGCCTCGCCGGCGCGCCGGTTCAACCACGCGGTGGCCCGCTCGCGGATCATCTCGGAGGGTTCGGTGAATGCCTTCAGCTCTTCGACGATGGTCGCCGCCGATCCGAGATACCGGGCCAGCTGCGGCTTGATGGCCTGGTAGTACTCGCTGAAGTCGACCTGGATACCCAGGCGCAGCGCGACCGACGATGATTCGGTCCTACCGCTCACGATCGACAGCAGGACATTGCCTGGACGCACCGCATCCTGACGCGCGACAAAGCTGTGCGAACCGGCCCGGTGGGCGGAAAAACCCACCGCCACCCCGAGTGCCGCTTCGGTGTTCGCGAGCAGCTCCATCGGCAGGCTGACCGCTATCTCGCCACCTACGTCCAGCTGACCTTCGACATCGAGCCGCATCGCCAACAGCTCCTGACTGTCGAGCAGGTCGTGGATGCGCGCCAGGTCCAATGGCAGCGCGTCCCCGAGGCGCGCGGCGTTGTCCACCAGGACGCGCCCCCAGCGACGTTCGCTGCGGTTCAGGAACCAGTACCGCAGGCCGGTATTCAGCGCGGCCGCGGAGCGGCCGCTCAGGGTGATCGGATGGAGCGGCAGTCCGGCCTTGACCTCGCCTTTCAGCGTGCCGGAGAAATGCACCAGCACCGGACACCGGTCCAGGGCGAAGGACGCAAACCAGGGCTCCGGCTCAGGGCTCGCATCCACGACCAACGCCGCTTCCGCCTGTGCGCCGAGCAGCAGGGTGAAACCCTCGACGTCCGGGATCGGCACCGGCAGCGGGGCAGTGATCGGCAGGCGCAGTGGCGGGGTGTCACTCGCCGCCACGTCGCGCAGGTTCAGGCTCAGCAGGCGCGCCGGTCCCTCGCCCAGCCGCTGGTCGAGCGTCCGCTGAAACGCGACCAGACGCTCCAGTTCGCTCTGGTCGATCTCGAGGACCGCCAGCAACGCCTCCAACTCGGCGCCGGTCGGCAGCCCGCCGCTGCGAAAACGCCGGAGCAATGCCAGGATGTCGTCCGCGCCGTCCGGCAGGTGCGCCCCGGCCAATCGGTCCTGCAACTGGCTGAGCAGCAGCAGGTCCCCGGCGCGGGAGATCGCCGAAAAGCCTTCGATGATGCGCGAAATCCAGTTCATCGAACCGTCCCTCCCATGCATGCGGCACAACCGCTTACCCCGAGCGCAAACCCCTTGACCAGCGCGCGGGGCGAACGACCCCGACCACGCCGTGCAGATTCGCTACCCGACCTTGTCACTGGATTCGCCGAGATAGGCATCGATCTCGCCGACCGGGCCATTGCGCAGCAGGTAGACCCGGGGATTGGTGCGTACGGCGACCTCGCCGTCCAGACTGACGCGCACGGGTTCACGGTCGAGAATGCCCAATCGCCGACTGAGACAGTCCGCGCGCCAGCGTTTGCTCGCCTTTTTTGCGCGTTCCTCGACAACGATGCGCGTCAGGGCAAACTCGTCCGTCGGCTGTTCGTGAAAGACACGGGTGATGATCTCGCTGCGCGCCTTTTCGAACCCACCCTGCTGGACACCCATGTCGTAGAGGGCCGAGAGGCAACGTAGATTGGTCACCTGGACCGGCGAGATGCCGCGCATGAACGAAATCGTCGACAGCAGCACCTTGCCGTACTTGTCGTAGGCGTAGCGCAGCATCGCCCGTCGAAAGACCTCCTCGCGGCCGACCGCCTCGAGGTAGCCTTTCCAGGGTTGGGAAAATCCATGCTTGGTTTTGCCGGTACTCTGTCCATCGGCCCAGCGGACCGCGCTGGCTCGCGAACCGTCCAGGACCTTCCAGAACGCCGCATAGTCGGCCTCGTTGCTGCCGAAGCAGGACCTCAGCAAGGGCTCGTTCTCACCGCGAAAACGGCGAAACAGCTCCTGCAGGGTACCGGTGCCGAGATTGCATTGGATGGGACCGAACGAAAGCCCAGCGCCATCGAAATTGCCGGTCACCTGTTGATAGGGGTCGCCACTGGTTTCGAACGCCGCCGTGACCTGCATTCCGCAGTCGAAGGCCGTCTCTGGCTTGATCTCCGGCATCTTCGCCGGATCCGGCATCTCCAGGTAGACATCGTTCCCGACCGCGTCCACACGCGCAAAATACTTCTCGCGCCTGAGTTTTCCCGCAGCCTTGGCGAGACCCTCGGGATCGGCGTTGCCAACCACGATGCAGGTGCCCTTCGCCGACGGTTCGAGTGCGGCACCCGGATGCAGCTGTTTGACGGCGATGGGTGTACCCAGGGTGTCGCGCAGGATCTGCAATGCAGCGACCAGCTCGCGGTGGATGTGGATCTTGCCCTGCGGGTCGGTGAATTCCTTGATCTTGAAATTTGGCGTCAGGCGGTTGTTGGCCGACCCACCCACGACGAAGTCGTCTTCGAAAACGGTTTTTGCCATCCCGGCCTCCTTCGGATCCAGTGAGCGATTCCGACCCTGCTGATACGGCGCCAACCCGGCCGTTCGACGGTCGCACGACACCATGAAGATAGTGCCAATCGGGCGGTCATGGAACCTGGAACCGGCGGCGGCTCTCAGCGGACATCAGCCGGAAAGCATCGTCCGCAGACCGGCGCCGGCGCTACGGCCCGCACTCCGCTGCCCGACACTGGCATCGGCCCCCGGCAATGAGGCGGCCAGGGTGGGCGAACCCGGGCTGGGACGCAAGACCTCGACGGGGCCATGCGGATCGGTGTGGTGGGCGACCGAAAGAAAACCGTATTCGCCCGGGTCTCCTACAACGAAGCCCGGCGGCAACCACTGGGCCATGCGTACAAGGAGACAGGACGATGAAAAAGACATTGATTGCCGGCGTACTGGCAATGGCTTCCAGCGTGGTCGGCGCAGCACCCTTTGCCTTCCAGACTCAGATCGGGTCTTCGGAGCTTGATCCAAGCATCTGGGATGGCCCGGCGATGACATTCCCGACCGTAACGCCGAGCGGGACGCGCTCTTCGCTCGAGGTGCTGTACGCCTCGCACGACATCGACGGGGCGGGCGATTTCCCGTTTGCCGGGTCGATCGAAGCGAGTGGGCCCACGCGCATCAGTCTCTACGAGGTCCAGCGCGGCAGCCCTGAGGCTACCGCCTATCGCGATTACTACGAGCGCTATCCTGTGGGAACCGACTGGGCGAGGATCGCTCGCGAGTCGCACAAAGAGCGTGCCGGTGAATCCTGACGGACGTGCACCCGCAGGGTCCGGTACGCCTGCGCCCTGCGGGTAGCTCGATGCGCAAGGCCCTGTGGCACCTGGTCGCTGGGACCGCACCCGGTACAGCTGCCTCCCGGTGCGGCAACGCAGAGACAGCGGGGCAAAGACGCCGACTCCAACCGCTTCGGGCGGCTTGTCTCCCTCCGGGTCGCACGCACCGCGCACGACCACCTCGTCGGGGCTCAGCGGGCCTCGTGTTCCACCGGCCAGCCCTGCGCGTTCCAGGCGGTCATACCGTCGTGCACCACCTGTACATCGGCAAAGCCGTGCCGCGTCAGCAATGCACCGGCCTTCGCAGAACGGCGGTCGGTACGACAGACGATCGCGATCGGCCGTTCCTGATAGGCATTCAGTCGATCCAACTGCGACGCCAGGTCCTCGAGCGGCAGATTCAGGGCACCGGCGATGTGACCCTGTTCGCCGACAAAGTCTTCGGGCGTCCGTACATCCAGCACCAGCAGGCCCCTGTCGCCTGCCAGGCGTTGCTTGAGTTCGGTGACCTCCAGCATCGGGCGTTGACGCAGCCGCCCGATCAGCCGCGGCAGAAACGCGACAGCCGCCAGCAGCGCGAGTGCGATCAGACCTTTCTGCAACATGCCTTGGCTGCCGGCAACGGCCTCTCGGCCGGCGTAACCGAGGTAAGTGTAGGCAATGGCGCCGGGCAGCATGCAGATCGCGCTCGTCAGCAGGTACTGCCAGAACGGTATGCGGGTCAGTCCCAGCGCATAGTTCAACAGATTGAAGGGAAACAGGGGCACGAGGCGGGTGAACGCGACGAATCGCCAACCCTCCGCCTCGACCCCCTGCAGCAGGCGCCCGAAGAAACCGCCGGAGCGCCGCTGCACCCAGTCGCCTGCGACGAAACGTGCAATCAGGAAGGCGGCTGCCGCACCGAGCGTGGCGCCGCTCAGGTTGTACAGGGTACCGAGTACCGGGCCGAACAGAACGCCGCCGGCCAGCGTCAACAGGGCGCCCGGCAGAAACAGCACGGCACCCGTCGCGTACGAGGCCACGAACAACAGGGGTCCGGCAATGCCCGCGGCCGCCACCCAGTCCTGCAGTACCGCGGCGTCCAGTCGGTCGCGGTAGAAAAAGAGCACGCCGCCCGCGCACAGCAGCATTGCGACCAGCAACCCCCGGCGCCAGGTTTCAGGCATCGTCATGCCCGTCGCCGGTCCATTGCCGCCGATTGATCGCATACCCGGTGATGCGGCCGTGGAACGGCAGTGCGAGCATTCCCGGCAACCAGGCCACCTGCCGGACTTCGCGGTAGCCACGGATGCCGATGGTCATGCCATCATGTCCGCCGCGGGGCTGGTCGCGATAGGTACCGAACAGGCGATCCCAGATCGACAGGTTGAAACCGAAGTTGGAGTTGGTCTCATCGTCCTCGACCGAATGGTGCACGCGATGCATGTCGGGGGTTACCACCAGCCAGCGCAGCACACGGTCGAGCGGCGCCGGCAGGCGGACGTTGCCGTGGTTGAACATCGCCATGCCGTTCAGCACCACCTCGAACACGATCACTGCGGCGACCGCCGGGCCGAGCAGCAGGATCACCGCAAACTTGATCAGCATCGACAGGATGATCTCGAGCGGGTGGAAACGTGCACCGGTGGTGAGGTCGTAGTCGAGGTCGGCATGGTGGACGCGGTGCAGGCGCCACAGCAGCGGGATCGCATGGACCATCACGTGCTGTAGCCAGATGGCGAAGTCGAGCGCGACGACGGCGCCCGGCATCTCGACCCAGGCCGGCAGCTGCACATAGTTGAAAAGCCCCCAGCCCCGGGTTGCCGCGAACGCCGCCACGCCGACCGCCGCGGTCGGGAACAACAGGCGTAGCACCACGGTATTGAGCATCACCAGGCCCAGGTTGTTGACCCACCGCAACGTCTTCGAGACCCCGAGCCGGCGCCGCGGGGCAACCAGCTCCCAGGCGGCCACCGCGGCAAAGATGGCGAGAAAAAAGGTCAGCCGGATCGCGGCTTCGTGGGCTTGCAACGAGTCCAAGTGCTCTCCCGGAGACTGGGTGGTCCATCCCGCAGCTGATCTATACTGGCGGCACGGTACGATATTCAACCGATCGGTTGAAGGATTAGTGGGGGTCGTGGCCCATGTCAAGAACCAAGGGGCCCAAACAACGGCTGTTCGGACAGCTCGCCCGCGTCGCCCAGGCGCTGGCGAGCGATGCCCGCCTGGAGCTGCTCGACTATCTGGCGCAGGGTGAGCGCAACGTCGATGAGCTTGCTCAGGCGGCAGGGCTTTCCATTGCAAACGCCTCCAAGCACCTGCAGCAACTCAAAGGGGTGGGCCTGGTCACACCACGGCGCGACGGCAAGCAGGTGTTCTACGCACTGGCCGACGACCGCGCATTGGATGCGATTGCCGCGTTGCGCACGCTGGCCGAATCGCATACCGCCGAAGTCCGCAGTCTGATCGACAGCTACCTGCACGCACGCGACGACTTCGAACCGCTGCCGGCAAGCGAGCTGTTGCAGCGTGCCGACAGCGGGCTGGTCACCGTCCTCGACGTGCGACCGCCGGGGGAGTTTGCCCAGGGGCATATCCCGGGGGCACTGAACGTGCCACTCGACCATCTCAGATCGCGGCTGCGTACCTTGCCGGACAACCGGGAGATCATCGCGTATTGCCGCGGTCCCTGGTGCGTCCTGTCGTTCGAGGCCGTCAGACAGCTGCGTGCGGCCGGTTTCAAGGCCCGGCGGCTGGAGGAGGGGATGCCCGAATGGCGCCATGCCGGCCATCCGGTCGCGACGGTTTCACATCCCCGCTAATCCGGCGGAAGGGGGTCGGGATACCCCAGGCCCTCAACAGTGGGACCGGTGGCACAGCTGCGGTCGATCATCGCTGGTCGGGAACGGTCGGTCGTTGGCCGGCGGCCACGGCACGAAGAAGCCTTCGCAATCGCCCCCGTTCGGCGCGGACTGTCCCCAGGGAATGAATTGAGAGATCAGGGGGAAAGCCGTCCTGGTGTCGTTGGGCTCATCGCCGCACAAAGGTCACCTGAAGCTCATCGCCAACAATCGCGAAAGTGGGGGCCACACCGTCCACGCTGTTGCCGTGGAACCGGTCCGGTCCGTAGTCCGAAAGATGGGCGCTGGAAAGGATCGTGAAGGCCGTGCTGAATGCGACATCGTCCGCATCCTTTTTCCAGAAAGAGAAGGTGAGGCGGCTCGAGTTGAGCGTCAACGCGTCGGATACCCGAAGCAACGTCGCGTCGGCACCGATCCGGATCGAAATGATTCCCTCATTCGCATCGAGCGCGCCGATGGTTACGCCCTTCGAGTGACCGCCGATGTCCAACTCTCCGTTGCCGGAAAGCTGGATCTTGGCCGCGCCACCGGAAGAATCGTCGTAGAACGCGATGCGGCCACCACAACCGCCCCCGGTCCCGCCATGGGCAATCAGACTGGCATTGCCCGCGCTCGACGTGCCGGAGAAAACCGTATAACCGCCGGCCGCCTGCGACACGTTGCCGCCCAGATTGACGATCGTCGCACTGCCCGCGGTGGGCACATTGCCATCCGCTGCGCCCTCTCCGTACACGGAAAATTCGGTGTAACCCGCAGCCGCCCCTTCGCGAACCGCCGGGTGGTTCCATAGGGTCGCATTGCCCGCCGTTGGAAAATATTCGGTGGGCAGGTTGACTGAAAAGATCGTATGGCCGGCGCTGGACTTGTTCTCGATGCTGCTGCCGCAGTTGACGATGCTGGCGTTTGCGGCGCTCGGAGACGCGTACTTGGCACTGAACGTGAGGTGTCCACCGCCACCTTGCTCACCCTCCAGTGCGCCATAGTTGAAGTAAGCACCCTGACCGGCAGACGCCCCCTGGGTTGCCTCCATCCTGGGCGGATTGTTGTTGAAGCTGGTCACCCCACCGTATGCACCGGGGGCCTTGGCGGCGTAATTGTGGAAGCGTCCGTTACCGCCGACCGCCGTGCCATCGAACGCGACGTCCCCGCCGTTCGCCTTGGGGTGGGTTGCACCCTCGTTGTAGAAGACGCCATGGGCGGCCGTTGAGTCGCCGTAGAACTGGGTATTGCCGCCATCGCCGCCGGAGACCGTTCCACCGACATTCGTGAAGGTGGCGTTGGCCGCCGATGCGGTGTCGTGGAAGACCACATTGCCGAAGGTATCGCCATCGGCGCCGAGGCTGCCGTAGATCATGAAGCGGGCGGTATCCGCCGATGATGCATCGCAGAAACTGATCTCGCCGCCGACAGTATTGTGCTCGGGAGGTGCGGCGGCACCGGTCCACGCCTTGAACGACGCCGAGCCGGCGGTCGCCGTGTCCTGAAAGCGGATCACACCGCCACCATAGTCCTGTTCCGTGATGGGGCCGGCGCAGTAGAAGACGTCGTCCCCGCCCGCTGTCGCGGCGTTGCTGAACACCAGCTGCGGGTTCCTGAATCCGCTGCTTGTTGCCGCAACGATGAAGCTCTGTAGCCTTCCGGAACGGTTGTCGATGCCCTTGCCCGTGATCGTCAAAGCCGGGGTAGCGGAAGGTCCGAATTCGAAGGTGTAGGCGGGCGCGCTCTCGGCAAACTCGATACCGTCCACCGCCGCGTCGGATACTGGCGAAAAGCTGACCATGGTCTGAGTTGTGACGGCGAATGCGGCCGTCCCCTTCGGCACCCCGGCGGGATTCCAGTTGTCGGCGCTGTTCCATTCACCGGTCGACGGCTGAGGGTTCCAACTCGATGTCGTCATCTGTTTCTCCAATATTGATCCGCTGCTGATGGGCTAGGCCCCAACAGCTGGTGCCTGCTCCAACCTGTTGCGCCCCATTCGCTTGGCCTGATACAGGGCGGTGTCCGCTCTGCGGATCAATTGCTCCGGGCCCTCTTCCGACCCGGGCACGATGGTGGCGCTACCGACGCTGATCGTCACCACAGTGGCTGCAGAAGAATGTGCATGGGGAATCGCCAACCCTTCGACCGCAAGGCGAACCTTCTCACCTACGTGGCCCGCCCCTTCCGGATCCGTGTCGGGCAGAATCAACATGAACTCCTCACCACCGAAACGCACGGCCATGTCGGCGGGACGCCGCATCTGGGTCTGCAAGGCTTCGGCCACCACCTTGAGGCAGTTGTCCCCTGCCTGGTGACCATAGTTGTCATTGAATGCCTTGAAGTGGTCCACATCGAGCATGATGATCGACAGTGCCTGTTCCTCGCGCCGCAGGCGCGCCCACACCTCGTCCAGATAGGTGTCCCCTCTATGCCGGTTGGCGACGCCGGTGAGACCGTCACGCTCGGCCAATCCCTGCAGCGCCCGGTTGAGCTGTTCCAGTCGCGCAGTCCGCTCGACCACTTTCTGCTCAAGCGTCCGGGAGTGTTCCTGCACCTGTTCGTAAAGACGCGCATTTTCGATTGCCACAGAAGCCTGGGCCGCCAGGAGACGTATGATTTCCACACGCTCCTCGGTGAACACACCGGCGGTCAGGTTGTTCTCCATGTACAAAGCCCCTTCGAAGCGCTCCCGCCGCAGCGGCACACACAGGACCGATGCGGGTTGGCACTCCAGGACATAAGGGTCGCGCGTGTAGGAACCCTCTTGAGCGGCGTCGTGCAGCACCAGCGCCTCGCCCGTTCGCAACACCTGGCATATCAGGGTCACCGGCAGGGCGACTTCACCGCCTTCGATTACCGTTACCCAGGCACTGCGCGGTACGTTTTCGTGCCGCCGATTTTTTTTCGGGGGAGCCACTCCCGCTTCCACGGTCAGCACGCCCTGCCGACGCACGACCAGGCAGCCCCACTCGCCCCCTGCGTTCTCGAGCAGAATCTCCATCGTGATCTTCAACAGGCGCGACAGCACGATCTCGCCGGAGATCGCCCTCGACGCCTTCATCACAGAGGCCAGATCCAGGTTCAGGGTTTCGCCACCACCATGCAGCGGGGCAGGTGCGCCCTGGACGAGTTCCCGCAACACCGGAAACTCCTGCTCCATCAGGGTGACCTTGCGACGCGCGCCCCAGCGGTTGTACAGATGATGCGCACCGCGCAGATAGCCTTCCGCCGCCCTGTCGCGGCCGAGTGCAATCAGATGCCGGGCCGCCCGCTCACTGGCGGCAGCCTCGTCATGCAGAAAACCGCTACTCTGCGCCGCGTTGATCGCTGCATCGTAGCGCTCCAATGCGCTCTCGCCTGCGCCGTCCAGCCGTTCAAGCTCAGCTGTCATCAAGTACTGGAGATGGCGAAAATTTTCCTCGCAGTTGTCGGCCCAGCGCGTCATTTGCGCGAGATCCCGCTGCAACCGTTCACGCGTTGCGGCCTTGTCGTCCACGGACATTCTTGGGTAGCAGGAAGCCAGGGTCAGAAATGCGACGATGTAGAATCGAACGAGTTGGGGTAACGACATCGCCGACTTGATCAGTGAGTCCTGGAGACGCACATGTTCCAGGGCGCGGTTGTAGTCGTTGTACAGCAGACAGATCTCGGCACTGTAGATATGGTAATTCGCAATCCCGGTCATGAATCGACGCTGCCGCATCCCCGCCAGACACGCCTGTTCATCGAAACCGTCGTCGCTCAAGCCAAAGGGTGAATCCGTGAGGCCGAGCAGGTTGCGCTGTAGCTGCAGGAACAGCGTGCCGGAGTCCTGGGAATCCTGATAGGCGCATTCGCGCACGATCTCCATGTTCTTTACGTGCAGCTGGTGTGCCGTTTCGAGGTCCAGGGTCGGATCCCAGATGACACAGTCCTGGGCGCTGTAGGCCAGATACAGCAGGTCACCCGTCTGGTAACCCGCCTCGATGCCCTTGCGAAACCACGGCGCAAGGCTGGACCAGGGATTGCTCCAGTGATGCACGAACATGGCGTAGACATAGATCACCCGCGCCCGCAGGGCGATATCATCGAGGCGCTCGTTGATCGCAAGACCCACCCTGCCATACTGATAGCCAACGGCCGGCTCGTTGAGCTCACCGCACAACAGCATTCCGTAGGCTGCGTAGGCGAAGGCGGACTCGGGACAGTTGCCATGACGCAGCGACAGATTCACCGCCTTCAGTACCAGGTAGGGAAACAGATTTCCGCTCCCGGACAGGAAAGCGGCAGCGAAGATTTCCATGAACAGTCGCATTGCCATGAGCGTCTCGGCATTTTCGACCGGTGGTGCGCCCACGAGATCCGCGATGCGACGACCGCCGAGATTCTCCTCGACGCGGCGCCGTTCCTCGGCGATATCCTCCGCCGAGGGATAGTCGGTGAGCTCGATACCAAGCAGCGAGAGACCCTGGATGGCAGATTGAATGGAGGCCTCCATCCTGCCCAGAGTGACGTACTGCCGGGTGCGCGTGGCGAGGATGTCGCTACGCTCCAGATCCGATCGGGAGCGCTCCAGCATCTCCTCGGTCCACCGTTCGGCTTCGTCGGTACGCCCGGTGAGGTAGGCGCACTGCTGGGACTCTTTCGCCAGCGTCCACATCATCGCCGGCATCTCCCGCCAGGGATCAGTGGGTAACATCGACTGTGCGGTCCTGAGGTAGTCCGAGGCCGCCTCGTAGTCCGCGGATCGCTTGGCGCGTACGCCCGCCCTTATGTTGAGTTTCGCAAGCTTTAGTCGTTCTTCGTCGGATTCAATCAGTGGGCGGCCCGCGTTCAGGTGACCCACGATGTCGATCAGCCGGTCGTCCGGTACCGTGTCGCCAACGTGCTGCAACATCAGGCGCCCGACGAAAAGATGCACCTCGTTCGTCCGCTGGACCGCAATCAGCGCGTAGGCTGCCTGCTGAACGCGGTCGTGCTGAAACCGGTAGCTGGGGTTGAACCCCAAGGGCGCTGCGGCGTCGACCACCAGTCGGTAGTCGCCATGCAGGGGTATGACGGTTTGCTGCTTGAGCGCCGGCAGCAGTACCGCTGCGGTTTCGGCAACGGGCTGCTGGTAGACGGCGGAAAGCGTCTTCAGATCGAAAGTGTTCCCGATGCAGGCAGCCAGCTGCAGTACGCGCTGGGTCGCCGGTTCCAGCCGACGGAGGTTTTCGACCATGAACTCGACAACGTCGCTGCTGACGCCCGACCAGCGCGCCGCATCCAGGTCCCAGTTCCACGTCCCATCGTCGGGGTCGCGGGTGATCGCGCCCTCTTTGTGTAGTTGGCGCAAAAGTTCGTTGGTGAAAAACGGATTGCCATGCGCCTTGTCGTAGAGCATCTCGCTGAGCGGAGCGACCTCACTGGGCTCGCGGTTCAATGCATCAGCCACCAGACTGGTCACCGAGCTTAGGTCGAGCGGCCCGACGCCTTGATGACTCACATTGGGCTGTCCCTCCAGATCGTCGAGCAGCAGTCGCAAGGGATGCCCGGGTCCCACCTCGTTGCTCCGATAGGCACCGATTATCAACAGGTGGCTGAGCTCCCGGGAGGTAACCAATCGGTGCAACAGTTCCAGCGTCGGGGCATCACACCATTGCAGATCGTCGAGGAAGAGCACCACGGGATGCCCTTCGGCGGCGAACACGCTCAGAAAGTTCGTCAAGACGATATGCAATCGATTGCGCGCCTCGACGGGCGGCAGTTCAATCACTTCCGGCTGCTGCCCTATGACCAACTCCAGCTCCGGCACCAGATCCACGACCAGACGTGCGTTGGACTTGAGCGCTTTCTGTAACCGCTTGCGCCAGTCCGCCAGTCGCTCTTCGGGTTCGGCCAGTATTTGTTGAACCAGACCACGCAGGGCGGTCGCCAGCACCGTATAGGTATCGCCGTGTTGGAACTGCTGGAACTTTCCCTGGACCAGGAATCCACGCTCACGCACCGAGGGTTTGTCGATCTCGTTGACCAGGGCCGATTTGCCCACGCCCGGTGAGCCATGCACCAGGCAGAATTCGACCCGCCCGCGCACCACCGATTCAAACAGGTGAAACAGATGCTCCAGTTCGTGCCGGCGGCCATAAAGGCTCTGCGGCAGAATAAACCGCTTGGCGAGGTCGAGTTCCCCCAGCGCGAAGGGCTCGATCTCCCCCTTCGTCGCCAGCTCGTCCGCACAGCGTGCCAGATCGTGCATCAGCCCCTCGGCGGTCTGATACCGCGCCTCCGGACTCTTCGACAAGAGTTTCAGCACGATGCCCGATACCGCCTCTGGCACCTCGGGAGACAGTTCGTGGGGTGGCTGCGGCAGACGGCAGATATGGCAGTAGACCCACTCCAATACGGTCTCGGCATCGAATGGCCGCCGCCCGGTGAGCAGTTCGAACAGCATGACGCCAAGGGAATAGTAGTCGGAACGGTAGTCGAGATCGCGGCTCATGCGGCCGGTCTGCTCGGGGGAAATGTACGGCAGGGGCCCTTCCGGGTACGTGGACGCCTCGCTTCCCTGGCGCTCCTGTTCCAGTTCCGAGGCGATGCCGAATCCGGCCAGACGGATCTCGCCGGAATCGGGATCGAACAACACGTGATCGGGCGTCAGCGCCTTGTGCACGATGTCTCGGGAATGGATGGCGCCAAGGGTCCTTGCCAGGCGCCAGGCAATATCGAGCACCTCTCCCAAAGGTAGACCCCGACCCTTCGATGCGGCCATGCGCTGCAACAGCGAACCAGGCATGGGCTCGCAGACCATGGCCAGGTTGCCTCCACCGTGAGGCAGCAAGCCATCGACCTTCAGCACACCGTCGACGTCGTTCAGCTTCCCGGCAATGGCGCCATCGCGTCTCAGTTCGGCAAGCTGCTTGGGATGAGGATACGCTGCATCCAACGTCACCACGTGCACCGGGGCGCGGTCCGTCAGGCGCATGCCGCGATATACGACGCGACCACCTTCCCGATGCAGAACGGCGTCGATCTCGTACCCCGGCAGCTGGAGGCTGGAGGCGTTCACACTCAGGATCTCTGCAGTGGACGGCTGTCAGATGCCGAACATACGGTCGAACGTCGCGGCGAAATCCTCGCGCGCCGTGTCGCGCAACGGTGCGCCATGGCCGCACAACACATGCTTGAACGGCAACGCCTTGAGACGAATGAAATCTTCTCCGTCTGGCGCCGCCCGTTGGACCCAGACCGGACCGAGGTTGGCCGGCGTGAAAAAACCCATCTGCTGCATCAACGCCCGGGATGAATCGGAGAAAAATTCGTCGGGTGCCAGCCAGTTCTGTAGGGCATCACAGGCGATCAAAATGCCGTCTTCCGTGTCCAGACGCAATATGCCCTCGGGGATCTGGGTGGTGCGGAATTCGAACAGGGAAGCGTTCGGGATGGGCAGCGAATCCGGCGCCAGGGTTCGCGTCGCTTCGAGCCCGGACTCATGCTCCATACCCGGCATTGCCCAATATTCGGCATCGTATCGATCCACATAGAACGGGTCGTCCCGGCCGTGCAGCGAACCCAGACGCACCACGTCTGTCACCCTGCCGAGGCGATCGAGGTCGGCCAACCCGGCTTCGTCCAGGCGCACGCTGTTGATAACGACCAGGCGTTCGCCATCGCGCACCACGGTCATGTTGCGGCTGAACTTCCAGTCCAGATCGTGAAGGACGGTTTCCATCGCACCGCTGACGAAATACACGTCGGGAAAGACCTCCTCGAGGTTTCCGTGGGGCAGTGCCGGGGGAAATTGATCCATTGTTCAATCCTCAGTTCTTATCTGTAGTCGATGCGACCCACGTAGCGATACTCCCTGGCGTACTCGTTGAGATAGCCATTGAGGTAGTCTCGCTGGGCCTCGCTGAGGCGTCCATGCAGGATGTCATCCATCGATTCTGTGCCGTCACTCGTGTCCAACCGCTTGAGATGGAACAGCGTCATGTCGCGGCCGCCGAAGAAACCTTTCAGGTACTCGTGCAGGGGGCGCGCATCGGACATGTCGAAAACCGCGCCGTAGAGCGAGGTGTACGCCGGAAACTGCGCCAGAGCGGCGGTGTCGAAAACGGGATGGTCTCCCGACGGCGGCACGAACGGTGGGTATGGGTCGGTCCGATGGACTGCTTGAGCCATGAGGTCGCCTAGGTAGCCAGTATCGAGACCCGCCTGACGCGCACCGTCGACAACAATGTTGAGGTACCGTCGACTGGGCAGACAACGATCGTCGATGAATTCAGGCATACCGACGTAGGTCAACGCAGACACCCGCCCGCCGTCCGTCTCCACGTCGACGGTGATGCGGTCATAGCCGTGGCCAAGGGCCTCCATCGCATCGAGGGGCGAAAGCGCATCGTCGGGACATTCATGAAGGACACCGAGCACGCGGTCACCGGGAACCTCGGAACGTTCGATATTGCCGACTCCGCCCTCGTGGCGAAAGAAATGCTGCACATTGAAACGCAGACGCCACCCGTACAGCTCGGCACGCCGTGACGCCAAGGGCTCTACGCCCTTGGCTCGAAGTGCAGTGAGGCTCATGTTCGAGCCGTAGCCAAAGTAACGGAACACGCCGCTATCAACCGCCGTTTCGTGGGTCCCCGGGAAGCTAGCGGCCAAGCGGTGCATTCTTTGATCCCGCTGTCGACGGTAGACCGGCTCCGTCGGGAGCCCATTCGAAGCCAGCGGCCGGGTTGACTGTCTTGCTGCGACGGTCGAGGGGTGCGCAGTGCGCCATGTACCCTTGAATTGCCGTGTCGCCTTGCTAATTTGAATGGTCTGAGGCCATTCGAGACAGTCAAGAAATGGGGCGCTTGCACACCTCGGGTCCAATCGACAGATTCTCCGGGACCCCCTTAGTAATTTTCAGTATCAAGGATTGACCCGAATGATAGGGGCCAGGAATCAGCAGGGCGAACCCGTGGATTGGTGGTTCATCTACAAGACCCCCGAGCACGCCGGAACCGCCGCGAACAAGGGGTTCGATTTCCTGTACTTCGATCCCGTTTCCGGTGTCCTGGCTCTATCCCCCGTCGGATTGGACCAGGACGACCAGGCCTTGAGTCACACCCTGAAAGGGGTCTTCAATGCGCCGGACAGCGCGGGGTTTATCGTCTTCAACGACGAGCACGTCGACAGCCGGGAAAACAGTTCCGAGAAAGGTCATTGCAAAGGCATTCTGGCTTTCGACAGGCGTAGTGACTCCGGGCTCTTCCTGCTCCACTCGACGCCACGGTTTCCCGCTCTCGGCGACGTCACCTTGCCCACAGACGAGGCCATCTACGGTCAGTCCTTCATCTGCGTAACCCTGCCGGACTATCAAACGGCGAATCTGATCGCCGGGCAGATGTTGTGTCAGCAGAACCCGCAGATCCTTACAGAGAGTTCACGCATGCCGTCGACCCTCCAGAACGATGAACCGCTCGCCAGCTTGTTTCACGGCACTGCAATCGACGAGTCGAAGCAACCATCGACGCTTCGCATCAAGTCCAGGGGAGGCCTGGATTTCTTGCTCATCGCCAAGAGCAGAAAGTGGGGCGAGGACTTCTGGCTCGATCTGGTCTCGCCGGCATTGAACGCCGATCTGGTGGTTGAAACCTGGCGGCGTGGCATGGTTACGCCACTGCATGACAGTCGCTCATCGGATTTTGACGAAGATACGCTGACGCTGTGTTTCAAACTGGGCGCTTCGTCGACCTACGAATGGCCCTACACCAAGGATCATGCGAAGTGGGCGGTTTCCCTGAAGAACGCGTTGAGTACCCAACCCTGGGTGTGCGTTGCCGATCTCAATCGCATGGTATCGCAAGAGAAACGCGGCGGCGGCAGCCTGTGTTTTCAGGAACCCCGCCTATGGGAAGCCTTGAAGGATGCCGAAGCAAAGCTGCATACAGAGCGTGTCCAACCGGAATCCACTTTATCGAGATGATGCATGACAGCGCATTCGAATATGACGTGTGTGAATGACTTCCTGATCTGCCGAGATCGCACAACCGATGCTTACTGTGTCTTTCGGGTCGATCCGGACGCGGAAGCCGTGCTCACGCGGGTTGAGACGGGCGCCAAAGCCTCTTTCGACCCGAGCTATCGCATGGCGCAGATCGGCGGGTATCTGTTGCAATGGAGTCCGCTTTGCCAGCAAGACGGTGAACCGGGCTATCACTACAGGCTCCTGGCGTTCGACGCCACCGCCTCGGATCCGCTGAACGGACAGGCACTCCAACAAGGCTTCTGGGAGAAGAAGAAGTTCTGGGGTTACCGGGCCTATTACAGCGCCAATCCCGACGAGGACCGGCAACTGGACCTCATTCCGATGACGGGTTTCGTCCTCAGCATGATCCCGGCCAAGGGCCGGGGTACGTTCGAGCTCTGGAACTTAGACCCGCAAGCGAACAACCCTGGCCAGGCCGATCCCATCCCCCACCCGTATACGGGTCAGGGCGGCTTCGCATTGATCAAAGAAGGCCACTCCTTGATCCCCATCGGCAATTACGTGCTGGACCGCTTGCCCGGCGGCAGCCGTTTTCGCCTGTGGAGCTTCGACCCCCAACTGCATCCCCCACTCTCATTGCCCGCAGTCCGGGAGGGTCGATGGACACAGGTAGACGGACGTCATCGGCTGACGGCCATCGGCAACCACATACTGGACTGGAACCCGGAGGATGGCAGCTTCCGGCTGTGGGGTTTTGACCCCGATGACGCCAAGGTCCTTATCGGCCCAGTGCGGGAGGGAAGGCTGCCGTCCGAGATCGGCGTCGATGCGTCGCTGACGGGTTTTCAGCCGCGGATACCCGTGCAGGCACAAGGCGCGGAGGTGCCGGGCACCATCGAGTTCATGCGCACGAAGATCAAGCATGTCGTTTATTACATGCTGGAGAGCCGCTCCTTCGACAACGTCTGCGGCTGGTTATATGAACACGGAGACCAGGGCTGCCGCTACCTCGGTTCACAGGAACCCTTCGACGGCGCGAGCACGGCCAATTTCAATCTGGACGGAACGCGCAAGGTCCACGTCAGCCAGTTCAAAGACGGCGTGCTGAGCGAGGACTGGGACCTGATGGCCGTCAATCAGGACCCCTTCCACGACACCACCGACAATCTGCAACAGATGTTTGCCGAGCCGCCCGGCTACTGGGGACGCGCCAGGCCCGATATGGGCGGTTTCATCCTCAACAACGCCAATCCCCAGGTGATGGAGTCTTTCACCCCGGCGCAACTGCCGGTGCTCAATGGCCTGGCACGCAGTTTCGGGATCTCCGACCGATGGTTCTGCTCGGTCCCCGGCGGTACCGACGTCAACCGCGCATTCTCCGTCACGGGTTCCGCGTTCAACCGGCTGGGTACCTGGGAGGGAGGCAACGCCTACAAATACTGGCCCGATGCGCCTCATCGCCAATCCCTCTGGAAGGTACTCTGGAGCCACGGCATCACGGACTGGAAGATCTACAACGCGGTGCTCTGGGAAGATTTCGTCTTCACCTATCAACTCTACCTGAAGGGACAGATCCCCTCGGTCGATGCCGCCCCAACGTCGTTCATCGCGGGCCTCGAACAGTTCAAGCAGGATGCCCGCAGCGGCAACCTGCCGGCCTTCAGTTTCCTGGAGCCTGTCTGGATCGCGCCGTCCGGAGCCACGTCGTACCATCCCGGCGCGGACCTGGTTCCCGCCGAGAGGGCGTTGAACGATATCTACGAGGCAATCAAGAGTGGGCCGGGCTGGGAGCAGACGCTGTTGGTCGTCACCTTCGACAAGAACAACGGCCTCTACGACCATGTCGCACCACCCTATGCCAGGAAACCCTGGCCGAATGATATGAACGATGGATTCGCCTATGACGTGATGGGCCCCAGAGTGCCGACCGTAATGGTCTCGCCCTGGATCGAGGCACAGACTGTCATCCGTGCCGAAGGAGACGTGCCCTTCGACTCGACCTCCTTCGCCGCGACACTCCTTCGCTGGTTTGGCGTGCCCGAGAACCTCTGGGGCCTCGGCGATCGCATAGCTCTCGCACCAACTTTCGAGAAGATCCTTCAGGCCACGACGCCGAGAACGGATGCACCGACCTTTTCGCCGCCGTACGACAAGTCGTTCCCCAGGGAGTAGCTTCGACGCATGTAGGCGACCGGCACATTGCCGGTCGGCCTGGCTGGAGCCGGTCAAAGACCGCCGGTTTCGGCGAAAAGCCGCCCAACCACCACCGTCATGTCCGGTCCAGGTTCAGGGGGTCCGATACGACGACAGGTCCATCCAGTCGCCCGTGAGGCGATCCTTCCCGCGTTTCAGCTCTACCTGACCGGCTTCATCAGCGCCCTGCTGCCGGGTAGATGTTTTTCACCCCAGTGGACCATGGCTTTCAACACCGGCCCCAGGTCTCTACCCTTCGCGGTAAGGGCGTACTCGAAGCGCACGGGATGCATCTGGTAGGGCCTCTTTTCGACAATCTCGTATTCGACCAACCGCCGCAGCCGATCTGCCAGGATATTGGTGGGGATCTTCTCCGGCGACTCCTGAAACTCACTGTAGGTCTTCTTGCCGGCAAACAGGTCCCTCACCACCAACAGGGTCCACTTGTCGCCGAAAATGTCCAATCCCGATGCGACCGGGCATGGCGACCTGTTGAACTCAGAGGCCTTGTCGCGGTTTTTTGCCATGGTTCGAGGCTAGCATGCCGCCTGGTCACTTGCTATTCACAAGTGACCACTCTATGCTCTGGTCACTTGCAATACGCAAGTGACTGGCAAGGAAGACGAATATGATCCGGACGACACCCGGGGCCTGGATTGTCGCCTGCCTGCTTGCCGCAGCACTGCTGCTGCAGGGTTGTGCAACGGTCGACCGCAGCGGCTTCTTCAATTCGTACGACGAGGCGTACCGCGCAAAAGTGGATTTCACCACCCACAGTGTGCGGCGCGGCAGCTTCATGCTCCACGTCCGCGAATACGGCGGGAAGACCCGGAAACCGACGTTGGTGATGCTGCATGGCTTTCCGGACAGCATGCACCTCTATGACCGGCTGGTGCCGTGGCTCGCACCAGATCGTCATGTCATCACGTTCGATTTTCTCGGCTGGGGGGATTCGGACAAGCCCTCGGGACACCGCTACGACGTGGCCAGCCTGCGCCGTGACCTGGAGGCGGTGATCGCCCATTTCGGACTGACGCAGGTGGTGCTCGTCGTACATGACGCATCCGGCCAACCGGGAATCGACTGGTCGCTGGACAATCCCGAAAAGACTGCGGGGCTGGTGCTGTTGAACACCTACTACGGCCCTTCGCCGACCCTGAAGGCCCCGGAAGCGATCGCCCGTTTTTCCACGCCGGGCATCCGTCGCGACCTCAGTGTGTGGGCCACCAGCCATTTCGATGCCTTGTGGCTGCACGGCTACGACGAGCAGATGGCCAGGTTCATCAGTAGCGAGGAACTGCGGGAGCCTTTTCAGAAGCTGCTTGGCCATCAGTCGCTGAAGATTCGTCCCGCCTTTTTTGGATTGAATCGGGTGCTGCGCGACGAGATCGAGCGGCGGAGGTTCATGGCGACCCGGCTCGGCACGCTGAAGACACCGGTACGCATCATCTTCGGAAACGACGACCCTTATCTCAACCCGGGTGTCGCAAAGGACCTGCATGCGTTGTTCCCACAGTCCGAACTGCACCTGCTCGACAATGCCGGGCACTTTGTACAGGTCGACAAACCCGTGGCCGTAGCAGCACTGCTGCGGGACTTTCCACCACCCGCAAAGATCCCTTCACGACAAACAGGTGAACACCATGCAGTCGATTGATAACGCAACCGTCCTGGTTACGGGCGGTTCCAAGGGTATAGGGCTCGCCATCGCGGAAGAGTTCGCCAGCCATGGACATGACCTGATACTGGTGGCCCGCGGCCGGGAAGAACTCGATCGCGCAGCCAGGGGCATCCAGCGCAAGAACAAGGTGAAGGTCACCGTCTTCGCGATGGACCTGGCCGAGGGCAATGCGCCTCAAAGGTTGTTCGAACAGGTGGCACAGTCCGGTGCCTCCGTCGATATCCTGGTCAACGACGCAGGCGTGGGCATGAGCGGGGACTTCGCCAAGGGCGACTATCGGCGCATGACGAAGATGCTCAAGCTCAACATGCTTGCATTGGCGCAACTTACCCATCTGTTTCTGCAGCCGATGCTGGAACGCAAGCGCGGACGCATCCTGAACATTGGCTCGATCGTGGCCTATTTCGCCGGTGCCCCCAACTGGTCGGCCTATGTGGCCAGCAAACACTTTGTGCGTTCATTCAGTAAAGGTTTGTCGCATGAACTGAAGGGTTCCGGAGTTGCTGCGACTGTCGTCTCGCCCGGCGCTACGGCAACGGATTTTGTACAAACGGCAGACACCGCCGATATGCGGGCCTATCAGGCTTCCAAAGGTCCGTCCGTCAAGCAGATTGCCGAAGTGGCCTATCGGGCATGCCAGGGCGGAAAAGCATCGGCTATCCCGGGCATGTTCAACCGATTGCTGGCGTTTCTTGGCGAACTGCATCCTCGCCACATTGCTTTCGAGGTATTCGCGTTTCTGTCGAGGAAAAAGACTCGCGGTTCCAGTCTTGTCCGATGATCTGAGACGTCTCCGGTTGATACAAGAACAAGCCATCGCATGGCTCGATGTGATGGCCAGAGTCCGGATGCTCTCCACGTACGGCGGAACCCTGCAAAGTCGATCGAACGAGGCAACCGACACCATCTGGATTGGTGTCGATGCCGGCGCTGTCTCTGTTCCCTTCTCTCTCCGGCCTCAAGCGTTATCGTCAGAACTCGCCTGTGGCACCGGACGCCATGATAGACAGCATGCTTCGGTTGATTCTGACTGCGGTCTCGACCACGTCCGGTGGTAGCAGCGAGCTGTCGACCATGATGTCGAGATTGAACATCACCAGCCACAGCTTGCTCTGGGCGTCCTCGACGATCGCGATGCGGCACGGCATGTATCCTGCAAAGATCGGGTTCGCATTGATCAGCGTATGCGAATCCGAAGGGGAGCAGAACTGCAGCACGGTCAGGTAACGGGCGTTGATTCCGCGTGACCGCTGCTCACTGGAAATGTGCTGTTCCCCGACAACGCGCAGGTTGAGATCGTAAGCGCGAGACCTCATGGCACTGATTGCTTCGTCGACGGTGACGGTTGACGAGATCGGCATCTTCGCCATCGTCTGGCGGATATCGACGATCTGCATCACCGAATTGTCGAACGCTGTGGGGCGATCCGCTTCCGGAGTGGGCTTTTTCCGCGCCACCGCAGGTTCAAAGCGGAAGCCGGGCTTGAAGCGCTGATTATCCAGTGTTGCGACGAAGGCGAGGATATCCGTCAGATCCTGCGGCGAGTAGTCGTCGAAGGTTTCATCTTCGGGATCATTGTCGTGATGACGCTTTCTCTCCTTGAAAAGCTCGATCGTCGACTGAAGGTATTCATGTTGCTGGCCAGCCAGAGGAGGGGCGTCCTTACGCTCTATTCCAAAGCCGTCCTTGCCGTGACAGGTCTTGCAGTCGTCCATGAAGAGGTCCTCACCGGCCTCCACGGAACCCGTTCGCATCTCGATGTTGAACGCCGGGTCCTGGCTCAGTCCTATCGTTGACAGGTACGCAGAGATGTCTTCGATATCGCTCTCACTCATCTTGTCCATGCCGGTGGTGCGCATCATCAACGGATCCATTCGAACGTGATTCTTGAAATCGCCAATTGCTTTACGCAGATACCATTCAGGCAGGTCTGCCAACCGGGGCGCCAGCATGCTGGGCGTACCCTGTCCGAACATGCCGTGGCAGAAGGCACAGACACCGTTGATACGTTCACCGTTGGCGAGGTTGGCCGCGGATGCAGCGATAGACGCGGAAGAGAGCAGTAGTGCGGCAAACACGATCTCGACCGAAGGCATACCTGGAAGGCGCATGGTGTGGCTCCTTTGTTATTGTCGTGTTCGACGAGTGTAGACGTTCGGTACTGGCAACCAGGGCAGCACGCATTCTCAATATTGAGAAAAGATGGCTCACGTCTGGCTGCAAACTGCAACGTCCGGCGCCCGCTTGAGGCGCCCTACCGCAAACCCGCCCAAAAGCTTAGGTCTATCGGATGCATGCCGATGAAGCAGGTGCATGCGGCCGGCGCCCACAGCAGCAAACACGCGCCCTACACACTTCTGTGAGACCAAACCATGTCTTGGATGCGCAATCTAGTGAACAAAGAACTGCTTCTCATCGTCGCCGGGTTCGGTATCGTGTTTTCGTATCTGCTGCATTGGCATGTTCATGAGCGGGAGGCCCTCACTCAACGCTTCATCGATGACCAGCTCGTGGTCGTCAACGAAAAGCGCGAAGGGGTCGAGACCGCTCTGACCAGCGTCTACGAGAACCTGCGAACCGTCACGCTGCTACCCAGCGTCAAAGCGATCCCGGGAGGCAACCGGCAAGGGGAAGAGGAGGACATCATCGCCAGCGGCCGATTCAGCGTCGACGCGATGGCCACTGTGCAGCAGATCTACAATAACCTCGCCGCGCGAGTAAATGTTTCCGAGGTCTATGCAGTGATCGACGGACTCGATGCAAGCAAAGGCGAGACTCCGTTCTTCATGATCGACACCCTGGTCTTCGGCGATGGTGTCTCCGACGAGGCGGAAGCACCCAAGCCCGCTGATTTTCCCGAGGAAGCGGAGGAGGAAGAATACGACTACTTTCCACGTCAGACCGCGGCGATCCGTGCCGCCCACCCGCGGTTCGATTTTGAAGCGATCGACGACATACCGGCCTTCGCCTCGCCACTTATGCGCACCTGTGACAATTCGCAGTACCGGTCGGAGTCCAGGGATAACGTCAAGGACAGTTACGGCATCCTGTACTCAGTACCCTTCTACGACCAGGGCGGCGCATTTCGGGGAGTGATCTCGGCGATAGTGCGCGGCAACGTGTTCGAGGCGCTGTTGATGGGTGTCCCGTTCGTGCCGATCACGCAACAGGACCTGGCGGAACAGCGAAAGGCCGACTGGCAGTTGCCCGCACCTGCTCGCTTCGTCCTCAGCAACGAGCATTATGGGATTGAGATATTCGATCGGCGGCACACAGATCTTCGCGATCTGATCGCGCAGGGCGTCGAGGGCCGCAATGTGTTCCGGGTTCGGGTCGAAGTCCCCAGCGATGCACCCTGGGAGCTTACCTACTACCTGCCAGATGCGATGATCACTGAAGCGCTTGCCGAGCATGACCTGACATTCCTCATACTCGTCATCGTCGTCGTCGCATCGCTGATCGCAGCGGCAGTCGCATCGACGCTCCTCAATCGGATACGGACCCGGCTCGGGGGAGGCACCGAACAGGTTTCCAAGGTCGTTCAGGCCGTGAGTAGCGGTGATCTCAATTTTGACATCGGCTCCGGGTATCCCCCGTCGAGCGTCTTGGGAAGCATGCAGGCGATGGTCGATGACCTCTCCGGGCACATGCGGGCAATCGAATTCGAGAGCAAGCAGATCGCGCAGTCGTCCTACCAGATCCGCGACATATCAAAGGAGATCGTCGAGGTCTCGGAGCATGAGAAGCAGCACTCCGAAGTGGTCGCCGAAGCCATGTCGGCGCTCGCTAGTACGATGCAACTGGTACAGGAAATATCCAACAATGTCCGTACGCGTGCCGACGAGGCCCATGAAACGGCGAAAGTAGGCACCACTGCTGTGCAAAACAATATTGCCGAGTTGCAGACTGTGCTCGCAGACGTGGTTGTCGCGGAAGAGAAGATCGGCAAGTTGGACTTGGCCAATAAACAGATTCAAGCCATCGTCAAGACGATTTCCGAGATCACCGGCAAGACCAGCATGCTGGCACTCAACGCTGCGATCGAGGCCGCACGGGCCGGTGAGTCCGGCCGCGGCTTCGCCGTTGTCGCCGACGAGGTGCGCAAGTTGGCGACACACGCGGCTGCAGCGACCAATGAAATATCGGGAATAATCGAAGACCTGAACAACCTCGTCGCGGAGAATATTCACGCCATGCAACGCGTCGGGGAACGAACGCGTGCAAGCGTGGAACGTGCGCAGGACAGCAGTATCGCAATCGACAACATCGGCAGGGTGATCGATGCAAATACCAGTGCGGCTCATCAGATATCCGTGGTCAGCGAAGAACAGAAGGAAAAGGTGCAGGCGCTACACAACAGCATTGGTGAGTTGATCGAGGTCTTGCGGAAAAACGCGCTCAAAGTGCACACCACCGGAGCGATCAGCAACGACCTCTATCAGGTCACGGAACGGCTACGCAAACTGCTCCACCACTTCCACTTCGACAAGTCGCAGATCTCGATGGCCGAGCTCAACGAGCATCGGCATGTGCCACGCTACCCGAACCACCTCCTGGTGCATGTCGATGACCACGGCGTGCAACGCGAGGCATTGACGGCCGATATGAGTCTGACAGGGATACGCTTGCGAGTGCCGATCCCGCTCCAGTACCGCGAAGGCGATCTAATGACGATGAGGATAATGACGCCGCTCGACGATCAGCACCAGCGCGTCTGCGGTAAACCGATTGCGATTGAGGGACGCATCGTCTGGCGCCGCACGGTCGATCTGGAAGGTATTTACTACGGTGTCGAGTTTCTTTCGATCGGCGCGGATCAACGCGGCTGCCTCGAAGCATGCTTCGAGTACTTCAACCAACATCCTGTGTACCACGGCGGAGGCGGCAGTTGACCGGGTATTCTCGGGTCCGAGGTGGTCGTCAGCACATGTTGGGTTCGATACCATCGCTACCCACGGATCACGGAGACATTGGTCCGCGTGTCCTGTCAAACTCAGGCCGCCCCTGAACCTCCCGGGTTTCCTGGATATTCAGCGTCACGCAGCGGACAAGAAAGCGGTTGCACACAGCCTCATACCGGCGTCAGTACGCGCGAGTCGTGACTGGGCGGCTTGCCATGATCGGGCCTGACACTTCAGCGCTCGGCACTCACTCCAAACGCCTTGCGAAGGCGGACCTGGACTACAAGCGATAGAAACTGCCACCCAGCCGCTGCAAGCGGGCCAAGGTCGTCCATCTACTCGATATCTGCTTGGTGGATTCTTCACAAAGACTTTCGCCGGACAGGTTGCCAACGGATGGCCTGCCCACCGCCTCCATGGAGAACACGCGCGCCGATGCGATCTAATGACGAGAGGACAAAAGGAGTATTCTTGGGTCAATCCGCGGCCGACCCGGATCCACCAAGCCATTCAAGCAGACGGGGAGAATCACGTTGCTCGGAGCGATACACAGGCAGGCGTTTCAAATCCTGTTGAGCGTCGGTTTGCTGCTACCCGGGACTTCGCATTCAGATTCTCTGTATTCCTCCTGCGCCGGTTGTCATGGCACTGATGGGAACAGTCAGTCGACACACATGCCCAGCATACGGGGCCTGAATTTCGCATATTTCTACGCCGCCATGCAGGCCTTCAGAAAAGATCGGCGCCCCTCGACAATCATGGGGCGGATTGCCAAGGGTTACAGAAGCGGCCAACTGCAGCGCATGGCGCTGCACTTCGGCAGTACGCCTTGGACCGGGGTGCAGGGCGCATTCGACGAGGAACTGGCGAAGCAGGGAAAGGTGCTGCATGACAAGTATTGCGAGAAGTGCCACGAACAGAACGGCCATTTTCAGGACAGGGATACGCCACCGATAGCGGGGCAGGCGAAGGGCTACCTCTACTACCAGATGATCGACTACCGGGGATCTTCGAAAGATCTGCCGAGGCCGCCCATCATGCAGGAGCGATTGGAAAAGCTTTCTGACGGTGATCTGCTGGCCTTGGCTGAGTTCTATGCAAGCAATCCACTACCGGGCGGTACGTCGGACGGCAAATGAGAAAGGCCGGTTTTCACCGGCCTTTCTGTTTCACCACTGCCTGTAGATTATTTCGCCCACGGATTCGGCAGTGGGGTCTTCTCGGAAGACGGCGGCAGTATCGGCAGTGCAAAACTCGGCTGATCGCCCGTCATGGACTTGAGGAAGGCCACGATCTGGGCATTCTCCTGGTCGGTGAACTTCTTGCCGAGCTGCAGGCGGCCCATGATGTCGACAGCCTCGGTGAGTGTCTCGGCCTCACCGTCGTGGAAGTAGGGGTAGGTCATTTCCACGTTGCGCAAGGTCGGTACCTTGAACTTGAAGCGGTCTGCATCTTTACCGGTCACAGCCACCAGGCCTTCAGCTGGGCTGGTGCTCTTGTACGGCTCGACGATACCCATCTTCTGGAAGGTATTTCCACCCGCCGCAGAACCGTTGTGGCAGGCGGTGCAGCCGCTGTCCTTGAACAGCTTGTAGCCGGCCTGCTCATCGGCGGTCAGCGCATCCTTGTCACCCAGCAACCATTTGTCGAAGGGAGAGTTCGGGGTCACCAGCGTCTTCTCGAATTCTGCGATGGCATCGGTGACCATATCGATATCTACGTCATCACTGCCGAAGACCAGCTTGAACTCGTTCACGTAACCCGGGATCGACTTCAACAGCTGCACCGCCAAGGTGTGAGTGAAAGCCATCTCGCCGGGATTGGCAATGGGTCCACCGGCCTGTGCTTTCAAGTCAGCCGCACGGCCGTCCCAGAACTGCGCCACGTTGAGACTGGAGTTGAGGACGGTGGGGGCATTGATGGGGCCCTGCTGCCAGTGGTCACCGATCGAGGTTTTGAGGTTGTCGGTACCGCCCATGCTCAGGTTGTGACAGGAGTTGCAGGAGATGAAGCCGGATTTGGATAACCGCGGGTCGAAGTACAGTTTTTTGCCCAGCTCCGCTTGGGCCAGGTTGATTTCCTGTGCCGGGCGGATCGGGGTAATCGGTTCTTCGGCCAAGGCAGCGCCGCCGCCCAGGGTCGCAGCGCCGATCAGGCTAATCGAGATTGCACGCTTCAACGGATTCATAGAGTTCCCTCGAGTAGAAAAACATGTATTCCGGCCTGTACAACCCCGCCGTGGGTGAGCGGGTTGTCCATGCGGCACGCTGCTCACAAGCCGCGACCGATTTCCTGGATGTAAAGCAGGGTTATTTTTAGCCTAAGTCTAAATCTAAATCACTGACATACGTCAATTCGTCGGGGCTTTTTGCACCGTGGCGGCGAGAGAGTTCCGCAGGGGAAAGCAGGTCAGCTGGATCGACTTCGTACGCGGACGACCGTGTCGATGATTTCAGGGTATTTACCGCTGGGGAGATGGATGCACCCCAATCGCCGGTAAGCCTAGAGCTGCTGCCGAAACTGCGCGCGTCCGCGCGCATCGGTGCCCGGGTTGGCCGTACTCGCTGGAAGCGAGCCACGTCACGTGTGGGGATTGAGTATTCGGTCCTTATCCAAAGCAGTCTGTCGAATGTCTGACCCTAGGGTCTGTTCAGGTCGAGTTGCCGCCGTTTGCACGATGGCAAAGCAGACTTTCCTTTAGCTGTCCCCGCTCAACTACCAGTACCCAGCCCACTGCAGTCGAAACCGCGTGGAGTGATCAATGGCGGCCTCGGTCGAACACCAAGCGGTGACCGAGCGTAAGCTGAGTTGCCGCTTCGGTCGCAAAGTGGCCCCAACGACCCCAACGGACTTTCCATCGGGACGCGCGATCCCCGACGGACTTTGTTCCCTCAGAACAACCGGTGTTGTGAGGGAATAAAGTCCGTCACGAACCATACATGTAAGCCACTGATTTTTCTCAACTACAGTATCGAGGGAAAGTCCGTCACGAGACGCGCCGAGAATTTACGATGCGCAAACAGCCCCGCGGCAAAGTGCGCTTGAGATCCTTGCGCACACATTTATCGATGGCCAACACACAGACTCGGTCTCGGATTGTCAAACTACGATGCCATGTGCGGCCATGCGTGCCCGTACTCGGGCGATCGCGCTGCCCTGGTTGCGGTAGACTAATTGCTTGGTGCCCGGCAGCAGTAAGTCGCCTCCGGCATGGTGTAGGGCCACCACGCGCCAACGCATATCGAACACAGGAGCACCGGACGAGCCAGGGAGGGTATCGGTCAGATACTGCACGCGTTTGTCGTCGGCAAAGGTTACCAGGTTGTTGTGCATCGCCACCTGTTTTGCCATGCCGTTGGGGTGTTGGATGATCGCTACTCGGTCCTCGGCTCTAACAGGCTCGTCAGACAAATGGGCAGGCGGGCGGTCTGGGCGCGGTTCGGCCAGCTCGATCACTGCCCAATCGTCAGCCGCCTCGCCGTGGATGCTGTCAAGTTTGCAGGGCACCGGCGTGCCCTCGGCCTCGGGCCCATCGATGGCTCTCTCGTAGTCGAACAAGGCAGTGATTTCTTGTGCCGTCTCGCCAGAGGGCTGTTGGAAGTTGTGATGCACGGTCAACAGTTGGGTGGAAGAGATCAAGAAGCCGGTTCCGGAGTACCAGCCTCCGGCGAATCGCATGCGCAGTTTGACTACGCTCCGGGCGGTCTCGTATCCGTGCTTGAGATAAGCCACATCGAGAAAGGTGGGCCGCTCGCCCATTATTTTTTCGTGGGTGGCGACATGTGCGGCGCTCACTTCCGTGGCATCGGCGTCGGGTGCAGGGGCAAAATCGCCCTCTTCAGCCACGCCAGCACCCGTCCAGGAGCGGTGCACCGAATCGATCAACGCGGCTCGCGCCGGGTAGCGGACAGTCAAGGCCTGGAAGAACGGCGCCGTCACGAGCCCGTGAGCCTCGAGCTGCTCGACGGCGGTGATGGTGAATGCGATTCGGCTGGAATTCGCCCCCGGCAGGCCGGCCAAAAGCATCGGCATCTGGGCATAATCGAGTGAGTCGATAGCAGCGTAGAGGTCGTCATTGCTTCGGAACAGAGTCAGCAGGAGATCACGCAGCAGTTTTCGGCGGTTGGCCATTGGGCGGGGCCGTCAATATCTCAGGAGATGAGGGGCAACGCTTCTGGTGCCCGAGGGGCCGCGGCCGACTGCAATTGCAAAGGCGACATCGACTTCGCTCCGAAGAGCGGCCAGTGCGCGGTCGTGCAGGTCGCGGTCGGCACTATTGAAAGCGCTAGACATCCGACTGTCGAGGTCGGCCGGCCCATGCACATCGGTTGCCTGCAGCCCGAGCATGCCTGCCAGTTCCTCGCGCCGGGCATGGTTTTCCATCGCACTTGGGAACATTGGGCGAAGGTCGCGGAATAGATTGAGAAGGTGGCTGCGCACTGCGGGGTTTACACGTTTTTGCCAGTCTCGGACTGGCTGAAGAACTTCGGATAGCTCGGCCACCGATTCGAGCTTGGTGACGTGGTGTGACGCCACCTCCTGATACTCGGCGACAAGCAGATCACAGGCGGCCAGCACATGGGCATGGCGGGCCCGAGCACCGCTGCCGAGCCTACGCGGTAGACGAGCCAACGCGATGCGCAATGTCAGCCGCTCCAGTGCGGCGAGATGATCGGAAAAGCGATAGGCGAGGCGCCAGAACCTCAGTGCGCGATCTAGCTCGGCCATCCCTTCGGCCACGCTGGCCGCAGAGATCGCGATACGAGCCCTGATCGACCCTGGGAGGTCGTTGGCGCCGGGAATCAGTTCGGCCTCTGCTAACAGTTCGTCAAAATGGCCCTTCCGAATTAGCAACTCGGCATGGACGTCACCTAGCAGCGATTGCAGGCTTTGCGGGGCTCTGGCTTGCTCGAAGATGTCGGACAGGTCGGTCACGCCTTCTGACAGGCGGTTTTTGGCGACCGCGCGCAATTCGTCAATGCCGCCGCCGACTGCGTCACTGCGCCCGCCGCCCAGGAGCAGGCGCAGTGATGCGGCCGCGGGGGGAGGCATTTCAGCGAGCGAACCTACCAGGCGCTGTCCGGCCGATGCGCGCCAGCGGTTAGCCACCGTTTCACGTTCGTCGCCCCGACACAAGCGGTGATAAAGCTCTTCTGCGCGGGCGATGTCGTCGTCGCCGTGGGCATAGTAAGCGACCGCAGCATCGTGGATCTCCCGGGCGACGTTCGCAGAAACCTCAAGGCGCATGACCGGTAACATGATCTCGCGCAGGTCCTGACGGTGCCACAACGCACCGGGGTCGGAGCTGTCACGCGAGAACAACTGGCCTTCGTGTTCGGCCTTTTGCATTAGCTGGTCTACATCGACCTCTGGGGGCAGATCACAAGGCCCGGCCAGCACGCGCTCAATCACATCGCGGGTGATTCGACGCACCAGCAGGCCCGGCTTGGCGAGCCGGCGCAGGTTCTTGTCCTGTAGTCGGTCCAACAGGCGTTCGTAGAGTGTCGCCTGCGCCGAGCGTCCGCCGCGTTCGATTTGCTCCAGCCAGTCGGTCGGGTCGAAGTTGTCGTGTGAGCTGCGCAGCATGGACACAGCAATGCGCAGATAGAGTGGCCAGCCCTTGATAGAGCGATTGGCACGGGCTGCCATTTTTCGGGTCAGCCTGACGCCGCGCTGGCGGGCTTTGGTGGTCAGGTAGTCCACCGCCTCGGCCTGCGAAAATCGCGAAACGCTCTGATGCGCTAGGCGCGCGCCTTCAGCCAACCGGCTAGGTTGTCCGAAGGCGCGTGCGGCATAAATCACCATCAGATCAGCACCAGTATCGCGCAGAGCGTCGACGACGCGCGTGACGTTAGTCGCCGTTGTCTCGTCGAGCATTTCGGCGCGTTCGAAACTGTCGGCAAAAAGGATCAATCGCAGCCGTCGCGGGCGGCCTTCGCTGAACAAGTCAAGTGCCTCGTCAAGGATCTCTTGTGGGGTCGAGCGCATGCGGTAGTCGCGACTGGAAACGGACTGCACCTTGAAGCGGGTGCTGTCCGAGCGTCCCAACGCCCGCAACATCGTGGCAAGCCGACTGTTGGTCTCGGACGACCAATGCAGGGCCAACTGGCGCACGATCTCAATGGCCATATCGAGCGCCGTGGCGCGCTGCATCTTTGGAAGGTCAAAATCGAGGTGCAGGATTGCGTCGGGCCGAGTCTGCGTATCGCCGTCGGTCAGAAGCTGTTGAAAGAACCGCGCCACCGCGATCGATTTGCCAATGCCGCCAGGACCTTCGATGAGCACGGTCGGGCGGGGCTTGACCCTCCACAGCCGCTGCAGCGCGCTCAGAAGATTCTCGCGACCGACGAAATTGTCGATGTCTGGACCGCCGATGCGTTCGACGAATGCCTGATCGGAGATGCGCTTGGCGATGAAATTGGGATCAATCTGTGGCGCACCGTCCAGATCTTTGATCCAAGTGGCGGCACTGGCCAACGCCATCAGGTCAACCCGGCCCATCGCGCTGGTGTCGGGCACCTGGCCAGCAACGAGATCGGCGAAGCGTCGTTCGGCCAGCGTGTTCGGTCCTTCACGGGCCAGAGTCGCCCTAATCTCGGATAGGCCGGCTTGCACAAGGAGTTCACGGCGTAGTGGAAGCGGAAGCACTGTTCCTTCGGGCCGTTCCCCTCCGCCGCCAAGTGCCCCCAAAGACAAGGTAACATCGATGGCTGCCTGCAGCTCCGGTTCGGGCAGATTGCCACCCTGACGCGTCAACCAGTCGGCCATAAGCTGGCTTGGCCGAAAGCGTTCGCGCACGGCGGCCGCCAGCACCAGTTCGCGGACCGGCGCAGATAGCGTGGCGAGATCGAGATCGTTTTCGAGCGGCGAGTTCATGGCGCACGCACCTCGGCCCGGAGTTCGAGCAGCTTCCGACGCAGTTCGGGAAAGCGGGCATCGTCGGGCAAATGAATCACGGCATCGTATATGTTTGTCGCACGCGCGCTGAGTGCGGCGGTCCCGAGCGGTTGTCTCCCACGTTCGTTCAGCGCCGAGGCAACTTCGAAGACCTCGGTCTGCGTCACCTGTCCGAGATCTTCGACCTGCATGTTTGGTAAATCGCTGCGCATCGAGTCTCGATGTGCGGTCGGTCCCAAGACGAAGACCACGCAATTATCGAATTGGTTGGCGTCGCGGTCCGCGCAGAACATCTTGATGAATTCTGGTACTGCTGGGTCCGGCACCTCGTCAGAGAAGTCGATCACCAACCAAGGCTTAGGGAGAATGAGCGGCGCCGCGGCGAGGTGTGCACGCAGATAGGCTGCGAACTTGGCCGCCACATCGCCGGGAGTCGCTCCCTCGTGTGTCGGTTCGTCGGCGGCGCCGATCGCGTAGGCCTGCTTCAGCCCGCCGTAGAGATGACCGAGGGTGCGTGATTCCGTCTCGAGCGTGAAATCGACCTTGTGCAGCTGCACATTCTGGCTGCGCGCCACGTGCCGGATTAATTGGAAACTGTGGCTGCGCCCGGACATTGGGCCGCCGGCGATATAGATCACGCCGTGATGATAGCCATTCGCAATCTCGGTCAGCAGCGCCCGAAGTCCGGAGCGGTCGACCATCGGCTCCGCCCCGATCCAGAGCTCCTGCACCGGATTCGCAGTGGCCTGCGCAGTCTGTTCCCTCAGACGGTCGGCGATCGCCTTTAGCGCGGAATTTTCATCGGCGTTTGGGGTCATCTTCACCAGCGCATCACATGCCGCAGTCGCCATCGACGACTCCTCGTTGAGACGCCCAATCAGATGCACCACCACGACAGCGACTGGCTGGCTCAGCGTCCAGACGGCATCTTCGCCGGTGACGTCGCCAAAAACTAAAGCCAGATTGGCCGAACCGATCGCCATGAGACGATCCTTGATGGTCATACGCTCGGCCCGGGTGATCACCGCCATAGCACCCCTCTCAGGCCCGTCGCGGGGCCGACAGCATCAGACTGTCGGGGCCGTCGATTGCTCGTGCCACGACGGAGAAGGGTGCCTCTTGCGGCAGGTCGGCGCCTAATGGATCAGCCTGCAGCAGTGCGCCGAAATCGAGCCCCGTTTGCTCGGCAATCAAAGCGATGCGCACTTGGTAAGTCTTGTAACTACCATAGACGAAAGCGCTTTCGACTAGGCCGCGGATCATCGGCCCGTGTGACAGTACATAGCCGGTGGCCGACAGCTGTCCGGTGCCGACATCCACCATCGCTACAACTTTCCAGAACTCTTCTGGAATCCGAACATCTGCTGTGTCTACGCCCTGCTTCAGGCGCTTGTCGGTGTCTCGGAACACTGGCCCAGTCAGTACACTCACGCGGAAGTCGCGAGTCTCAGCGGCCTCAAGTACATAGTCCTCGAGACCCAACCAGTCCTTCTGGTTTAGATCCTCGTGTTGGGGAACGCAGTTGGTGTAATGGAATGTGTCGATCTCGGCCGCCTGTGCATTTGGCCCCCAGCCGGGGTCGCGGCGACGGACCATATGGCCGCGGTCGAACGGATTGCTCGCGTACAGCGCATTGCCAATCTGGTGTGCCTCGTCTAGGCGGCCGTCGAACCTCCATTTTCCCTTGCGCTTGAGCCTAACGGTTTGTGCGCCATCGATGTTCACTGCCGTCACCAATGGGAGCCGCCTGGACATAGATTGGACGACCGAGAAGTTATGGTAACGCAATACCTTGTCGGCAGTGCCTTCGACCTCGGCAATGTCGTCCGCCCAAGTCCCGAACTCAGGTAACGGGACGCTGAGCGCGTTAGTGCCGAGGAAGTCGGGATCGTAACCGTTGCGTTCTCTCAGCGATTCCATCGCGGTAACGGGAGTTTCGATGGACTTCGAGGAAACTGGGACATGGCTTATCACTTGCCGACGCGCCGACTCGATCACATCGGCCGTCACCGCGTAGTTGTTCTCCATGAACCGCCCAGCGAAGTGCAGGCCTTGCCAGCGCCCATCCGACAGCGAGATCAGCGGCGAGCCGGAGTTTCCGCCGAGCGACGAATAGTCCGCCATCAGCGTGATACCATCGCTGCTGCGATCGGTCACGAAGCCCGGCGCGAATCGCTTGACCCGGTACTGGCCGCGGAAAACCTCATCCATCAGCGCACGGTCGTTACGGTCGCCGTCCTCAGCCGGATAGCCGATAACGGCTACCGGGTCGCCAATAGCCAACTTGGAATTCCCGCCTAGCAACTCGAGTTTCGGCGCATCCTGCAGCGGCGCGACGCGCAGCAGAGCGAAGTCGGGCTCATCGTCGCGGGCGATGTACAGCACCCGCGTAACCTCCGCGCGTAAATGCGCTTCGTCGCCGAGGAAGTGACGGTAATCCAACCGCGCCTCGATCTCGGCGCCGAAGCGGCCCTTGCGAAAGCGATAACCCGAGCGTAGTCGCTCGGCGAATTCGACGGCGACGTGGCGGTTGGTAACCACCAGCGCGTCGTCGATCAGAAAGCCAGTGCCGGCATAGGGCAGAGAAAAATGGTTTATCAGATCGACGCGGCCGACCCCCTTACACGCCTTCGCCAGTACGTTCTCGTTGCCTCTGATCGCCATCAGGAGATTGGGGTCGGCTTCAATGGCGTCGGCGAGGTCAATGCCGCCTTCAAGCACAAAGAAGGCCGGTCGCAATGCGGCTAACACGATGGCCTCCGCCAAGCCGCCGCGCCCGACGGCCTCCAGGCTCACGTCCCCACCGGCAGTTGTGGCGGGGGATTCCGCCATAGACTCGAGCATTTCGGCTGGCGCCGGGGGGGCGCTCTTACCTGGTGAAGTTTTCCACCGTTCTAGAATACGGGCGGCTCTGCTCTCAAGGTCGCCGGTATTTTTGCGAACCTGATCGAGTTGGTTGCGGTACATCGCGTGCCCTCCTTGTAGAGAAACGTCGGTCCAATCGCTGTTGCGACATTTGTTGACTGAAGTCTGGGTAAGCGGAGGCTCCTCAACCGACACCGCTATCCAGCGACTACAGCATGAATCTAAAACCGGCAATGAACGAGTGCTGCATTACCGGTCAACAGCGGAGACTGCGATGACCACTCGTTCTTCTTGCGCGCGATCGCCTTCGAAGCGCAGCTCATAGAACCCGGGTTCGAGCACCACCTCTATACTCAGGGCCAGGGCCGGTATCGCCGGTCCCTGGTAGCTGATCGGTATCCGCACGCTGGTGTCGCCGGCGACGTCCTCCTCGGTTCGCACTTCGAACACGAGGTGGCCCGTGAGGTGTGTGAACGGCACCTCGGAGGACAGTACCGCTTCGATTGCCATTCCTTGCTCGAAAATCTGCCGCTGCAGCGACACCGCGAGCTTTGACGCCGCGTCACGCGGGGCTTCCTCGGGGATTCCGGCATCCACACCAAACAGACGAAAAAAGACACGTTTGAATGGATCACCGCGAAAAACGCTGACGTGTTCGTTTATCACCACTTGTTTCTGCACTGCGTGTGGCAGCGCGCTCCACATCGGTACGGTGCCGTCGCCGGCATCGGGCGTGGTGACCATATGCGCAGTGCGGCCATCCACGTTGACGCGCGTCACGGTCTTGTGGCCGGCACCACAGAAATAGAAATAGCGCACATGGTCCGGCGTTGAGCCACTGCCAAGCGCGTCGTGAACAGCACGTGCCCTTGTCACCAGATGCGGCGACATGCCGAGAGACTCCGCCACTGCTTCGTCGTAGAAATCGAGTGTTGTCAGCTTCGTACCGACTGCAACGTTCCAACACGCCGCCTCACCCGGCGCGGGCAATAGTTGGTAACCCGAAGGAAAAGCAGGGTTCGCCGCCAGCTGCCTAAAATCTGCTCCACTGATGCCAAATGCGCTGTCGAGGCCCAGCACCCGCGCCAAAGCCAGAGGTGCGCCGTTGTGCGGCGTGGCGAGTGCGAAAAAGGCGACGATCCTCTCGAACCATGGTCGGTTCCGGAAATTTGGGGTTTCGAGGAGCAAACGCGAGATCAATCCACCCATCGAGTGGGCAACGATCATGATCCTGTCCGCCGAAATGCCATCGAGTCGATCCGCTAGTCCGTCGGCCAGGTCAAACAGGTCCAGTCGCCAGTCGTAGGGGTGTTCCAAAAGAACTTTATCCCCCCCGGTTTTATATCCGAGTTGAGCGAGCAGCGACTGCAAGGGCCGATAGAAATCCACGCAAGCGACACGCGAGATTAACTGGGTTGGGCGTGCTGATACATCCTGCAGCTTGGAGATACGGCGATACCCAAAAAGCGTTTCGCGAACTTTGGGTGGCCAGACAATTTCGCCGTCAGGCAGTACCAGTTCTGTTCCCATGATTCCCGGAACGAGCACAACGACGGAATTCACGTCCGACACCCCTTCCTATAAAAAGTAACGCGATTGGTCAAATATTAGAACTGGCAAGCCCCGACTATCGTAGACACCCGGCAGCGTTAAACTAACGCAAACCAAAAGGTGTGGAAATGAGCGGGAAACGTTACCCGGAAGAATTCAAGATTGAGGCGGTGAAGCAGGTCACCGAGCGCGGCTACAAGGTCAGCGAAGTGGCGCAGCGTCTCGGGGTAACCAGTAAGAGCCTGGGCGACTGGATCAAGCGCTACGGTGACCAGGGCAGCCAGCATCAGACGATCAGCGCTCAGCAGGAGGAGTTGCGGCGATTGAAGGCTGAGCTGAGGCGGGTGACAGAGGAGCGCGACATCCTAAAGGAGGCCGCCGCGTACTTCGCCAGCGAGTCAAAGCGAGGTACGCGTTCATAAAGTCCCGGCTCAGCAAATACTCGGTGGCAACGATGTGCCGCGTCCTGGAGGTTCAGCGCAGCGGCTTCTACGCCTGGTTGAAGCAGCCCAAGAGCCGACGTGAACGTGAAGACGAGGGCCTGCTTGGCAAGATCAAGCAATTCTGGATTGAAAGTGGCTTTGCCTACGGCTACCGCAATATTGCCAAAGACCTACGCGACACGGGCGAGTCCTGTGGCAAGAATCGGGTACATCGGATTATGCGAACCGCTGGTATTCGCTCGCAGCGTGGCTACAAGCGTCATCCGGGCTTCAAAGGCGGCAACGCTAGCCATGTTGCGCCGAACACGCTGGATCGGCAGTTTGAGATCGACGAGCCGAACAAGGCCTGGGTCACGGATTTCACCTATGTCCGCACCCATGAGGGCTGGTTGTACGTGACCGTCGTCCTCGACCTGTTTTCACGCCAGGTCATCGGCTGGAGCATGAAGAACAATCCACGGGCGGATCTGGTCATCGACGCCTTGCTGATGGCTGTTTGGCGCCGTCAACCGAAGCAGCGGGTGCTGATTCATTCGGATCAGGGCATCCAATACACCTGCAGCGATTGGCGCAAATTTCTCGACGACCACAACCTGGAAGCCAGCATGAGTCGACGGGGCAACTGTCACGACAATGCCGTGGCCGAGAGCTTCTTCTCGCTGCTGAAGACCGAGCGCATCAAACGGAAGATCTACAAGACCCGGAACGAAGCACGCGCGGAGATCTTCAATTACATCGAGTTTTTCTACAACCCGAATCGCCGGCATGGCAACAACGATGGGCTGTCGCCCGTCGCCTATGAGCAACGGTATTTTGAGAAGCTGTCAGTTGTCTAGAAAACTCGGGGCTTGCCACTGACGCCATACAGCCGACACATCAGCATGAGCGGGTAGGCTCTGCGGTTCTACTCTATGAACTCGATGTCTCCGAATCGCGACTTGAACAGAGTGGGTGGCCTTCTTTGGCAGGTCATTCTCCATCTTCAGCGGCTTGTGCTCCCGCCGTTACCCCGAAATTGAGTAGCACGGGCATTTAGAGTCCAATCCCGTGACGAAGGAGATTGGACGTGAAGAAGCGGTATAGCGAAGAGCAGATCATCGGTTTTCTGAAGGAGGCAGACGCCGGGGTCCCGGTCAAGGAGCTATGCCGGCGGCATGGCTTCTCGGAGGCCAGTTACTACCTCTGGCGTAGCAAGTTCGGTGGCATGGAGGTGTCGGACGCGAAGCACCTCAAGGCGTTGGAGTCGGAGAATGCGCGGCTGAAGAAGCTGCTCGCCGAAGCCATGCTCGAGAACGAAGTGACGAAAGAAGTCCTGCGAAAAAAGTGGTGACCGCACCGGCCCGTCGGGAAGTGGTGCGGCTCATGAAGCTGCGTGGGATGAGCGAGCGGCACGCGTTGCGGGTCGTTGGCATGAGCGCCTCGGCATTGCGCTACGTGCCCAGGCCGGACAGCAACGCCGAGCTGCGCCAGCAGATCGTGGGCATGGCGCAGCGGTATCGCCGGTATGGCGCCCCGATGATCTATCTCAAGCTGCGCCAGGCGGGGCATCGGGTCAATCACAAGCGCGTAGAGCGGCTGTACGCGCAAGAGAAACTGCAGGTTCGCCGACGTCGGCGCAAGAAGATCCCCGCTGGGGATCGTCAGCCGCTGATCCGACCTGGTGCGGCCAATGAAGTCTGGTCGATGGATTTCGTCTTCGACCGAATCGCCTCAGGTCGGGCGCTCAAGTGCCTGGCAATCGTCGACGATGCCACGCACGAGGCGGTGGCCGTGGTCCCTGAGCACGCGATTGGCGGTGACCATCTGGTGCGATTGCTGGACGAGGTCTGCGCGCTCCGCGGCAGGCCATCGATGATCCGGACCGACAACGGCAAGGAGTTCACCGGCCGGGCCATGTTGACCTGGGCGCATCGTCACGACATCGCCCTGCGGTTGATCGAGCCGGGCAAGCCCAACCAGAACGCTTACATCGAATCCTTCAACGGTCGGTTACGCGACGAATGCCTGAACGAGCATTGGTTCGTCAGCCTCAACCATGCCCGGGTGGTAATCCGTGCATGGGTTCGTGAGTACAACGAGGAAAGACCAAAGAAGACACTTGGCGGGCTGACGCCCGCAGAACATGCCAAGCAGCTTGCTGCAAAGGCGGCTACATTTGACCCTGGACTCTAAACCAAACCGCTACTCAACAAGGGGTAACGTCGCTCCTACTCGATCTCCTTGAGTCGCTTCAGCTCTGCTTCAAGCTTCAGTTAATATCCGGCAATCGCTTCTTGGCCACGATGCGCCCCTCGCGTGCCTCCTTGCGCCATCGTGACAGCATGAAAGCGCGGGTCGCCAACGCCTCGGCGACATCCTTAATCCACAAGTGCGGCCGTGCGCCCGACGCCACCGCCGCTGCCTTGAATTCCCCGCTGTGGTACTGCTGCGTTCGTTTGGGACCTGCTTCGGAAACTCTCACCTCCATCGTCATTAGATTGTGGTGGCTACCCTTTTTCTGGAAACGATTCGACGTTCGTTGGAGCGTGTTGTTAAGTATTAGTGGCCTTCCGCTCGTTGTAGAAGCTTCGTAAGCTGCTCTTCACGTTCTGCTGTAGCGCGCTGAATTGTTTGGTTTACCAAACTGGATACAAATGTCTCCACAGACTGTGCTGAAGGTTGCTGCGCAATTTTTTCCAGCTCCGCTTTTCCGGATTCAGACTCCAAAACACCCCTTACATAGCCAAGCGTGAACTTTCCAAAAACAATCTCATCCGCCTTGCTTGATGCGTCTTTGTAGAGGAGTAACCGCCTCTCAGTTGCGGCCACTTGCCACCGGAGCGACTCTTCCTTTAATTGCTCTCGTTCCGCCTGAAGGTCAGCAATCAGCTTTTGATTCTTTTCATCAACTGTCGATACGTAGCTTATCAGCGCAACAAGAATAGTGGCTGCAATGGTGATGTAGGGAGGAGACTTCCAGAAAGGTCGTTTCAGGTGGAGCACCTCTTCCCTGAGTTTTTCCAGCTCAAGCTCTTCACGCATCATTTGAAACCTCAAGTGCAAGCTAAACCGTCGCGATCATCGGAACGACAGAAACTGTGTCGACTCCCCGCTACTGAGATAAGCCTAAGCTGGCACTTTCCAGCCTCTGCCGGTACTCATTGGGCGGCAGGTTACCTAGGCGTTCTCGTGAAGCCTCAGCCCGTCTTCTCGGTCGCCTCCATACCGCCGTACTTCTTCTTCCACTGGTAGTACGTCGCCGAGCTGATGCCGTGCTTACGGCACAGCTCCTCGACCCTCAGCCCCGCATCCGCCTCCTTTAGCATGGCTACGATCTGAGTCTCGGTGAATCGCGATTTCTTCATGGTCGTCTCCTGAGGTCATGGTCTCTGAAAACTCCAGTCCTAACTGTCTCAGATTAGGGGAAGTCGACAAAATGCCCGATGCGGTCTCCCCGAGCGCAGCAGGCGGGACGAGAAAAAGCGAAAGACCCAAAGCGCCTCCCGCGAATAAGCGGCTTTGCGACACGTGGCCATCCTCCTTTCGGCGTAACGTGGCTGCTTCGAGTTAACGCACAAGGCAACCGGCCTTCATGGCGGTAGCAACAACCCCAGTCGAGCGGAATTATCGCATCAGGCCCAAACCGGATGCGATCGGTTCAATTGGGCTGCAATGTGCCGACTAGGTCGCCGGTCACAACCAAGGCGAAATCCTGTCCGCCGGTACTCAGCAGATTGGAGGCCGCAATCTGAATCAGGTAGTCACCAGCCACCGGCTGTGGAATCCGCACTAGTTCGACATTGTTGTCCGGATCGGGCATGCGCAAGCCCATCGGCAGATTGGCGTTCCCCACCCATTTCTCACCGGTCGCCAGACACTGGACCTGCATATTGAGATTGTTCTGCAAGGCCCTCGAGGGCAGGTCCGTCCAAGCTAGACACAGGCTCAATGGCAGCTCTGTCCCGGCCGACACAATGAAACGGAAACGTTGCCCGGTATAGCTGAAAAGCAGGCTGCCCGATGTCCAGTCGTCCGCGAATACGAGCCGCAGGTCGGGCCGCTCGGGATTCGGTATCGCACTGAGCATGTCGACCGCGCCGAACCCCTGATGGAAATTTGGTTGATCACTGAAATCCGCCTTTGCATCTAGCCCGCCCAGCCAGCGACAGCTGTTGATCAAAGTGGCTTTGAGCAAGGCGGCGGAAGGCTGGTGCCCTTCATCCATGAAATACTGCCGCGCTAACGCAGCACAACCGGACACGATGGGCGCGGACATGCTGGTTCCACCGTTGTACGCATACCTTCCCTTATGGCCCGGCACCGCACCCCAGAAATGGCTCAGCGGTGCAGTCGAAGATTTGGTCGATATGATATCGGTACCCGGTGCAACGAGATCGGGCTTAATGCGGCGATCATCGCAAGGCCCGCGACTGCTGAATGCCGCTAGCGAGTTCGGATCGCCGGAGATGTACTCATTGGCAATCGGCGGGTCGGGATACTGCCCCGGCCAGTATTGCGACCATGTGTGTTGTGAATAACCACCGTTGGTTCGATCACTTCTACTGGCACCGACAGTGAGCGCATTCTTTGCAGTCGCCGGAGAACCAATGGTCAGCCAGTCAACGTAACCCAGCTGCGCATGCCCCGGCGCGTTTGGCGTACCGGAGCCCACCCCTTCGTTTCCCGCCGAGATTACGATCAACATGTCGCGATGGCCTGCGACAAATTCGTCCACTTCATATGAGCTGGATCTGTAATACGACTTGGTCGCCGAGCCCCAGCTGTTGTTGTGGATACGCGCCCCCTGGTTGTAGGCGTCATCGAAAAGATCATTGAGATCCAGGGGCAGCCCTCCCAGCCCACCATCGGCGTCGAGCAACGACTGGAAGTAGAGCTGTGCTTCCGGTGCCATTCCCGTGTAGGCCCCCCCAGAAGCGGAACCATCGCCCAACACAGAGCCGGCAACGTGGGTCCCGTGCCCGTTGGGATCGCTGGAATCGCCGTTACGCCCCATCGCGGATACGCCGGCGATGCGTCCTTGGAAATCCGGATGAAGATCATCCAGCCCGGTATCTGCGACAGCCACGATCTGGCCCTTTCCCGTCTGCGTCAATCCCGGTGCGCCCATGCCCTTGTCCACGCCAGTCAGTTCCCGGGCCCTGTCGTTGGTGAGTTGAGGCGGGACAAATTGGTCGACCGTTTGAACCTCCGGCAGCGCGCCCAGCTCGTCGATCAACGAGTCCTGTTCCAGTGCGTAAAGCCGGATCTTTCGGTTGCTGTACCCGGCTATAGTCAACCCCCTTTGCCTGATCCAGGCCAGTACGGCATCCATATCCATTTCACGTTGCAGTCGTACATCCCACGTCAGCATCTGTTGCTGCTCACCACGCACGGCGCCGGGCGGACCGGAGCGCGAACGAGGACCCGCAGGTCGGCGCACACCCGATTGCTCCGGGATTCTCACGCTCACCACAAAAGGCAGGCCCCGCAGTACCGAGACCTGTTTCGGATCGAGGCGGACGGAATAGGTATTAGGCGCCAGGGCCTCGTGAATCTCGAGCCCCACACTTTTGAGCCGCTCCCGCCAGGACTCCAGAAGCGGGCCTCTCAATCGGACCTCGTAATAGTTGGCAACCGAGGTGACGAACTCCGGGCCGGATAAGTCGGCCGAAGGGGGCGATCGCCGGCCTGTCTTGGCCTCGATTAGTTGCTCGACGCGCGGCACCTGGCTCATCCCCAACTCCTGCACCACTAGACCTTCGTTCCGCAGCGCCTCAATTCGCCCCTCCTCGATACGTCCCATCACGAAGGAGTCGGTGGCTTCGGCATCGTCCAGCATCATGTTGGCCGCCAACAACTCTCGCTCGTGCATGTAAAAAGCAATCACATCCTTCATCGCCATGATCAGGTGCTCCCCAATTCGCAGGTGTCGCAACACTTAATCCGTCGCAACACCATGGACTTCCAAGTGGAACTCGACTGCCCGACCACGGGATGAAGTAACGACTTCATCCCGCATCGTCAGGTCACTGACAGAAACCGCTGCTGGACGGATCCGCAGTGCCCAGTTCCACGAACGACGTGTAGGGCTGCGACTGAGAGGCAGCTAGTGCGGCCAGGTTGGCCTTACGCTGTGCGACATTGGCAGCGCTGGATTTGTTCAACAAGTCGGTAGAGCTGGTCTTTTCCGCGGCGCAATATTCACGGATCTTCACTTCAGCGGCCGCAAGATCGTTGATGTAGGTGCTCATCAACTCGGTTGAAGCCTTCGACGCCTCCAGTTCCGCCTCTGCCCGCTTGCTGTCAAGCAATTTCTGCTCCGCGTAAGCCTTTAGATCCTCTTCGGCGCCCTGGAACACCTCGGCGAGGAAAAGCAGGACCTTGCGCGCCTTCCTGGTCTCCGTCAGAGTCACCGAAATGGTTCTTGGCAGGTATTGTTTCGCGACAGGCTGGGTCCTACTTGGTCCGGGAGTCGCCGCCTGCTGCTTGTTGGTCGCCTCCTGGGCTACCGGGGTAAAGGTCCCGAACCAGGGGGTGGTACGCTCCATGAATCCGAAGCTCGACCGTTCCCCCGGCGAGTCGATGGGACTTCTCTCGCCTGCAATCGGGTAATAGCGATAACCCGTTTCCATATCACCCAGCACCAATGCGCCGCCAACCGCGGACTCACCATCCGCGCTCTGGCCAGGTGCGAATGCGACTGTTTTCACCACGATGCCGCGGGTGACCGACCCCGTGCCGGGCATCTTGTCTTCGATCATGCGTCGGTACTCGAAAAAGCTGGGAATCAGCCTCAACGAGGATTTGTCACCCGATGGCCTGACCACCAACTCCAGTACGAAATCAGGATTGGAAAGAAAAAAACCGTCTTTCGGGTTGTCTTCTCTAGCTAACTTCACCGTGCGTGGCGCAGTCCGCCCGCCCTGGGGGACCGACCATGCCTTATTCTCGTCGCTGGTCCATTCGCCCTTGGCGAGGACGAGACACTTCGGCGGCTGACCCGGTTCGAATTCGCCAACAAGGCGCCCGACAACCGAGTCCGAATCCTCTTCACCAGCCGCCTTCAGCGCCGAGCCGACGCGAGTCAGGGCGCCTTTGATCACGCCTCCGACTAACGCCGTCAGGAGACCGGATTCCCTCCGTTCATCTTTGTAAAAAATACATTCGTCGACAGCGATTGCATGCGTTTCCCCGGCCACCCCGGTTGAAGTCTTGTTTCCTAATGTCGAACAGCCGGCCAACGCGATCGCTGCGCCCAAAATCAATATTTTGTTCATTGCTCTCCGTTTCACGAACATGTCGTCTATTGTTTGCTTTTTATCCAATCAAGAACCGAATCATTCATCACGACGCCACCGTTGAGCTGAGGATGAGTACCGCCCTTGCCCGTGGTATGCATCGCCACAACCCTGAGTGGATCCTGCTGCCAGATTGGCGCACCACTCTGTCCATCTTCTGCGTCAACGTCGTGAAACAGGATATCGCCCAAGTCTTCCTTCAGCTCCCCCTGCGCCTCAGCCATGTTCAACCCATCCCATGGCCGATCAAGCGGATACCCTGCAACATGCAGCCTGTTGTCACCAATGGAAATCTGCCCGACATCCAATACAGATAACTCCGGCAACGCCGAGGCGAGACGAATCACACCGACATCAAAAGCACTCGAACCGTGTTGCACGTACTCCGGATGTATCTCAAACCCGGTCTCCTCGAACTCGGACACCGCTCGCCCGGCGCTGTCATCGTAGGCAAACCAACCTTTGATCGTATGCGCGCCCTCGAGCACATGCCCGGCGGTTACTACAAGGCTCCTCGCAACCAACCAGCCGGTGCCAATCCGGATTGCGCGCCCCCCTCTTGCGGCCATGGGGTGTAGCAGGCAAATTGCAAGGTAGGGAGTGACGGCCAGGTTTGCCGGCTTAGTTCTCGAGTCTTGTGGACCGATGACATCGCTCGGTCCGAATTGTGGGGCCGATTCCAGAGGGCTACTCATGTAGTTTGTCTTTCCTTGTCAAACAATGCGAGGTGGGTTGCTTAGCTTCGCAGCTGGGGATCCACCACCAAGAGGTCAGGCCCGCCAATGGCGACAAAGGGAATACCCACCGCAAATTATGTGTCGCACGAACATCAGTTCGCAGGTGGAATTTTCGCCGAAATACCGAAGCAATCCGGCAGAACATTGCTAATGGTCTACGATTGTAGGCTGCCCACCGCGAAACTTTAAACCTAGATATTGTGGATCTGCCTTCTTTCTGCTCCTTCGCACCAATTCCATTTTCTTCTGAGGCGTAAAGCCCCTTCTGGCATCTTCATCCGTGGCGACTTCTCGCACCGAACACCCACGCGCCCAATCGCGGGTTGAAGCGTGTTAAGAATCGACTCGGAACTGGCTTTCTCAATGTTAGGCGATGGCAAGCATCGCCTCAAGTTTCACGTCGATAACAGATTTGTTTCTAATACAGCGCCAAGAAAGTTGCAATAGGGAACGACGTTACCCCTTGTTGAGTAGCGGTTTGGTTTAGAGTCCAGGGTCAAATGTAGCCGCCTTTGCAGCAAGCTGCTTGGCATGTTCTGCGGGCGTCAGCCCGCCAAGTGTCTTCTTTGGTCTTTCCTCGTTGTACTCACGAACCCATGCACGGATTACCACCCGGGCATGGTTGAGGCTGACGAACCAATGCTCGTTCAGGCATTCGTCGCGTAACCGACCGTTGAAGGATTCGATGTAAGCGTTCTGGTTGGGCTTGCCCGGCTCGATCAACCGCAGGGCGATGTCGTGACGATGCGCCCAGGTCAACATGGCCCGGCCGGTGAACTCCTTGCCGTTGTCGGTCCGGATCATCGATGGCCTGCCGCGGAGCGCGCAGACCTCGTCCAGCAATCGCACCAGATGGTCACCGCCAATCGCGTGCTCAGGGACCACGGCCACCGCCTCGTGCGTGGCATCGTCGACGATTGCCAGGCACTTGAGCGCCCGACCTGAGGCGATTCGGTCGAAGACGAAATCCATCGACCAGACTTCATTGGCCGCACCAGGTCGGATCAGCGGCTGACGATCCCCAGCGGGGATCTTCTTGCGCCGACGTCGGCGAACCTGCAGTTTCTCTTGCGCGTACAGCCGCTCTACGCGCTTGTGATTGACCCGATGCCCCGCCTGGCGCAGCTTGAGATAGATCATCGGGGCGCCATACCGGCGATACCGCTGCGCCATGCCCACGATCTGCTGGCGCAGCTCGGCGTTGCTGTCCGGCCTGGGCACGTAGCGCAATGCCGAGGCGCTCATGCCAACGACCCGCAACGCGTGCCGCTCGCTCATCCCACGCAGCTTCATGAGCCGCACCACTTCCCGACGGGCCGGTGCGGTCACCACTTTTTTCGCAGGACTTCTTTCGTCACTTCGTTCTCGAGCATGGCTTCGGCGAGCAGCTTCTTCAGCCGCGCATTCTCCGACTCCAACGCCTTGAGGTGCTTCGCGTCCGACACCTCCATGCCACCGAACTTGCTACGCCAGAGGTAGTAACTGGCCTCCGAGAAGCCATGCCGCCGGCATAGCTCCTTGACCGGGACCCCGGCGTCTGCCTCCTTCAGAAAACCGATGATCTGCTCTTCGCTATACCGCTTCTTCACGTCCAATCTCCTTCGTCACGGGATTGGACTCTAAATGCCCGTGCTACTCAATTTCGGGGTAACGGCGGGAAATCACCGCGAATATTTATTTCGCCTGAGGAGATTTTAAAAAAGCGCCCGTATCGGCGACTGACCTTTCCCCCGTCACAGAGCGAGGGCCCAAGCGACACCTGGCACCATGTTGAGGCAGGCACACCTGACCTCGGAGACGACAACGAGCTCGAAGGAACTGATTCTGGCGATACTGGGGTTGACCGCGGTTAGACGACAAGCGCGTAGAGCGACTGTATGCGCAGGAGGCGCTGATTGCTGAGCGTCCGGGCGAGCATAGCGGACGGATTCAACGACCTGCTATCCACCCGCCCTATTTAGAAACAACCACGTGAACTCCAACTGCTTCTCGAAATTTTGATTTCAGTGCTTCCGTTCGAACCTTGTACAGCGCTTGCAGTTGGTCGTCAGTCGGGTCTGGAAGCTCTAAATGCGCTCCGCAGAAGTCTTCGTAGTGCCCATCTTTCCGGTTGACAATAGCGCGTTTGTAGCAGTTGAGAACCGTCAAAACATCTCGTGCTGCGTGGCCTGGCTCGTCACCTAACCGCATCTCGATTTCATCAGCGTATAAATAGAACGTAGGAAGGTGAAACTGATTTAATGTGCCATCCGGCACCACTTGTCGAATCTGTAGGTAGGCTGCAAATGCCTTCTCAGCCGAATTTTGTTGAGACTCCAATCCAAAAAGATACCGTGAGAACGCGCCACTAACTATTACGCCGAGCAAAGTGCCGGCGATTCCTGACCAAATTTCGCTTTTCATTGTGAATCCCTTTTTGGACAACGATTGAGGCGAGCCAACCGCCACCGGCAGACCAGAATACCCTGCCGGTCGCCGTCCGCTCGAGCGAAGGGTTAAGCATCACCGGGAGTCGGCTTGGCTTCAGGGACAAAATCCTTCAGCAGGACAATGAGTAGGCCTGCAATCTGCAAGCTTAAGACGATGCTATCAATGCGCCGAAGCGAACCATCCAGAACTGTCTCTGACTTACGCATTTCTGCCTGCTGGTCGACCAGTTTCTGCCTGCTGTTCCAGAAGCTGTCGAGCTGTTCTTGTCGAATTGATTGTACCAACGAGACCGCTTCGCCTAGTTCCGATTCGTTAGGAGGCGTGTCGGCCTGCGCTGGTGCTTTGATCTGCCTGGATCTGCGCGCCTCGTCGCTCGCGATTATTCGAGCGGCTTTGTCCAGGTTCGCCATCGCTCTTGTCGTCAGCGGTTTGCCATACGCCGCTTCGTTTCCCCAGCTCAGAGTGTCATAAATCTGACTCTCGATGCTTTCTATTGCAGGCCCGTAGAGTTGACCACTCGATGCGCAAAGAACCCGGAGGGCGATACGAGATTGTTCCCATGCTAAGCGGGATGCATTTGCGACATCAAACTGGCGGTCGCGACGTGACACCTCTGCGACGTTTGAAGCAAGCTGCGCCCGTACGGTCTGAAGTTGAGCGTCAACCTCAACGCGCTGAACCCCACCGACAATGGCGGAGATCACGGCAAGAGTGCAGCCGACGATAGCAATTGCGAGTTTCTTGCCCCTTGGGGTCATGTTACCTCCGGAATCATGTACGACTGTCGTTACGATGCCTGACGCCCAGTTAACCAGCAGGCAGTACGGAGCACCACTCGCAAAAAGGTGGTGAACCCGTGCGCAAGAAGGCACAGAGTACTCGGCGTCCCAGCAAGCGTAGCGAACGCCTTGTACGTCCCATCCCGCATCGATCTCGTTCCCTTCCCTGGCAAAGTGGAAGTTGCGTTGACCCGCAACCCGCTGCAACGTATTTCCGGTGCAGCAGCCCGATTGCTCCCTGGTTCCGGAGTCGTCGAGACCGTTAACAGGCGTGAGGCATGACTCCGATACGATTCGTCAACTCGATCAGTTGAACGGACCCTCAGCCCGAATCTCAGAAGTGCGAAGTTGCTCAACAATGGCTATGAGTACCATCCCGTCCGCCGACACGTTGGCATCAGTAACGCCCAGCTTGATGTCGCCAGCCATGAATTCCTCTGACCTTCCCCGGCATCAATACCACGTGCTGGATGAGATTCCGCTCAGCTCATTCCCCAATTGGCGGACGACTTGTAGTCGCACGCAAATGCGGCACCTAGCAAAGAACCGTGACTGCTTGCATCGGCACCGGGAGACGCTGAACAGCACACATCCGCAACAGCACCCGGTTCGCGCCGACGCTCAACGCGCTACTCGCCGTGAGGGCCGCTTTGGACATAGGCGGCCCTGACCATGACCCAGCGGCGCCGTACCCGCGACGGGTTCGTCTTCTTTAGACGGAACCATAGGTGTCCGTGCCGAGCTGGCGCCAACCGCCGCCCGGACCCTCGCTGCCCCGATTTTCCGCTGCCGCCTCGCGGAACCCCGCGCTAGCCGACGCCGATCGGCTTGAATGGCGACGGGATCTCTCACATAGTATGCGTGTATGCCTTTCGCTATGCCTCCCAACGCCACCTTGAGCCCCCAGGAGCTCGGACTGCTTGCTGCCGCTCACGCCAAGGAGGCGGGGCTGGGTCAGCAATCTGTAGCCATTGGCGTGGGCGTGAATCAGTCGCAGGTCAGTCGGATCTTCCGCGGCCAGGTCCATCGTCATACGGACGTGCTTATGCGTGTATGCCGATTTGTGGCCAATCGGTCGCTAACGGTGGCCCCGGACGAGGTGCGCGGCAACGACACCCTGATCGAGGCGGTTGCCGAGGTTTGGGACGGCACCGAGCAGGACGCACAGGCCCTCGCGGCGGTGATCCGCAGCCTGCGGATGTTGCGTCGCAGCAGTAGCCAATGAACGGAGCGCGATGGATATGCTGACAACCCAGCCACTACCGGAGGAGTTCGCGGCGGGCCACCTCGGCAGGGTGCTGTGCCTGAATGGCCTGCGCTACCCCAGAGGGGCGTCTCTGAAGGCATCCGACATCGCCGAGTCTCCCGGTGGCGGTGACGCACCCGCATCCCCCGTCCATGCTCTGTCGCAGCTCGCAGGTACGACGGCCGTCAGCTACGCGCGAGACCACACGCTGTTGCCGTTCGAAGGCTTCGCGTTTCGGCGCGACAAGGCAGGGCACTATTCGCAGTGGTCTGACGTGGACTACCGACGCCTGGGCCCGCAGACGTCGTACCCGCACGCGGCGCTGTGCCCTGAATGTGTCGCCGAGGACGAGGCCAGTCTCGGGTTCAGCTATTGGCGCCGAGGCCACCAGGTCGATGGGGTGCGCCGCTGTACCCGGCACGATGCCGCGCTGCAGCTGACGGAGCGGCCGGACGCGTTTGCGCACACGCCGCGGGCAATGCTCGACGGCGCCCACGCATTTCCGACGGCCGAGTGCTCCGCGCTGACATCGGATGCCCTGACCCGATATCACGCCACCGTCGACCTGATGCTCGAACGCGGCGCGCCCGAGTCTCTCGCCAGCATGCGCGTGAACCTTACCGACAAGGCGATTACCGAGGGCCTGTCGCTTGGGTCAGGATCGACCCAGAACCCGCTGCTGAGCGACCGGGTGTTCGAGGTGTTCCCACGGGATTGGCTCTATGCGGTGTTTCCCGAGTCGCGGGCCAAGCAGCCCGGACAGGAGCTCGGCATATTCGACCACACCATCAAGCGGGTCAGTCACTGCCAACTGAGCGCGCCGGCGCTGACCGTGGTCATCTGTGCCTTGTTCGAGGATCCGGCGGAGGCCATGGATGCGATCTACGCCGAGGCGCGTCTACCCCCCATGGTGACCAATGTGCCGCCGGCAACATCGAAGCGGCGCACGCGCAGCCCCAAGAAGCAACGCGGCCCGTCCCACCATGCCTGCAAACCGGACGGATGGAATAAGCTCGCCCAGGCCTATCTCGAGCACCAGGGCGATATCGATGCGATCGCCGCGGCCCTCGGGTCCACCGTCGAAAAGGTTCGTTGGCGGATGACGACGCAGCGCACAAAGGTGGTCGTCGCACTCTCGACGACCGAAGAGTACCGGGCCCTCAAGACGTTCCTCGCGGGCAGGTCACTGGCCGAAACCAGCGAGTCCCACGACATACCGATCGGCACACTCGAGGCATTGCTGCGGCTCGTGCACCGCAAGGTCGCGCTGCCGGATCCGTTGCCGTACGCGTGCAGCGACTGAGTCAGGTCAGCAGGCGTTCGAGCACGCGCAGCGTCCTCGGGTAACGATCGAGCGATGCCTGGCGCCTGCGCAGCACCGGCAGGGCCGCGACCAGGTCTTCCCAACGCACCCGGACCACCTGTCCGCCATCCACGAGCTGCGCCGCGGTGCGCTCGATCAAGGCAGCGAGGGTCTGGTCGTGGCGCCGCATGCGCGCCGCTGCATGGTTGCTACGGGCCGGCCTCGATGGGCGTCTGGCAATGGTCTGCTGGAGCCAGATGCGGTCGTGGCGGTAGAGCCAGGCGTGATCGGCCTGTACCAGTTGGCGCACCAGCCGCAGCGAGACCCCGGGTAGCCGATCGAGCGCCGCCTGCCAGTTGGCCCTGGCCTGCAGACGTCTGGCAGACATCCGGACCCGATGCCACTGTTCGGCCAGCCCCGGATCGGTGCGCAGGACCCGGGTGATGGTGCTGACCGACACCCCGGCCTCGCGCGCCACGTCGGCCTTGTCCCGGCCGGCCCCCAGTCCCTCGACGATCGGTTGCAATACCTCGGGCCTCAACACCTTGGGCCGTCGCCGCGGCGCGATCGACACCGCCGACGCCCAGGCCGCGACGGTCAGGTAGTCCAGGTCGAGCGCCTGGGCGATCGCGGTCACGCTGACGTCGCCACGCCGGAGCATCGCCAGCGCGGCCGCCTTGTCCGGGTGTGGATTGCAGGACTCGTGCGGTGGCCCCGACGCGGGCGCCGGTGCCGCACATTGGCCCGATCGAAACGCCGCCTCGAATGCCGCCCAGTCATCGGACAGCCACTCGATCAGCGTGATGTACCGGATCGGGTGCGTGAGGGCACGCCCGTCGAGGATCCGGCGCAGTCCCGACTCCGCCGACAGCGACCGCAGGCCGGCATGGTCCGGGCCGCCGCACCCTTCGCCCAAGTGCTGCCTGAACATCGTCTCGATCGACGCCCAGCGCAGCCGACCCCGGGCAGAGACCAGACCGAAGTGCGTAAGGCCGGACCGAAACGCCCGGGCCAGCGACGTCGCAGACGCGAAGGCCCCGGGCGCCGCGTCCATCAGCGACAGTCCGATATCTGCCATTCGGCCCAGCCGCCGGTCGACGCCGGCGGCCCCGACGCAGGGCTCCTGCTCGGCATCGGGAAACGCGTCCTGCGGCAAGACCCATTGGAACCGGGCCAGCTGCTGGCATTTAAGACCCGTCTGTAGAAGGGCGAACTCGTGTACCGGGCAGACCCAGGTCGACGGCAGCTGATGGGCGAGGTGCCAATAGGCCACGCCGAACTGCGCGCGGTCGGCCGCCATGCAGGCCGGGCAGGCCTTCAGCGGATGGTCGGCACCGAGTCCGCTGGTCAGCATACCGAGCTGGTACTTCAGTGACCCGATGCCGGGACCGCGCATCAGCAGCATTGCCTGTCGGCCGCGCTCCGCGGACCGGAAGGGCAGGTAGAACGGCAGCAGGGTGCGGCGGCGGATCAGTTCGTCCGCATCGCCGAGGACACCGCCGGTGCGCTCGACGAAGTCGTCGATGCGGGCCGGCAGGTCATGGGCACTGCCCTGCTGGTGGTGACCGAACAGCTGCCGACAGGTCGCCTCCGCACGGCCGTTTGCGGTCTGCCGATGGTATCGGCTGCACCAGCTGAACAACGTCTCGTCGGGGAGCCGGCCGGCAAGCTGGCCCGGAACCGGCAGCGGGAGTTGGGCCGGATCCCCGGCCCAGGGGACCTCACGCATCGTCGTCAGGGTCCGGCGGTCGACGTTTCCCCTTGTCGTTCAGGTCACGCAGCGCCTGGATGCCCGCAAAGAGGTCCGCCTCCACGGAACCGCTGTTGCGGCGAATCGGGGTCACCGTCGCGCCCTTGCGCGCCTTCTTGGCGACCGTGGTCCCGCTTCTGCGCAGTTGTTTCAAGGTCGCATGTGCCGCGGGCGACAGGGTGCTCTCGAGCTGGTGCTGTGCCGACAGCGGTACGGCATGGAACGGGCTGTCGCTGCCTGTCTTACTCGCCCCGTCGGCGGCGTTTTCGGCATATCCGAGCCCGTCGCCGGCGACGTCCTTGCCGGCGAACGGACAGACGAGATCCTTGCGACCACGCGCCAGCAGCATCGACTCCGACAACGACAGCATGGCCTCGACGTCCGTCCGCTGAGTGTCGAAGTAGCGCGACCGGTAGATCTCCCGCAGCGCGCCGATCGAGACGACACCGCCATTCGCCGGCGCCAGGTAGCGAAACGTCGTCGTGATCAGCTGCCGTAGCAGGCGCGGCAGGCCACCGGTCATCCGATGGAGGTCCCACGCGTGGCTTTCCGGATCGAGCCTCAGCACGTCCGGGGCCACCTTGACGTACTCGGCGACCAGGGCCTCCCAAGACGCGGCGTCCGGCGGATCCGGCCGCAGCACCAGGTGGTCCGCCAACAACCGTTGGCGCTCCTCCTGGGGCCGCGCCTTCAGGCGGTGCCCGAGCGAGTAGTTGGCGATATAGGTGACGGGGACACCGGGGTATCCCAGGCTCAACAACAATTGCGCGGCCCGCGTGTTCGCGGTGGCGCTCTGCGTTAGGAACTGCATTTCATCGACGACCACCGTCGCCACGCCGCAGGTATAGAACCATCGTCGCAGATGCTCGATGGCCTCACTGACCTTCGGCACCTTGCGGCGTGACGCGAAGGCCGGGTTGGCGAGCGCACACAGCACCGCGGAGTCCGAGATGTTCGCCTTGACCTGGACGCGGCGGACCAGGTCGATGCGCACCTGCGGATGCGCCGCATCGAGTCGCAGCCTTTGTGGCGCGGGCAGCACGCGCTCGAGGGCCGCCATCAACGCGGATTTCCCGACACCGGCCGGCCCGGTGAGACAGAGAAACACCTCCCCGCGGTCCTCGGCCGGTCCGTCGTAGAGCCTCGACAGGAAGGTCCTGGCGTCCGGGTAGCAGTCGTGCAGGAAGGCACGCATGCGCCCGACCAGTAGCGTCAGGATCCGACATCCCCTGTCCGTGGGGACATAGATCGATGCCAGCGCCTGGCTGAGTGCCTGGGTACGCAGCTCGATCGGTACGCCGTCGGGCAGGCTGACCGCCTGGCCCGGCACCCAGGCGCGTCGGCGAATCACATCGATGTCCCCAAGGTCGTCGAGGCCTGCCAGCCAGGGATTGTCCACTCGATCTCCGGCCCGACTCACTTGGGCCTCCCCTTCTCTTGCAGGTAGGGCAAGACCTCGTTGCGTTCCTGCACCGAGACGCTGGTGTTGCGCTTCGCGCGGCCGCTCTTTCTGGTGCCCTGATCGAAGTCGTGGCCGGTTTCATCCTTGAAGCGCTGCTTCCAGTGCAGCTTCTCGCCATGCATGTACGACTGCCGGTCGCGTTGTCCTTCGCGGCGGATCGCGGCGAGCTGTTCCAGTTCCTTGACCGAGATGTAGAGCTGCTCGGCGTCGTCGGCGATCGCGAGCAGTGCGTCGACCTCCACCAATCGGCCGGCGACCTCGACCCAGAGGTGTCGCACGCACACATCGAGCATATAGGCCTTGATCGGTACGTGCTGGTCTGAGGCGACGCGGTCATGCAGACCCGTTTCGCGCAAGGCCTCAGAGTCGTACAACTGGTTGTGAAACCGCACGCCGGACGGTGTTGCCTTGACCTCGACAGGGGTGAGGAAGCTGCGCACCGCATCCTCAAACGCCATCGGGATCGCATAGGTGCGGGCGCGTTCCTCCAGGAACCTCCACAGATCGATCGGCGAGTGGCGCACGCCCTCGGTGAGGGCCTCGTTGCTGAGGCGCGACGAGATATCCCTCGCCTGGTTGTCGCACAGCGTCCGCGTGATCTCCCGCCAGGCCAGTTGGGGAAGGGTCATCTTCGTGGTGACGTAGGTGGGCTTGCCTTGCAGTTTCACCCTTCTGGGATTCGAGCTTTCGACGATCGCCTTGCTCTGTCCCATGTAGCTGGGCGCCGCTTCACTGATCATGGGTCGACCGGCCTCACCCCGCGGGCGGGCATCCGCCGTCATGCCCGGGCCGCGGTCGACGATCTCGTGCGGTGACAGGCCGATGGTCGGCCAGTCGGTGTCCGCGATCCGGTGGCCAAACAGTTGGCAGAACCTCACCTTGTCGATGGCCATACAGAACTTCGCCATGCGGTACGCGGACGCCCGCTCACCGCCGACCGAGAAGCCGATGCCCACCAACATGCCCGAGGCAACGCAGCGTATCCGCACGACCACCAGCCTCGGCAGGTGACTGCCGGACCGATAACCTTCCGCAACCTCGTCGACCACGTAGCCGTCCGCCTCGACGCGCTCGAGCAGACTGCCGACGGATTCCGTGTAGGGCCCCATCGGGGCGTTGAATTCGTTTCGCGTGCGCGCTGCACCGTACTTGTGGGACCTACGCTCGCGAAGCGGGAACCGCTGGTCGACGCGGTACATGAACTGCTCCTGGTTCGGGAACGGCTCCCCAGCGGGGTGGAACACCTCTCGATGGCCCTTGCCGTCGTCACGCGTCGCGCACTCGAACTGGGTCTCCATGGAATCGCAATAGATGTCGACCAGCGGACGAGCCACGGCCGCGTGTTCGCGGTAGCCGGCCTCGATCTTCCGGATCATGTCCGGGTCATTGGTCCCAAACCCGGCGTTTGCGCCGCGTGTGGGTGAAGGACAGCCGAATTTGCGACCGACCTTCTCCATGCGGTCCCAGCGCCCGATGTCGTGGATGGGGTAGTGCAGCGCCCAACGGTTGCGCCCGAAACACAGGTAGGTCAGGAACCACAACCGCATCCGGGTGGGGTTCTGCGGCGGGATGCAGGCGCGCGCGTGGCGATGGATCGCCAGGAAGGGATCGTCGGCGGTAAGGACGTGCTCGGCCCGCTCGACCAATGGCCACATGTGCGCCAGTTTGCTGTCGATGCGCTCATCATGGCGCTGCTTTGCGCGCCGTCGCTGGGCGTCGTGGGCCTCCAACTGCGTGGCGGACAGACCCCCGAGCCACGGGGGCATCGCGGTCTGCGGCTCGACCCGGGTGATCAGCCCGCCCAGCAGGGCCTGTTCGAACCGATGACGGCGAATCACGTGGCACCTGACTACGGGCAAGGGCGTCCAGCGCTTGGCTCGCTTCGCCTGGTGCGTGTCGCGCTTCGGACGGCAGACGAACTCGATCAGCAGGACCCGGTCCCGGCGGGCGTCATTGGTCAGCAGATGGTAGACACAGTCCTTCGCGAGCACCTCGAAGCCGTCGGGCGCGCGAAGTTGGACACCGATGTACATGCTCATGCCGCACCTCGATTGAACCAGGTGGCGTACTGATCGAGCACGTCGGTGCGCTCCGGGACCAGGGGCTTGTCGCAAAAGACAGGGCCCTCGAACAGGTCGACACGCAGCGCCCGGTTCCAGATGGCCTGTTCCATCAGGGCCTTGAGCTGCATGATGTCGAGGTCGAGCTGACCTCGTAACACCAGAAAGGCCTCCAAGGGCGGCTGGCCGGTCAACAGGCACCCCTGGAGTCGATCGATCACCGCAGAACGCGCGTCATCGTCCAGGTCCACCCGCGTACTGAACGACGAGTAGAGCCGGCGCAAATTGCCTTCCAGGGCGTCGGGGATATCGCGGCGCACCACACGTATCGTCGGGATCCCGGCGTCTCGGTAGTAGATCTCTTCGATCGCGTGTCGGATGCGCGCCTTGGCCTCCGCCTGTTCGGGGTCGCGGACGGGTTTGCTACCGCCGGCGCGGCGGTGAAAGCCCTGGCTGTCGAGCTTGATGGTCCAGTTCACGCAGTACGGACCGGCGGCGTCGACCAGGAACAGCAGCAGGTCGCCTATGAAGGGATAGGGCACCTTGACCGAGTCGCCATCGTCGGTCCGCATCGTCACAAAGGGGTGGTGGCGGATGCTGCCCAGCCGACTGGCGACGGCGATCGTGCCCTGGAACGGTGGCAGGTGCTCGTCCGTCACCGCCGGATGGCCCTCCAAGGGGTGGGGCCGGGGCTCGACGGCGAGCATGCGCTGCTCGTGGAGATCGATCAGGTCGGGGTGGTACAGGGCGAGCCACAGCGCGCGCTGCTCCACCAATGAGAGGACGTGGATCTCGCGACCCAGTTTGGGCGACCAGACGCGGCTCGGTCGCGATCGCCCCGGCGCCTCGGTCCGCTCGGCGCGTATGGCCGGGATGTAGTCACGCCCACGGCCCGGCGGGTCCTGGCGACGCAGGATCTCCTTTAGGCGTTTGATACCAAGTTGCTTCCTCTTGCCCATGTGTCTCTCCCAAGAAACTGATTGAAAAGCGGTTTTCGATGGCCGCGGGGCGCCCCGCGGTCACTGGTCAAACAGCGAAGATGGGATAAGCACGAAACGAGGAGACAAGGCCGCCCGTGAGCGACCGCCCTGAACTTGACAGGATGGCCACCTTGTTCGAGAGTACGGGACACGGCTAGTGCAAACTCATAGCCCGTACCTGAGGCGCCCCGGACTGTTCGAGCAGTTCGGGGCGTCGCGCTTTTCCCTGAAGCGATCAGGGTGGCATGGCTTCCTCCTTCGTTGGTTTTAGGTGGTCGGCCGGCCTCACAGCTGCGGGCCGCCGTCGTCGAAATCGAATTCCTCGTTCTCCTTCAGCCCTAGCGCGATCGCAATCTCGTGCGACTGTCCCCGCAGGCACTTGCGCTCGCCCATCAGGACCGCATGGGTCAGTGAGGGACTGAACCCGCGCGCCTTCGCCCAGCCCGAGATCGAGCGCCCATTGGTGCTGAACCAGCGCCGCACCTCTTCCCGAGTCCGCACGGACGGCTTCTTGCCCCGCTTCTTGGTTGGTTCACCCGTCGTGGATTTGGGGGCCATATCTCGTCCCGGTCAGCGCAAAAAGAGTTCGTCGACGATTGTTATCTCCTTTGACGCCTGCGAGAAGCTGACTGGAAAATCGAAAGCGCTTCGAATTTCGCAACCCACCCCCTAGGCACCAACGAGGCCCTGAGAGATGCGTCCACGGCGAGGCCGCCCAAACAAGCCCTTGTCGGAATATGTCCGGACCTCCGTCTGGGTGTACGGCACCCAGCAGCTCGCGGGCGGGATCACCTTCAACGAACTTGAAAGGCAGTACATCGAAGCCAAAACCGGGGTCCGTCCAAAGAGCTCTTCGCTGTCGCGTGCGTGGAAGAGGTATGCAAACGGGGAACAGGGACTCGCAGATCAAACCAGCCCCTCCTGCCAGGTCGCCTGGGCAGACCGCCGGTATCCGGGCTCAAGACAGCTCTACGACGCCTTTGTCTGGGATCTGGTCAACGTCCATCACGACAAAGGCCTCCCAGGGATTCGCAACATCGACGTCCAAGTACGGTGCGCCGCGTCTGTTCAAGAGCCAATCAAAGCGGTTGATTCAAGAATCACCCATGTCGGCAAATTCCCGAATATGGGCTTTCTGAGCAGCGACATCGCGGTGAGGACGCCGCACCTGGATGCACTTGGGCTCTTGCTGTACCAGGTCTGCAACAAGGCGCCATGGCATCCCGCACAGGAGAATGTGCGGCTGGTCCGCAAGTGGTTGAACCGATGGGCTTTTGAGCTGCCATACCTGGAACCGGTGCATGAACGCTTGTTTTCGATGCTCGAGATCCAGGTACCGCGCCTGGGTGACCTCACCGGAAGGCGCGGTATCGACCCGCTGAAGAGCGACCGGCAAAATCTCGCGGATGTACAGGTGAACGAACGCGAGTTTCAGAAGCGGGAACAACAAGAACTTCGCATGCACTACCCGGATGCCGACGTCGATTTCTTGTACAAGTACGGCACCTTGCTGGACGAAATGGATTCGATGTTCGCGAGCTTTTTCGAAAGGCAACAAGCCTCCGGAGAGTAGATGCCTAGCCGATGAGATTTTCTCGCAACGCCGGATTACATCTGTGCTGGGTTCGGTATAGTCAGAAGACCTTGGAACACTGATGGGGCGTGAAACGAATGGCGGAGCCGACACAACTCAGCGTGGAGACCGACAACAACGCGGCCCTGCGGCAGCTGATCGAAGCCTCAGGGCTGACGCAGGAGGAGGCGCGAGAACTGTGCAACGCAGGGCAGGCACGCCCCTTGGCGAGTAGCACCTGGAAGGCGTACCTGGCGCCCACCAGCAGCGCCCGCCGTCGGGAATGCCCTGATACCTTCTTGGCCCACACGCAGCGGGTTCTTGGGCGATTCCTTGGGTAGCCCCGAACAGACCCATTCTCGCCGTCAAACTCGAGTTGGAGAGTTCAGATGGACGAGTACGTTCCCTATATTGCGTTGCTGATCGTGGCGATCGGACTGGGCGGGCCTGCATTGTGGGTCGTATTTCGCAGTCCTTGCGACGAGAAGGAGGGGCGCGAAAGGCCAGACCAGACCAATGGCGATACCTGCTGAGGGAAACAAACAGTTCGTCTGCATCGCAGCCGTGCGGACCCGCTGTCCAGCCATCTCGATCAATCCCGGGGCATATTCCCACCGGCAGCTTCGGCCGTAAACTGAACTACTGCAGTATCGAGGTTGAATTTGTGCGTGGATAGCACCCCATTGCGTTGAGGTCGGCCGGGGCTACACCGGAAGCCGGTGGTGGTCGCGTCACTGCCCCTATAACCCTGACAGACGTGTTCCCCGTGCAGCACTAAGCGTGCGGCATTTCCCGGTCTCTGAGCCTGTCTGTTGTTGTCCTGTTGGGAAGAATGTACATCCAACCGCATCGGCGGGCAGCCTACGTTGCGACCGTCGTGGCGAGGATATCATTGGATTCCCATCGTTCACCGTCTCTAATCGTCACGAACTCGCGGTCCCATACACCCCAGTTCATAGGCAACGGAACTTGCGCCAAGGGATTGTGGACATAGGTGATTGGTCGGCTCTCGCGTGAGAGGTTGCCAATGCTGACTCGCGACCAGATCACACCCGAAATGCAGGCGAAACGCTCGACGACAAAAGCCGTTCGCGGGATCGCATTGCCCTCGCGGAGGATATGAGGAGCGTCGAAAAAACCTTCTTGGAGCACATCGCCGGTAATAGGATCGATGGTGACAAAAGCATCACCGATCGGGAACAGCGTCCTCATGATCAGAGGCAAGGGCTGTTCGGCAACATAGACGCCGAAGCGGCTACCGCTTATCGCGATGATGCGGGCGTCCTCCGAAGCGATCACGCCCTGCTCAATGTAGCGGGCGATCCTCTGTGCCTTGTTCCAGAACGCCCCGGAGGTTCGAATCTGTGCTTGACGGGTCGGTGCGGCGACAAAACCGCCGCCCTCATTGATCGGTACAGGACGCACAATCTGGTCAGGACCTGGATCACCCACATCCGGGGTGATCGCCTCGATCCATATGCGACGATCGTCTTCGATAACGCATAAGTCCGGCTGGCCGCCTTCGCGCTGACGGTCGATAGCGGGTAACAACGTCCGCCCAGCCGCGAGCAACGTGCAGCCCAGATACATTTCCCAGAAACGTCCATCGACATCGCGTGCGAAACCCTGACGAAAGTCAGGGTCAGCATAGGGCTCGTAGTGCATCCACATCTCTTGCAGCATGGCGCGAAGTTGCTGCTCGACGGGCGATTCGCCCGCCCTAATATTCTCGAAGCCGTGATCGAGATTGGCGCCGTCAACGTCGAAAAGGTCGCTCATCTTCGGTTCACCTTTCACCCCGCACCATTTTTGCCGGTCCCACACCCGATCATAGCTGTAGAAATTGACCTGCTTGACGTCGTGGACGGTGAAAGCCACAGCTGTTTTCTGGAGGCTGGCGAAGGTAGCATAGGATTGCGGGTGATGGCCCGGTCGCTGGTTCGAACGTTTGTTGAAGCGCAGATGGTTGACGTGGGGCGCCTCCTTGAGGAGGCCAAGTCGTTTGGGACGCTCATGGCATGCTACGCCCTCGCCGCGGCGCGAGCTAAAAGCGCCGCCGGGCAACAAAACGCACTGGGAGGCGACAGTGTATATTTCTGAAATCTACGCGAGCGGCTTCCGATGCTTCGCTCCAGCCGCGCCTCTGCGGCTGCAACTCTCGCCGGGTCTCAATATTCTGGTGGGACCGAACGATGCCGGAAAAAGTGCGATCATTGATGCTGCGCGATACGTCCTCTGGTCACGCGGCGACAACTTTGTCCGGCCGGACGAACACGACTTCCACGTCGATGCCGACGGCACACGGGGATGCGACTTTGTCGTGCGATGCACGTTGGACGGCCTCAGTGCGGATGAGGAAGCCCGTTTTCTGGAATGGTGCACCAACGAGAAGGGGACCCTTCGCCTGCACGTCTGTATGCGGGGAGCACGGCGGATTTCGCGCGGCGGCGGCAGCATCGTCTCCAGCCAACACCGCGCGGGGGCCGATGGCGAAGGTCTGCCGCTCGACGGGGAACTACGCGAGTATCTGAAGGCCACCTATCTCAAACCGCTGCGGGACGCGGAGCGCGAGATGCGGGCTGGGCGCCGATCACGTCTATCTCGCATCCTTGGGGCGATGCCCCAGATGGGCCCCCAGAGCAAACCAGCCGAGCCCGGTGCCAACAAGACGCTTCACGACACGCTTGCCGCCGCTGACGCGGCGGTCCGCGACAACGCAGCCGTAGGCGATATCGCCAGCAGAGTGAATACCGATTTTCTCGATAAGCTGTCGTTCGTGGGTGATAACCTTATCGCGACACTGGACCTTGGCGCGGGCGGCTCTTTCGATCAGATCCTCGAACGGTTTGAGCTCTACCTCAACGCCAAAACCGGTACCGAGCGCGTACAGCGCGGGTTGGGATACAACAATCTACTGTTCATGGCGGCTGAGCTGCTTTTGCTTCAGTGGCAACCTGATCAGGTGCCTTTTCTACTAATCGAGGAACCGGAAGCGCACCTTCATCCCCAGCACCAGACGCTGTTCATGGAAGTGCTCGCAGCGCGCGCCGCCAGACCAGTTCCCGAGAAAGGAGAGCAGTATCAACAGGTACAGGTCCTGCTCACCACTCATAGCCCGCAGCTCGCAGCCAGCGCCGACCTTGAGTCGATGACGATGGTCGTCGGCCACCGCACCTTTCCGCTGAGCACAGCCCATACTCGGCTCGACGCCGACGACTACGAGTTCCTTCGTCGGTTCCTCGACGCGACCAAGGCCAACCTCTTCTTCGCCCGCGCGCTAATTGTGGTCGAGGGCGACGGCGAGCACTTGCTGCTGCCGGAAGTCGCCGAGAAGCTTGGCCGCCCGCTCAGCCGCCACGGCGTGTCGATCGTCAATGTGGGTCATCGCGGTCTGTTCCGTTACAGCCGGGTTCTTCAACGGAAGGCCGGGGACGCGATCGCAGTGCCCGTGGCGTTGATCCCCGACAGGGACATCCCGCCAGCCGAGGCGAAAGGCCTCGTCGGCGACCGCAAGACAGAGGACGAGTTTACCCACGACGAGATCGCAGCGCGGCTGAAGACGCTGCGGCGGGATGTTGGGGACCCCGTCGATGCGTTCATTTCTGATTGCTGGACACTTGAGTTCGACCTCGCACTCCGGCCCGAACTTGCTGAGAGCGTTCACCAAGCGATCCAGCTTGCAATGACAAGTAGCCGCAGGCCCGAGCGACTTGCGAAGATCGTGGAGAAGGCCAGCGAGACTTATGCAGGCTGGAAAGCGGCTGGGCTTTCTGTGATCGAAGTTGCCGTCAAGATCTACAAACCGGTCCACAAAGGGAACGCCTCCAAAGCGGCGGTCGCTGAGCAACTTGCCCGTATACTGCGTACACGCAGCGATACGCCGGAGCAGATGCGCGACCGGCTCCCGCCTTATCTGGTGGCTGCGATCGACTACGTGACGGGTGGCTATGTCCCCGGTGCGCCGGCGATTGCTACCGAGCAGGAATCTGAAGAAGATGAGACGGGGGCGGCGGGATGACGAGCGCGGCAGGAGTGGAGCTGTAGTGCCATGTTCGAGATTCTGCCACTCACATCTGAATTGCTCGCGGAACTTGGCGACGAGTTAGGCGGCTGCGACTTCACTCATCCGAGCCAGACCGACTTCCTGGCGAAGATCACGCCATGTGATGTCCAGGCGGCGCCGGGCAATGGTAAGACGACGCTGTTGGCGGCGAAGCTCGCGCTGCTTTCGCGCAACTGGATGACTTGCAGGCGAGGCGTCTGCGTTATGTCGCATACCAACGCTGCGCGGACGGAGGTCGAAGATCTAATCGCCCGTCACCCGACCGCGGCGCGGCTGATGTCCTATCCCCATTTTACCGGCACGGTCACGGCTTTCATCAACCAGTACCTGGCCTTGCCCTATCTCCGTGGTCTGGGCTGGAGCGTGCGCCAGATTGACGATGACGCCTTCGAGGCCGAAGCGTTGCGACGTTATCCGTCGTTCTGGGCATTGAAGCAGCATGCAAGCCGGGCAAGTGCGACTGTGACCAGATGGGTTGGTAGGCTCACACTCGATCCAACCTTCGATGATGTAACGCACGAACCCAAAAGCCTGATCGTGCAAAGGCAACGGCGTCAACACGGTGCTGATACCAACTGCGGCAAGGCACTTGCACAACTGAAGGCTTCGATGGTTAGGAGCGGGCTCTATCGCTACGCAGACATGACCGCGCTAGCGTGGCGCGCTCTCGGTGACAATCCGACTCTCGCCGAGCGGCTCCGCGATCGCTTCCCGCTCGTCATTCTCGACGAAGCTCAGGACACGAATGGTGATCAGCTCCGGTTGCTGGAGCATGTCTTCAAGCAAGACGGAGTGGCGTTCCAGCGCCTCGGGGACAGCAATCAAACGCTCTACGAGGACGACGGAAAAGTCCCAGCATATTGGACGCCAGGCCCTGGCTGCATTCCTCTCGATACGAGCCGCAGGTTCGGCGAAGAAATCGCCGGTTTTGCAAGCCAACTGACCGTGCGCAAGGCTCAGACTATTGTTGGCCTGAACACGCGGCCTGCGTTGCGGGTGATGATTCTGTTCGACGAGGCCACGATCGGCGGAGTTCTCAGAGCTTTCGCCGAAGAAGCACGCGTTCTGTGGGGTGGCGATTGCAGCAAGCGTGACGTCTGGGCAGTCGCATCGCGTCACAACCTGCCCGGAAAGAAAGGGGCGTGGCAGCCGAAAAGTCTCGTTGACTATTATCCCGCATATCGCAGCGACGGCGGGTCTCGGGCAAAAGCAAACCTACTTTGCCGGCAGTTTCAGAAGGCTGCAGTCCACCATGCAGCGACTCAACCGCCCGCAGAGGTCTGTGAGATGCTCGCCGTTGGGGTGTCTGGACTGGCGCGCGTTTATGGATGGAAAGCGGCGAATGACCGCCCCATCACCGTGCACAATGTCTGGGCAACGTTGGCGCATCGCGACATCGAGCTGCCTCGCACTATACGTCGACTGCTGCGGGACCATGTGCTTGCGGGCACTGCGGCCTGGGAAGAGGCCGCATGGCGGGTATTCATGGAGGCACTGCTACCGCTCTTCAGTCTTGCTCCTCTGGGCTCCGAGGACAACATCGCGAGTTATTGCAGCTTCGTCGCCGAGCAAAAGCTCGATCTTACAGATCCGGAGCGCCGCTCTACGAAGGAGGCTCAATTTGAAGATCTCACTTTGCGGCTGGGTTCGATCCACTCCGTCAAGGGCAAGAGCGTCGACGGCATTCTCGTTGTTGAGAGTGAGATCTGGAAGGGCAGCCGTGGAGACGAACATTGCATCGACCTGACTACGGTGCTTCCCCGTGCCTTCGGCGTTACCAACCAACCATTTTCTGGCGTGGGACTCACCGCCGCGACAAACGTCTTTGTAGGCGTGACCCGGCCTCGGGAACTGCTAGGCCTGGCCCTACGCAACTCCGAAGCAACGACGTTTATAGGGCCCGCCGCAGACCAAGGGTGGAAGATTGTCGACTTGGTCGCCCAGGCTGCGGCGTTGAAGGAATGAGTAGGTCCGTGTCGACAGCCGAATGAGAGCGCCGGTCAGGCTGACTGGCTTGACCAAGCACAACAAGCACGGCCATATGCGGAGCCCGGTCTGGCCGCATGTCGTCCCGCCGCCAGTGAAGTGCGTTCACAGTTGTCGATTCTGGATCGGGTGCTGTACGGCAGCTCAGACCGAGCAGCTGTAATTCCCAGAGCCTCAGCCTGACTTCTGGATCGCCGCGCCAGCTGAAGAAGCCCTTTCCCCATCATTGCTTTTGCGACGCGTCCCGCGACAGAGTTTGCATGAGACCACGAAGCAGCACCGTCTGCAGACGGTTTCGTCCAGCAGCAGCCTGCTGGGCTTTTAAGGGGAGAACGCGGCGAACGCTTCGAACGGTTTGCCGGCCATGAATCCCGCTCCGTGACTCGCCACAGTGCACCGCGCTTGGCAGCCGACACTGTTACCTTTGCCGAGATTCAAACCTTTCCCTCTCAAGACCCATGTGGCCCAACAATGGCGAACTGCAAACCATCGGCGCAAGAACATGATTCGACGCTCCACAGCACCGGCGCGATGGACACCATTCCGCCATCAGAACCTGACGCCAAGGCCGACCAATGCGGCCAGACAACATTGGCGCTGAATGCTGCCCCTTCGTTTGGTGCTGGTGCGTACTCCGCACTTCCACCGCAATAGCGCCTCTTTGAATGGCCGTGGCTAAATCCCAGCTGAGCGGCGGCCGGCGCAACCGGACGTCCCATCCAACCGACAAGCTGGCGACAAGAACTACGTGTTAGCGAATTATTCGTAGAAATAAGCAAATGGGTCGTCCAATTTAAAAAGCCGACCTTGTGTGCCCAGAGCTTGAACCACATCCCTCATGCTACTTGGAAAGTACACGTCCATTTTCTTGCCATAGGACTCTCGCTGTTGGAGCATGAACTCAAGATTTGTGATGAACAATGCAGCGACAGCCTGCAAGGCATTGTGGAGGTTGGCCTTTTCAAAATGCGTTGACCTGTGGTGTTTGACCTTATTGTAGCCAACCCACCATTCGGGACCTTCTTCCTCGGGCCAATTTTCCCATGGTTTGAAAGACAATCCGTACCGCTCGATAACCGCCCCATGCTCAAAGAACTGTTTGTGGTTTTCTGCGATTACCGATCTGTAGCCGTTGATTGCAGAAACTTTCCGATTGGAATCGATAAGCTCACAGATCTGTTTTAGCAAAACATCTGTTTCTGATGCCGCAGCCAATATGATGTGCGCAAACTCAATTGAATACGTACCGTAGTTGGCCTCGGACAATTCTACGTACCTGGAAACGTCCCGAAGATCTTCCTCCAGTGCGAGATAGTAGTTCCAATGTGTGGATTCGTACGGCTTTTCCACAATTAATTTTTTATCGCCAACGCCGCAAATTGCCGAACGCGAAAAGCGTGTAGCGATTATTGCGATCCGAGTTAGTTTGCATTGTTAGAGGCCATCACTTGCTGAAGTGTATTTCTGGCAGTGAACTCTCTGACGATCACCGCACCTACAGAGTGCGCCAGTGAGTAGCCATCCCAAAGTTTTTGCATTGTGACATCTTGCTCTTCGTAGCGCTCATGTATTTGCGGGAATACTGACAGAAGTTGCCTTGTGCTTTCCCAATTGTCCAGCTCTGATACTTCGATAAACCTATCTAGCCCTTTGTTCAGGTTGTGACCAATAGCTTTTGCCTCACTTTGTGTAAGACCGATTTTCAGCGCAATGTATGACTTAAAGAATATCTCTAGTGCCATTCTGCAACTTAGGATTGCACGAGCATCTGGACGATGTTGGGAAAGTATTGATGTGGCAGCCCTTAGCTCCTGATCCGCCGACATGAGTAGCTGATAGCCAAACCGATCTAGATCTGGCGTTTTTCGCAAATCATCTATGCCCATTCCATAATCCACACAGTCAGCCCAATAGATTGCGTACTCCCACGCCCCCTTACGATCCGCCATCATCTCTTGCTTGATACCATCTGGCATTTCATGAAGACAATCAAGGGCATTTAACTGAACCATGCCATACATGACCGGGATCGATACAACCCAAAATTGGGAATCATAGAAATAAACGGCTTCATACTGGCTGCCGATTTGGTGCACACCTGGTTTTGAATGGTCCTCAAACCATTCAAAAATCGTCTTGGCGACGTCAGAGGAAATATCTACCGCCGTATTGAACTCCTCGGAATAACGACGAATTGCCTCCCATGGACGACGACGTTGATCTATGCCCGCGTCGCGAAACTCTTTGTTTAGGTTCGCAACCCAATCTTCAGACACCATTTCTGCTTCCTTTTTCCTCTGACATTGTATTAGACAGGCCCTTCGTATAACCACGTAGACATGGTCTGTCAATGTCGGCCATGACAGCATTAAGCAGACAATCGAGAGTCAAAAAGCTAGCATTTCGCAGGAAGCCGACTCGTGTCCGCCTCGGTCGGGTCGTCGCCGCTCGGGCGGTTGCGATGCTGCCGTTCGCCGAGCTTTCTCTACCGCTGGTCCGGGAACCAATTGATCGCGGTCACTGCCCGGCTGGCTCACGAACCGCATCTCTTTCCGAGTATCGGTCATTCGCAGGGCCTCAGCCTGACTTCTGCATTGCTCCGCCAGCTGCCGAAGCCCTTCCTCCGTGATAGTTGGGCGGCGCGTGTCGTGACGGACTTTCACTCGAAACCGTGTCTCAGGAAAATCAGTAACTTAGCTGCCTGATTCGTGACGGACTTTATTCCAGTGTGACGGACTTTATTCCCTCACAACACCGGTGCGCGGAACACCTACTCAACCGTCACCGATTTCGCCAGATTGCGCGGTTGGTCGACATCCGTCCCCTTGAGCACCGCGACGTGGTACGACAACAGCTGCAACGGGATCGTGTAGACGATCGGTGCGGTGCCGGCGCAGATATCGTCGAGGGTCAGGTTCTGATAGCGATCGAGATCGATCCTGACCTTCTTGTCACTGAACAGGAACAGCTCACCGCCACGCGCGCGCACCTCTTGCAGGTTCGACAGCACCTTTTCCAGCAGCGGGTCGTCGGGCAGTGCGCAGACCACGGGCATACGTTCGTCGACCAATGCCAGCGGCCCGTGTTTGAGCTCTCCGGCCGGATAGGCCTCGGCGTGGATATACGAGATCTCCTTGAGCTTGAGCGCCCCTTCCAGCGCAACCGGGTAAAAGGTTCCGCGACCGAGGAACAGTGCGTTGTGCTTATCCGCGAACGCCTGCGCCATCTGCTCGATCGCCTCGCTCAGTTTCAGCACGACCTCGACCTGGCGCGGTAGCGCCTGCAGTTCCTCCACCCAGACCTGTTCCTGTTGTTTGCTGAACCCCCGGCGGCGGGCCAGCGCGAGCGTCAGCAGGCGCAGCGCGACCAGCTGGGTCGTGAATGCCTTGGTCGAGGCGACGCCGATCTCGGGGCCGGCACGGGTCATCAGTGCCACGTCGGATTCGCGCACCAGCGAACTCTCGGGCACGTTGCACACCACCAGGCTGCCGACATAGCCGGCCTTTTTGGCTGCGCGCAGCGCGGCCAGCGTGTCGGCGGTTTCGCCGGACTGCGAGACCGTTACGAACAGCGTGTCGGGTGGCACCACGGTCTTGCGATAACGGAACTCGCTGGCGACCTCGACCTGACAGGGGACCCCGATCTCCTCCAACCAGTATCGCGCGACCATGCCGGCGTGATAGCTGGTCCCGCAGGCGATGATCTGCACCGCCCGCGTGCGATCCAGCAACCGGGTGGCGACGTGCCCGAAGCTCTCTTCCAGCAGGCGTCCCTTGTGCATGCGCCCTTCGAGCGTCTCGGCGATCACCGCCGGTTGCTCGAAGATCTCCTTGAGCATGTAGTGCCGGTACGGTCCTTTCTCGGCGTTCGAAGCCGACAGCTGACTGGTGCGGACCTCGCGTTCGACGATGGCGCCGTCCGCGTCGAAGATGCGGATGCCGTCGCGCCGGATCTCGGCCAGGTCGCCCTCTTCGAGGAACATGAAACGCTGGGTCACCGGGAGCAAAGCGAACACATCGGACGCGATGAAGTTCTCGCCCTCGCCGACGCCGATCACCAACGGGCTGCCGGCACGCGCAACGACCAGGTGATCCGGGTCATCCGGGCTGATCACCGCCAGCGCATAGGCGCCGACCAGGCGACCGATCGCGGCGCGTGTCGCATCGAGAATGTCTCGCCCCTCGGCGAGCAGCCCGGCCAGGAGGTGCGCGATCACCTCGGTGTCGGTCTCGGAACTGAACACAAAGCCCTGCGCCTGCAGGTCGGCGCGCAGCTCGGCGTGGTTCTCGATGATCCCGTTGTGCACGATCGCGACCTGTTCGCCGCTCATGTGCGGATGTGCGTTGCGTTCGGCCGGCATTCCATGCGTCGCCCAGCGGGTGTGGGCGATCCCGAGCGCACCGTCCACGGTGCCCTGGTCGAGCAGGTGCTGCAGCTCGGCGACCTTGCCGACCGAGCGGATACGCTGCAGGTGGGCCCCGGTGCTGCGCACCGCGATCCCTGCCGAGTCGTAGCCGCGGTATTCGAGCCGACGCAGCCCCTCCATCAGGATCGGAACAACATTGCGTTGCGCGATAGCGCCTACGATGCCGCACATGGAAGCGTCTCCTGGCTCGGGGTCTAGGGTTTCTTGGTCGGCCGCTTCCAGTCAAAGCTGAGTTGCTTGGCGCGCGTCAGGGTCAACTTGTCGGCGGGTGCATCTTTGCCGATCACCGATCCGGCGCCAACGGTCCCGCCGCGCCCGATCGTGACCGGTGCCACCAGCGCACTGTTCGAGCCGATGAAAGCGTTGTCTTCGATGATGGTGCGGTGCTTGTTCGCACCGTCGTAGTTGCAGGTGATGGTACCGGCGCCGATGTTGACACCGGCACCCATCGTGGTGTCGCCGATATAGCTCAGGTGATTGACCTTGGAGCCGCGACCGATCACCGATTTCTTGATCTCGACGAAGTTGCCGACGTGCGCCTCGCCGACCAGTTCGGCGCCGGGACGCAGACGCGCGAAAGGGCCGACTATGCTGCGCGCCCCGATCTGTGCCTGGTCGATGACACAATTCGGCTGCACCTCGACATCGTCACCCACGACCGCATCGCGCAATACGCAGTTCGCGCCTATGCGCACCCGGTCACCGAGCTGCACCCGGCCTTCGAACACCACGTTGATGTCGATCTCGACGTCGCGACCGTGCACGAGGGTGCCACGTACGTCGATCCGCGCCGGGTCGCGCAGACTGGCGCCATCGGCCATCAGCCGCTCGGCAATGCGTTGCTGCAAGGCACGCTCGAGCGCCGCGAGTTGGGCACGATTGTTGACACCTTCGGCCTCGACCGCAGCCGTCGGCTGGCGGACCTGGATATCCAGCCCTTCGGCGACTGCCATCGCCAACACGTCGGTCAGATAGTATTCGCCCTGCGCGTTGTCGTTGGACAGGCGGCCCAACCAGCGTTTCAACGCGGTGTGCGGCATGCACATGATGCCGGTGTTGACCTCGCGGATGCTGCGTTGTTCGGCGTCGGCGTCCTTGTGTTCGACGATGCACTGCACGCGACCGCCCGCATTGCGCACGATGCGGCCGTAACCGGTCGGATCGACCAGGTCTACGGTCAGCATCCCGAATCCATGCGCACTGGCGTCGACCAGCTCGCGCAGCGTCTCCGGCCGGGTGAGCGGCACGTCGCCGTACAGCACCAGCACCTGGTCCGCGGCATCCAGCAGGGGCATCGCCTGCTGCAACGCATGTCCGGTGCCGAGCTGCTCGGCCTGCTCCGCCCAGCGCAGGTCGACCTGGTCGGCAAACGCCGCACGCACCTGGTCGCCGCCGTGTCCGTAGACGACGATGATCTGCGACGGTTCCAGGGTCCGCGCGCTGTCGATGACGTGGCCGAGCAGCGGTCGGTCGGCGAGCCGGTGCAGTACCTTGGGCAGGTCGGACTTCATCCTTGTACCCTGGCCGGCTGCGAGTATCACCACGCCTAGACGCATATGCGCTTGTCCCTGGAGATCAGTTGATACTGGTTGGACCCGTCATCTGGACCGCGTGTATCCCGGAGATCTCCGCCTCGCCGGGACGTGCATCGCGCACCTCTTCGATGGTGACGCGCACGGTCAGCTGCTTGCCGGCCAACGGATGGTTGCCGTCCACGGTGACCTCGCCGTCGGCGATGCGGGTGACAAAAAACGAGCGCGTCTCACCCTTGTCATTCTGCATCTGGACTTCGGCGCCGACCTCGCGGAATTGCGGCGGCACGTTTTCCAGCTTGTCGGTAAAGGTCAGACTTGGATCGCGATCGCCGAATCCCTGTTCGGGCGACACGTGCACCTCGACCTGGTCGCCGGCTCGTTTGCCGGCTACGGCCTTTTCCATGTCACCGATCAGCTCGGTGTCGCTGCCGTAGACGAATCCCAGTGGAATGTCATGCTGTTCGACCACTGCGCCCAGTTCGTCGACGATCGAGTAGGTCAGGGACACGTATTTGCCCCGCTTGATGATGTCTTCACTCATGCGTACCGCCTGTACTGCCTGCCGACGCGACCGCATAACGCGCTCACGCGTTGCGTCGTGCCTGGGCGGCCGCTCCCGCGTACCGCAAAAACGGCCGCCGCCAAATGGAAACGGCCCCGACGGTTTCACCCGGTCGGGGCCGTTCAGTTTATCACCGGTTCGGCGATCTCAACGCGTCTTGCGCAGGCGCTCGATCGCACGCAGCTGAGCGACCGCCTCGGCGAGTTCGACCTGGGCCTTGGCCATATCGATGTCCGCCGCCTGATTCGCCAGCGCATCCTCTGCACGCCGCTTGGCCTCCTGGGCCGCGGCCTCGTCGAGGTCCACGGCGCGGATGCCGGTGTCGGCCAGCACCGTGACCTTGAACGGCTGCACTTCGATCATCCCGCCCGAAACATAGAAATGCTCCTGCGGTTTGCCGCTGCCCGGATCGACCCGTACCTCGCCCGGCTTGAGCTGGGTGACCAGCGGCGCGTGGCGGGGTGCGATACCGATCTCACCCATGACCGCGGGCGCATAGACCATCTCGCCCTGCCCTGAGAACAGGTTGCCCTCGGCACTTACGATGTCGACATGGATTGTCATTGCCATCGGCGTTTACTCCAAATCCGTCCAGCTGAACCGATCAGGCCTTCTCTGCCTTGGCGACGGCCTCGTCGACATTGCCGCACATGTAGAAAGCCTGCTCTGGCAGGTGGTCGTACTCGCCGGCCAGGATCGCCTTGAAATTGCCGATCGTCTCTTTCAGGGGCACATACTTACCGGGCGCGCCGGTGAACACCTCGGCGACGAAGAACGGCTGCGACAGGAAGCGCTGAATCTTGCGCGCGCGCTGTACGACCAGCTTGTCGTCTTCGGACAGCTCGTCCATACCCAGGATCGCGATGATGTCCTTGAGTTCCTTGTAACGCTGCAGCACACCCTGCACACCGCGTGCGACTTCGTAGTGCTCGGTACCGACCACGTGTGGATCGAGGATACGCGAGGTCGAATCGAGCGGGTCCACCGCCGGGTAGATGCCCAGTTCCGCGACCTGGCGCGACAACACCAGGGTGGCATCCAGGTGCGCGAAGGTGGTCGCCGGCGACGGGTCGGTGAGGTCGTCGGCCGGGACGTAGACGGCCTGGAACGAGGTGATCGAGCCGGTCTTGGTCGAGGTGATACGTTCCTGCAGCACACCCATTTCCTCGGCCAGGGTCGGCTGGTAGCCCACCGCGGACGGCATACGGCCGAGCAGTGCCGAGACCTCGGTACCGGCGAGCGTGTAACGGTAGATGTTGTCGACGAACATCAGCACGTCACGTCCCTCGTCGCGGAAGTATTCCGCCATGGTCAGACCGGTGAGCGCGACGCGCAGGCGGTTACCCGGCGGCTCGTTCATCTGGCCGTAGACCAGGGCGACCTTGTCGAGGACGCCGCCTTCGGACATCTCGTGATAGAAGTCGTTACCTTCGCGGGTACGTTCGCCGACGCCGGCGAACACCGAGAAGCCGGAGTGCTCGACCGCGATGTTTCGGATCAACTCCATCAGCGTGACCGTCTTGCCAACGCCGGCGCCGCCGAACAGGCCGACCTTGCCACCTTTCTGGATCGGCATGATCAGGTCGATGACCTTGATGCCGGTCTCCAGCACTTCGGTGGTGGCCGCCTGATCTTCGAGCTTCGGCGCGATACGGTGGATCGGCATGCGCTCTTCAGTGGCGATCGGGCCGGCCTCGTCGACCGGGTTGCCGAGCACGTCCATGATGCGGCCCAGCGTGGCCTGGCCTACCGGCACCGATATCGCGGCACCGGTGTTGGTGACCACCACGCCGCGTTTGAGTCCGTCGGTCGAACCCATCGCGATGGTACGCACGACGCCGTCACCCAGCTGCTGCTGCACTTCCAGCGTCAAACCGACCGAGTCGATCTTCAGTGCATCGTAAACTTTCGGCATGTCACCGCGCGGGAACTGGACGTCCACGACGGCGCCGATAATCTCCACGACATTACCCGTGCTCATTGGCGTTTCCTCTTCGGCTGCTGGGGCAGCATCTCAATCGTTAAGTCTTAGGATTCGTTCCGTTCGCTGCCGATCACTTCGACACGGCTGCGGCGCCACCCACGATCTCGGAGATCTCCTGGGTGATGGCTGCCTGGCGAGCCTTGTTGTAGATCAGCTGCAATTCATCAATCAGGTTGCCGGCGTTGTCGGTCGCCGACTTCATCGCGACCATGCGCGCGGCCTGCTCGCAGGCACTGTTCTCAACCACGGTCTGATAGACGAGCGACTCGATGTAACGCGTCAACAGGCCATCGAGCACCTCTTTCGCTCCGGGCTCGTAGATGTAATCCCAGTGGTGCTTGAGTTGCTCGGCGTCTGCGCCTTCGGCCAAGGGCACCAGCTGTTCGACGGTCGGTTTCTGCGTCATGGTGTTGACGAACACATTGTACGCAATGCGGATCTCGTCAATCTCGCCATTGCTGTAGGCGTCGAGCATCACTTTCACCGCACCGACGAGATCGTCGATATGCGGCGCGTCGCCGAGATGCGTGGCCTGTGCCACCACCTTGCCGCCGACGCGGCGGAAGAAACCCAGCGCCTTGGTACCGATGGTGCAGTACTCGATTTCCGTCCCGGCTTCACGCAGGGCGCGGATCTCGCGCACCAGGCGGCGGAACAGGTTGCTGTTCAGGCCGCCGCACAGTCCGCGGTCGGACGACACGATGATGAAACCGATCCGTTTGACCGGACGTGCATGCATGAACGAATGCTTGTATTCCGGGTTGGCCAGCGCCACGTGGCCGATCACCTGACGCATCTTTTCGGCGTAGGGGCGGGTCGCCTGCATGCGGTCCTGCGCCTTGCGCATCTTGGACGCCGCGACCATCTCCATCGCACTGGTGATCTTCTGTGTGCTCTTGACGGAGGCAATCTTGGTGCGGATTTCTTTAGCGCCTGCCATGTCTAACCTTATGTTCTCGGATTGACCATCGAACCCCGGTGGGCGTCCCGAGGCCCACCGGCATCACACAAGCTGCGATTACCAGCTGTGGTTCGCCTTGAAGTCCTTGAGCGCGCCGTGGAACGCCGCCTCGAGCTCGTCGTTCCAGCCGGCCTCGGCGTTGACCTTGGCGACCAGATCCGCATGCTGCGCGGCCATGTAGCTGTGCAACGCGCGCTCGAACGAGACCACTTTGCTGACCTCGACGTCGTCGAGATAGCCTTCGTTCGCGGCGAACAAGGAGATCCCCATCTCGCTGACCGTCAACGGCGAGTACTGCGGCTGCTTCATCAGCTCGGTGACGCGCTGACCGCGCTCGAGCTGCCGGCGCGTCGCCTCGTCGAGGTCGGAAGCGAACTGCGAGAACGCCGCCAGTTCGCGGTACTGAGCCAGCGCCAGACGCACGCCGCCACCGAGTTTCTTGATGATCTTGGTCTGTGCGGAACCACCGACGCGCGACACCGACAGACCGGCGTTGATCGCCGGCCGCAGACCGGCGGCGAACAGATCCGACTCGAGGAAGATCTGCCCGTCGGTGATCGAGATCACGTTGGTCGGCACGAATGCCGATACGTCGCCGGCCTGGGTCTCGATGATCGGCAGCGCGGTCAGTGAACCGGTCTGGCCCTTCACCTCGCCGTTGGTGAACTTCTCGACGTAATCGGCATTGACGCGCGCGGCGCGCTCGAGCAGACGCGAGTGCAGATAGAACACGTCACCCGGATAGGCCTCGCGGCCCGGCGGACGACGCAGCAGCAGCGACACCTGGCGATATGCCCAGGCCTGCTTGGTGAGGTCGTCGTAGATGATCAACGCATCCTGGCCACGATCACGGAAGTACTCGCCCATGGTGCAGCCGGAGTAAGGCGCGATGAACTGCATCGCCGCCGATTCAGCAGCCGGCGCCGCGACGATGATCGTGTGCTCCATCGCGCCGTGCTCTTCGAGCTTGCGCACGATTGCCGCGATCGACGAGTTCTTCTGTCCGACCGCGACGTAGATACACTTAACGCCGGTGCCTTTCTGGTTGATGATCGCGTCGATGGCGATCGCGGTCTTGCCGGTCTGGCGGTCACCGATGATCAGTTCGCGCTGGCCGCGGCCGATCGGCACCATCGCGTCGATGGCCTTGATACCGGTCTGTACCGGCTGGTCGACCGACTTACGCTCGATGACACCCGGTGCGATCTGTTCGATCGGCGCCGACAGCGCGGCATTGATCGGGCCCTTGCCGTCCATCGGATTGCCCAGCGCATCGACGACGCGACCGAGCAGTTCGGGACCGATCGGCACCTCCAACACGCGCCCGGTGCACTTCACCGAATCGCCTTCCGAGATGTGCTTGTACTCGCCGAGCACCACCGCACCGACCGAGTCACGTTCCAGGTTGAGCGCCAGCCCGAAGGTGTTACCCGGGAACTCCAGCATCTCGTACGACATGACGTCGGCGAGGCCGTGGATGCGCACGATACCGTCGGTAACCGACACGACGGTGCCCTCGTTGTGGGCCTCGGTGGTCAGATCGAATTTTTCGATCTTGCTCTTGATCAGCTCGCTGATCTCGGACGGATTCAGTTGCATGATTGCTTACCCAATTAGATTCCCAATTCGTTGGCGAGTTTGCCGAGCTGCCCGGATACGGAGCCATCGATCACCATGTCGCCCGCACGCAGCTTGAAGCCACCGATCAGTTCGGGGTCCTGCGACGTGGTGATGCGGATCTCCCGACCGAGCTTGCGCTTCAGCGCATCGGCGAGCTGCTGCTCCTGTGCCGCCGGCATCGCGAAAGCCGAGGTGACCTCGACATCCAGCGTACCCTGCTGTTCGGCCTTGCGGATCTCGAACAGTGCAGCGATCTCGGGCAGCACCGCGAGTCGGCCGTTGGCGACCAGCACGCGGACCAGATTCTGGCCTTCATCACTCAGGCGGCCGCCGCCGATGTCGAGCATGAGTTCGGTCATCTGCGCGCGGTCGAGTTTGGGGCTGGCGATCAGTCCGGACAGTGCCGGGTCGCGCGCCGCGACGGCGAGCAGGTCCAACATGTCAGACCACAGATCGAGCTTGTCGGTCTCTACCGCACGCGCGAAGACGGCTTCGGCGTAGGGTCGTGCGATGGTTGTAGCGTCTCCGGCCATGCGCTTGCCTTAGATCTGGTTGGCGACGGTTTCGACGATCGCGCTGTGGGCGCTGGCATCGATTTCTTTGCGCAGGATCTTTTCCGCACCCTGTACCGCCAGTGCGGCGACCTTGGCGCGCAGCTCTTCGCGGGCCTTGTTGGTGGCCTGCTCGATCTCCGCCTGTGCGGCAGCCAGCTGGCGGGCGCCTTCTTCCTTGGCCTTGTCGCGCGCCTCTTCGATGATCAGCGCCGCCTGCTTCTCGGCATTCGACTTGATCTCCGCGGCCTGCAGCTTCGCGTCGTGCAGCGTGTCCTTGGCCCGCTTCTGGGCCAGCTCCTGCTCGTGTTTACCACGTTCGGCGGAGGCCAGGCCTTCGGCGATCTTGGACTTGCGCTCGTCCATCGCCTTGACCAGCGGCGGCCAGACGTACTTCATGGTGAACCAAACGAACACCGCAAAGGACACCAGCTGGGCAATAAGTGTCAGGTTGATATTCATCCCGAAGCCTCGTTAAGACGAGTTGATACGGAGTGCGTCAGGCGGATCAGCCGGCGAGCGCGAACAGTACGTACATGCCCAGACCCACGGCGATCATCGGCACGGCGTCGGTCAGACCCATGACGATGAAGAACTGGGTGCGCAGCATGGGGATGAGTTCCGGCTGGCGCGCGGCGCCTTCGAGGAAGCGACCGCCCAGGACGCCGATGCCGACCGCCGCGCCAACGGCACCCAGGCCCATCATGATCGCAGCAGCGATGACCAGCAGAGCTTGTTCCATGATTGTCTCCCGTTAGTTCAATCAGGTAGTTGAGAAAAGAAATCAGTGATGTTCGGCGTGCGCCATGTCCAGGTACACGATGGTCAGCGTCATGAAGATGAACGCCTGCAGCGTGATGATCAGGATATGGAAAATGGCCCAGCCGAGCTGCAGCACGCCACCGAAGATGCCGAGCGCCCAACCGGCGCTGTACATCACGGCAATCAGGATGAAGATCATCTCGCCGGCGTACATGTTGCCGAACAGACGCAGCGCGAGAGAGACGGGTTTGGCGATCAGGTTCACACCCTCGAGCACCAGGTTGATCGCCATGAAGAACGGCTTCAGCAGCGGGTTCTTGGTCTCGAATGGCATCCCGGTCAGCTCGCCGACGAAGCCGCCGACACCCTTGATCTTGATGCTGTAGAAAATGATCAGCGCAAACACGCCGAGCGCCAGCGCGAACGTGACATTCGGGTCGGTGGTCGGTACCACCTTCATATGATGTATGCCCAGTACGCCGCTGATGTAGGGAATCAGATCGACCGGTACCAGGTCCATGAGGTTCATCAGGAACACCCAACCGAACACCGTCAGCGCCAGTGGTGCAACCAGGTCGTTCTTGCCGGAGAACGAACCGCGCACGCTTTCGTTGACGAAGTCGACCATCATCTCGACGAAGTTCTGCAGGCCGGAGGGCACGCCGGCGGTCGCCTTCTGCGCAGCCTTGTAGAAGAAGTAACCGAACAGCGCGGCGAGGAACAGCGACCAGAACATCGAATCGAGATGGATCGCCCAGAAGCCCATCTCCTTGGCCTGTTCGGCGCTGTGCGCGACGCCCCAATGGCCATCCGGAAACTGGCCGAAGGTCAGGTTCGTCAGGTGATGCTTGATGTACTCGCCGGAGGTCAGGGTTTCGGAACCAGCCATCTTCGTCTCTTCTGTCTGCTTCAACCGGCGATGCGATTCGCCAGCAACGGAGGTAACACCTGTACTACAAAAAAGGCCCCAAACAAGGCCAGCGGGCGCAGCGGATCCATCCCCAGGATCACCACCGCGAAAGTCGCCGCGACGAACCCCAACTTGATGAGTTCGCCGCCGTAAAACTGGGATACCAGCCTGCCTGGCTCCGCCGCCCGGTAACGCCCAAACACCCAGTAGGCGAATAAGGCGTTCGCTACCGTTGCGATGCCGCCCCCGAGCAACGCAAACAACGCCTCCCTGAGGCCGAATGCCAGCCCGAACAGGGTGACTACCAGTGTGGCGAGGGCCTGCGCAGCGAGTATCCGTCTGGCCCGACGGGCGTCAAGATTCTGCATCTACTGCATCCCTGAGCCGCAAATCGGACCGCCAAAAAGCGCGCGCAGTATAAGAATTGAGCCGTATAAGGTCAAACGATCGTCTGATAAGAAATATAAAGAGTAACCCTAGGGTAATTGGGGGGCGCGGCACGGTCAGCGGATGTGATCGAGAATCCCCTCGAGTTCCTCCAGGGTGTTGTAGCTGATCACCAGCCGCCCCTTGCCCCCGGTGCCCTGCTGCAGCGCCACCCGCGCACCGAGACGCTCGGTCAATTCGGCGAGCAGTCGGCGCACATCCGGGTCGGTTTCCTCGGCGCTGCCGGCGGCCGGGGTCTTCGGCTGCCCCAGGCGCCGCACCAGGGCCTCGGTCTCGCGGACCGAGAGGCCCTTCGCCGCCACCGTGTTCGCCGCCTCGGTCTGCGTCGGGCCACTCAGCGCGAGCAGCGCGCGCGCGTGGCCCATCTCGAGTTCACCGCGTTCGACCAGCGCCTTGACCTCGGGATTCAGATCGAGCAGGCGGATCAGGTTGGTGACCGTGGTGCGCGACTTACCCACAGCCTGGGCGACCTGCTGGTGGGTCAGCTCGAACTCGTTCAGCAGGCGGTGCAGCGCGCTCGCCTCTTCGAGCGGATTGAGGTCGTCGCGCTGGATGTTCTCGATCAGCGCCATCGCCATCGCCGACCTGTCGTCGACGTCGCGGATCACCACCGGTACCTCGGCCAGCCCGGCGATCTGCGCGGCGCGCCAGCGACGCTCCCCGGCGATGATCTCGTACTGCTGGTCACCGACCGGACGCACCACGATCGGCTGCACCATGCCCTGGGCGGTGATCGAGTCGGCCAGTTCACGCAGCTTGTCTTCATCGAAGTTGCGGCGCGGCTGATAGCGGCCACGGCGGATCTGGTCCACGCCCAGGCTGTGTGCCGGGCCAGGGACCGCCGCCGGCTCGGCCGCCGGCTGCTGGGGTTCCGTAGCCGCAGATTGTGCGCCGCCCAGCAGGGCGTCGAGTCCGCGACCGAGGCCTCGTTTCTTTACCATGTTCAAGCCGCTGGGTTGGTGGACGAAGGCAGGTGACGCCGGGTCATCTCGCTGGCCAGGGCCATGTAGCTGATCGCCCCGCGCGAACTCCTATCATAAAGCATCACCGGCAGACCGTGACTCGGTGCCTCGGCGACCCGGACGTTGCGCGGGATCATCGTTCGAAACACCTTGTCACCGAAGTGCTGGATCAGCTGCGCCGACACCTGATTGTCCAGGTTGTTGCGCGGGTCGTGCATGGTACGCACGATGCCCTCCATCTCCAGGCGCGGATTGCGGTGGTCCTTTATCTGCTGCACGGTCGCGAGCAGCGCCGACAGCCCCTCGAGCGCGTAGTACTCGGTCTGCAGCGGCACCAAAACGCTGTCGGCGGCGACCAGCGCGTTCAGCGTCAGCATGTTCAGCGAAGGCGGGCAGTCGATCAGCAGATAGTCGTAATGCTCTCGCACCGCGTCCAGCGCGAGCGCGAGTCGACGCTCGCGCAGCGGTGCCTCGAGCAGGCGCACCTCGGCCGCGGTCAGGTCACTGTTCGCCGGCAGCACGTCGTATCCGGCCGCTTCGGCGCGCTGCAGGCATTCCGCGACAGGAGCATCGCCGAGCAGCGCCTCGAGTGTCGAGCGCTCGAGCGCGTACTTGTCGATCCCGCTGCCCATCGTGGCATTGCCTTGCGGATCGAGGTCGACCAACAGTACCCGCCGCTGCATGGCGGCCAGCGCGGCGGCCGTGTTGACCGCAGTCGTGGTCTTGCCAACACCGCCCTTCTGGTTGGCAACAGCGATGATTCGTCCCATGGTGGTCTGCCCGGATCTTGTTTTCACGTCGGCCCGGCGGCCGGCCGTCAATCATAACCACGCGCCGCCGACCACGATACCCCGGCAAACCCGTATCGCCCGCGGAGCGGGTTCAGCGGGTACGCACGATCACCAAATGGCGGGCAGCCGGCTCGCCGGGCACGCGCAGCGGGTGAATCTCGGCGATCAGCCCGGCCGGCAGCGCCGCTATCTCCTCGCTTGGGTCGGCGCCTTTCATCGCCAGCCAGTCGCCACCGGGTGCCAGCAAGCCCTGGCTGGCGACGGTCAGATCCGACAACGATGCGAAGGCACGTGAGACAATGTGCCGGTAGTGCGCCGCCCGGTCGAGACGCTCGATGCGTTCCTGAACGACCTCGACGTTGCGCAGTTCGAGTTCGCCGACCACTTGGCGCAGGAAGCGCACCTTCTTGCCATTGCTGTCGAGCAGGGTGAACGCGAGCCCGGGTCGCGCGATCGCGAGCGGGATGCCGGGCAATCCGCCGCCGCTGCCCACGTCCAGCACCGGCCCCTCCACGACCCACGGAAGGATCGCCAGGCTGTCCAGCAGCTGGCGGCGTACCATCACGGCCGGATCGCGCACCGCGGTGAGATTGAACGCACGATTCCAGTGCGCCAGCAGGCCGAGGAACGCCAGCAGCAACTGCTGCCGGTCCGGTGCAAGGTCCAGCCCGAGCGCCGCCAATCCGTCGGAAAGCTGAGGCGGCCAGCTGGTGGGGATGTCGATGGGCGTCTGCATCGTGCGATTCTACGTGAAGCCGTCGGGCACGCCCGGTCACGCTGTGCAGGCGTGGACCGGCTGGCTAAGATCCGCGTTTTGTTCGCTACCTGGCCAAGCAGATGCTGCAGATTCACGGTATTACCCAGTCGCGCGCATTCCGACCACTGTGGCTCGTGCACGAACTGGGCCTGGATTACCAGCAGGTCGCTCTGGACTATCGCGGTGACGCGCTGCGTGACCCCGCCTACCTGAAACTCAATCCCAATGCGCGCATCCCGACCCTGGTGGACGACGGGTTCGTGCTCTGGGAGTCGATGGCGATCAATCTCTACCTGGCACGCAAGTACGGTGTCGAAAAGGGCCTGTGGCCGGACAATATCGAGGGCGAGGCGCTCACCTGGCAATGGTCGTTCTGGGTGATGACCGAGGTCGAGCACGCACTGCTGAGTGTGCTGATGCACAAACGGATCCTGCCCGAGGAAAAGCGCGACCCTGAGAAGGTGAAGCGTAATCTCGGCATCCTCCGCCAGCCGTTCGGCGTGCTGAATGACGCGCTGGAGCGGGACGATTATCTCCTGGGTGCGACCTTCAGTGTCGCCGACCTCAACGTCGCCTCGGTGCTCGCCTGGTGCCTGCCTGCGCACGTCCACCTTGCCGATTATCCCGCGTTGCAGGGTTGGCTGCGGCGTTGCCTGGACCGCCCGGCACGACGTGCGGCGCAACATCGCTGAATCCAATCCTTATCCGCCAATACGCTCAATAATTCCCGCCGGCCGCCGCCAACTTTCGACGAAGCCGGCGCCGGTTCGCGTGAGGCCCGGCGAGTGCCGCCGCGGCGGCCGGCCGGGTACATGAGAAACGGCAGCAGGGCCTCGGGCGGAGCATCCATAGACCGGAAAACTGATGGCGGGTAGGGGTTACGCAATGCCGGGTGGCCGATCGCCGATGCTGTGGGCGGTCGCGGCCGGGTTTTGCCTGGTGGGCAAAGTGGGTGCGGAGACCGTCGCGTCCGGATGGCTCCCTGTTGTCGATAACGCGTCGGCGACGTCGCAGATGGCACTTTCGCTCGGTCTGACCACGCTGTTGTGCCTTGCGCTGTTGATCGCCCTGGTCCGGCGAGGTCGCCAACTGCAGGCAGCTCAGCAACGCCTGGTCCTCGCCGCCACCGGCCACCAGAGCATTCTCTCCAGCCTGCCGGACCCGGTCTGGATGAAGGACCGGAACGGGGTGTTCCTCGCGTGCAATCCGGCGTTCGCCGCGTTGTTCGGCAAGTCCATCGCCGACATCGTCGGCAGCACCATGTTCGAACTCACGAGCGCCGAGCAGGCTCGCCAGGCGCGGCGTCGGGACGCGGTCGCGAGCGAGTCCGGTCGTCCCGTGGACGACGAGGAGTGGTTCAGGTTCGCGAGCACCGGTCACAGCTCACTGCTGCTCACAACGCGGGTTCCGGTGTTTGACGACGCGGGCAAACTGGCCGGCATCGTGGGCATCTGTCACGACGTCACCGAGCTCCGGCGTACCGAAGAAGAACTGCGAAAACGCGCGAGCTATCAACGTGCCCTGATCGACAACTTCCCTTTCATGGTCTGGCTCAAGGACACCGAGGGTCTCTTCCTGGCCGCCAATCAGCACGTTGCAGCCGCTGCAGGCCTCTCCGAAAGCCGTGCGCTGATCGGCAAGAGCGACTTCGATCTCTGGCCGACCGATCTGGCCAATGCCTACCGGGCCGACGATCAGCACGTGATGACGACGCGACGCAGTCGCGAGGTTCAGGAAGAACTGGCGCAGGACGGCGAACGACGCTGGGTCGAGACCTACAAAGCGCCTGTGGTCGACGAACGCGGCGACCTGCTGGGCACGATCGGTTTCGCACGCGACGTCTCCGAGCGCCGGCGCATGGAACAGATGCTGCGAGAGAGCGAGGCGCATTTCCGGGCATTTTTCGAGAACAACACCGCGCCCATGCTGCTGATGGATCCGGCGAATCACGTCATCATCGAGGGCAACGCAGCCGCCGCAAAGTATTACGGGTACGACCTGACGCAACTCGCCGGCATGTCGATACAGGAACTGGACGCGCTGAGCTTTGAACAGTTGTCGGCGATACGCGACGACGTGCTGGCCGGGCGCAAACAGCAACTGCACCGTCAGCACCGCCTGGCCAATGGCGCAGTGCGCGAGGTCGAGATCCACCCGTCGCCGATCGAGCTGGATGGAAAAGTGGTGGTGTTCACGATCATCCACGATGTGACCGACCGTGTCAGTGCGGAGCGCGCGCTGGCGCGGGAGCGCGATCTGTTCTCGGCAGGTCCCGTGGTGGTGTTTGCATTGACGCCCGAGCCGGGCTGGCCGGTACAGCAGGTCTCGAGCAACGTACAGGCGATCCTCGGTTACGCCGAAGACGAGGTCGCCGCGGGTGCGATGAAGCTCGCGGATGCCATTCACCCGGACGACCTGACGTCGGTCCACGACGAACTGCAGCACTACCTCGCGACCGGCGGCGAACGTTTCGAGCAATCGTTCCGCCTGCGTCACAAGAACGGCGCTTACGCCTGGTATCGCCAGTTCGTCCAGATCGATCGTGACCCGGATGGCCAGGTGCGATTGATACGGGGCTATCTGGTCGACCAGTCATCGCTCAAGGCGCTCGAGCTGTCGCTCGCGGACGAACGAAATCGCCTCGCAGCGGTGATCGAAGGTACCCGTGTCGGTACCTGGGTCTGGAACGTGCAAAGCGGCGAGACACGGTTCAACGAACGTTGGGCCGAGATCATCGGCTACCGGCTCGCCGAGTTGATGCCGGTGAGCATCGACACCTGGACGCAGTTCGTCCACCCGGACGACCTGCCGCGGTCGAGCGAGCTGCTGCGGCGCCACTTCGCAGGCGAACTCGCCTATTACGAGTGCGAGGTGCGCATGCGGCATCGCGACGGGCACTGGGTCTGGGTGCTCGACCGGGGCCAGGTGCTCGACTGGTCCGACGATGGCCAGCCACTCTGGATGTACGGCACACATCTGGATATCGGTGAACGAAAACTCGCCGAGCAGGCACTGAAGGACAGCGAAAACCGGCTGCGCATCGCCGGCGAGATCACCTACGACCTGATCTACGAGTCACATTCGGACGGGCGCCTGGACTGGTTCGGCGACGCCGATGCCTTCTTCGCGCTGCCGCCGGGCAAGACACCTCGTCATCTCGATGACTGGCTGTCCCTGGTACATCCCGACGATGTCGATCAGCTGCGCCGGGACGTGGCCGCGCGCGACGAAACGGCAGAACTCTACGAACACCACTATCGCGTATTGCGCGGAGACGGCGAATACCGGTACCTGACCGACCAGGGCTCGCCGGTGCAGGACGAGCAGACGGGGACGGTGAAGTGGGTCGGTGTCTGCACCGATGTGACCGAGCAACACCTCGCCGAGGAACGGTTGCGGCTGGCCGCAGCGGTCTTCGACAGCGCCCAGGAAGGCATTGTGATCACCGACGCGCAGGCCAACGTCATCGAAGTGAACACCGCCTTTGTCGGCATCACCGGTTACCGGCGTGATGAAGTGATCGGGCAGAATCCTCGCTTTCTGCATTCGGGCTATCACTCCGCCGACTTCTACGCCTCGATGTGGCGCGATCTCACCGAACACGGCTACTGGCAGGGAGAGATTCGCAACCGCAACCGGCGCGGTGAGGTCTACGCGGAGCTGTTGTCGATCAGCGCCTTGCGCAACGACAAGGGCGACATCTGCAACTATGTCGGTATGTTCTCTGACATCACGGCCCTCAAGGACAAGCAGGACCGCCTTGAGCACATCGCCTACTACGATCCGCTGACGCAGCTGCCGAACCGGATATTGTTGAACGATCGCATCCGTCTGGCCATTGCGCAGGCCTCCCGACTCGGCAATACGGTCGCGCTGCTGTACGTCGATCTGGACGGCTTCAAGCAGATCAACGACCGCTTCGGTCATGACCTCGGCGACCGCGTGCTGATCGAGATCGCCGGTGCCATGCGGAATTCGCTGCGCGCACACGATACCGTCGCGCGTCTCGGCGGCGATGAATTCGTCGCCCTGATGACCGACCTGCCGAACAGTATCGCCTGCATCGAACGCCTGCCGCGGCTGCTTGCCGCGATCTCTCGACCGCTGCGCATCGGCGACGACGAGCTGCAGTTGTCGGCGAGCATCGGGGTAACGTTCTACTCGCAGGGCAACGATATCGATGCCCAGCATCTGTTGAACCAGGCCGACCAGGCGATGTACCAGGCGAAGGCCGCCGGCAAGAACCGCTACTACGTCTACGATGGGGCCCTCAGGCCCCAGCCGACCGGCTCGACCGTGGAACGCGCACTGAGCGAATGAGCACGACCGGTCGCGGTCAGGCCGATTTCTTCTTCAGGTGGATCAGCAGCAGTGAGACCGCCGCCGGGGTGACCCCGGGAATCCGGCCGGCCTGGCCGATCGTCTCCGGTCGGTGTCGTGCGAGCTTCTCGCTGACCTCGGCAGACAGACCCTTGACGGTCGCGTAATCGAAATCGCGCGGCAGGCGGATCGTCTCGGCGCGTCGGGTACGTTCCACCTCGTCTCGCTGACGGTCGATGTACCCTGAATACTTCGCCTGGATATCGATCTGTTCGACGACCTGGTCGCGGAGTTCCGGATCGATGGCAGCGGGACCGACGCTTGCGAGGCCTGTGACCGCCGCGTGCGCCCATTCCGGGCGCGCGATCAGATCGAGCGCGCGCGTCTCGCGCCGCAACGGTTCCCCGGCAGGAGGTGTCGTCAGGGCGGCCACGTCGCCCGGACGCACCCAGGCATCGCGCAGGCGTTGTTGCTCGCGAGCGATCGCCTCGCGTTTGCGGTCGAAGAACGCCCACTGCGCCTCGCCGACCAGGCCAAGCCGACGACCGGTCTCGGTCAGACGCAGGTCGGCATTGTCCTCGCGCAACATCAATCGATACTCGGCGCGCGAGGTGAACATCCGATAAGGCTCCAGGGTGCCGCGGGTGATCAGGTCGTCGACCAGCACCCCGAGGTAGGCCTCGTCGCGGCGTGGCGACCAGCTGTCATTGCCCTGCACCTGCAACGCGGCGTTCAAACCGGCCAGCAGACCTTGCGCCGCCGCCTCTTCGTAGCCGGTGGTGCCGTTGATCTGCCCGGCGAAGAACAGGCCCTCGACGAACTTGGTCTCAAGCGAGCTGTGCAGGTCGCGCGGATCGAAGAAATCGTACTCGATCGCATAACCGGGTCGGGTGATGCGTGCCTGTTCGAAGCCCCGCATCGAACGCACCAGTTCCCACTGCACGTCGAAGGGCAACGAGGTCGAGATGCCGTTCGGGTACACCTCGTGGCTGGTCAGGCCCTCGGGTTCGATGAAGATCTGGTGCGAATCCTTGTCGGCGAACCGCACGACCTTGTCTTCGATCGAGGGACAGTAGCGCGGACCGACCCCCTCGATGACCCCGGTATACATCGGCGAGCGCGACATGCCGCCGCGGATCACCGCGTGCGTATGCGCATTCGTACGCGTGATGTGGCAGGGCACCTGACGCGGGTGTTCGGCGCGACTGCCCATGAATGAGAACACCGGCTCAGGATCATCGCCCGGCTGCACCTCGAGCTGCGTGAAATCGATCGTCCGGCGATCGATGCGCGGCGGCGTGCCGGTCTTCAGGCGACGCACGTTGAACGGCAGCTCGCGCAGGCGGTGGGCGAGGGCATTGCTCGGCGGATCTCCGGCGCGGCCGCCCTCGTAGTTCTCCAGACCGATGTGGATTCGTCCACCCAGGAAAGTGCCGACCGTCAGTACGACCGCCTTGCCGCGAAACCGCAGGCCCATCTGGGTCACCACGCCGGTGGCCCGCCCTTGCTCGACGATGAGGTCATCGACCGCCTGCTGGAACAGGTCGAGGTTCGGCGTGTTCTGCAGCGCGTCACGCACCGCCGCCCGGTACAGCACGCGATCAGCCTGTGCGCGCGTCGCCCGCACCGCCGGGCCCTTGCGCGAGTTCAGGGTGCGAAACTGGATGCCGCCGCGGTCGGCGGCACGCGCCATCAGGCCACCCAGGGCATCGACCTCCCGGACCAGGTGACCCTTGCCGATTCCGCCGATCGCCGGGTTGCAACTCATCGAACCCAGGGTCTCGATACTGTGCGACAGCAACAGGGTGCGCATGCCCATACGCGCCGAGGCGAGTGCCGCTTCACTGCCGGCATGGCCACCGCCGACCACGATCACGTCGTAGGCGTCTGCATGAAACATCGGTTTATCCCTACAAAAACAGTCGCTTATTCTAGTTCACGGGGCCTGTGGTCGTCACGGGTGTAATCAGCCGCCGGCATGTGCGGTCTATCTGGGTGACACCGGAGGTACCCGAATGCATGCCAATCACCGTCCTTTGCTCATACCGGCCCTGTGCCTGCTGCTGACCAGCGTGGTGGCCGCAGCCGATCCGCAACCGCTGCCGGAATTCACGACCACCCGCGCCGAGCATTGGTTCAACAGTCCGCCGCTCTCGGTTCACGACCTGCGCGGCCAGGTACTGCTGGTCGATGTATGGACCTACGATTGCTGGAACTGCTACCGCTCCTTTCCCTGGCTCAGGGACCTCGAACAGCGCTATGCCGACCGCGGTCTGCGCGTCATCGGCATCCACAGTCCGGAGTTCGATCACGAGCGCGACGCCGACCGCGTCGCCGCCAAGATCGCCGAGTTCGAGCTGCACCACCCGGTCATGATGGACAACGACTTCGCGTACTGGCGGGCGCTCGGCAATCGCTATTGGCCGGCCTACTACCTGGTCGACAGGCGCGGCCGAATTCGCGCCTCATTCGTCGGCGAGACGCATGCCGGTGACGCCAGGGCGCGCCAGGTGGAGGAACAAATCCGGGCGCTGCTTGCCGAATCCTGAAGGGGTGGCAAACTGATCACCGGCAGCGCGCGCTGCGGGTGGAGTTTTGCCGCGTTCCGCCGATACGCTGCCTGTCAGTCGCCTCCCAAGATGCCGTTATCCATGCAGAAAGCCGTGCTCAACGATACCCGCGCCCCCGGCGACCACCTGCTGCTGCGCCGGGTCCTGGACGAAGCCGCTCAGATGATCGTCGGCAAGCGCCTAGAGCTTCGGTTGGCGCTGACCAGCCTGCTGGCCGGTGGGCACCTGCTGATCGAGGACGTCCCGGGGGTCGGCAAGACGACGCTGGCACACGTACTCGCGCGCCTGCTCGGTCTCGACTTCCAGCGCATCCAGTTCACCGCCGACATGCTGCCGGCGGACATCCTCGGCGTGTCGATCTATGACCGTGAAGAGGGGCGCTTCCATTTTCACCCGGGGCCCGTGTTCGCCCAGCTGGTGTTGGCCGACGAGATCAACCGTGCGACGCCCAAGACCCAGAGTGCCCTGCTCGAGGCGATGGAAGAGCGCCAGGTGACCGCAGACGGCGAGACCCGCGCACTGCCCGATCCATTCTTCGTGATTGCCACCCAGAACCCGCGCAATCAGCTCGGTACTTTCGGGCTGCCGGAATCGCAGCTCGACCGTTTCCTTATGCGCATCAGCCTCGGCTACCCGGATCCCGACGCGGAACGCGCGCTGCTCGCCGGCGGTGACCGGCGCCTGTTGCTCAAGGACATGTCCCCGCTGGTCGACGCCGAGGGGCTGCGCGCCTGGCAGGCCTACGTCGACCAGGTGCACGTGGCGCCGGCGTTGTTGGACTATGTGCAGGCCGTACTCGCGGCGACGCGCGCCTCGCCACATTGGGAGTTGGGTCTGTCGCCGCGTGCCGGCCTGGCGCTGCTGCGTGCTGCGCGGGCCTGGGCGATGATCGATGGTCGCGCCCAGGTGGTGCCCGAGGATGTCCAGGCGGTTTTGCCGAGTGTCGCGGGACACCGCCTGACGAGTCTCGAGGGTGATACCGCCCGACAGCTGCGCGAGCTGATCGAAGGCGTGGCCATTCCCTGACGATGGCGTTCGCCGACTGGGCACGGATAGAACGCGTCAACCCGGGGGGACATGCCGAGGTCGGCTATCGCAGGATCTACATCCTGCCGACCCGCTACGGCCTGATCTTCGGGGCCTTGCTGTTCCTGATGCTGCTGGGTTCGGTGAACTACGGCAACAATCCGGCCCACCTGCTGACCTTCCTGCTTGCCGCGCTGACCGGCAATGCGATCTACCAGACCTGGCGCAATCTGCGCGGCCTGCAGCTGGTCTGTCAGGGCGGGCCTCCGTCGTTCGCTGGTCAGCCGGCGCGTTTCGTCGTCGAGCTGCTGTCCGGACCCCGCGAACGACCGGCCATCCAGCTGGCCGTCTCCGGCGCGGAACCGGCGCTGCTCGACCTGCGCGCCGACGGGGGCAACGGTCTCTGCACGCTGTCGGTCTCCGGCCTGGGACGGGGCGAACACCACCCGGGGAGACTGGTGATCAGTACCCAGTACCCGCTCGGCCTGTTCCGTGCCTGGTGCTATGTCGACTGCGATCGGCCGCTATTGGTCTACCCACGACCGGGTCCGGCCTGGCATGCGCCGCTGCAAGACGGCGGCGACGTCGACGGGACCGGTGCCGGGCTGGGCAACGAGGACTTTGCGGGACTGCGCAACTACCGGGTCGGTGACCAGCCGGCACAGATCGACTGGAAGAGCTACGCCCGCGATCGCGGTCTCAACACCCGCGTGTTCAGTGGCCAGGCGGCCGCACCCCTGTGGTTGCGCTGGGACGACGCGCCGGGTACGGACACCGAGACGAAGCTTTCGGCGTTGAGCCGAGGTGTCCTGGACGCCGAGCGCCGCGGACAGCCCTATGGCCTGCAGACGCCGACCCTGATTCTGCAGCCGTCTCTGGGGGTTGCACACCGGCATCAATGTCTGCGCCACCTGGCTTTGTACGGGGGACCGCTTGGCTGACGCGCTCGCCAGGTTGCCGATCCCGCCGCGTCTGGTGAGCGCGCTGCTGCTGTTGCTCGGCGGACTGATGGCACCGCACGCCTCGAACCTGGGTTCGACGATCCTCGGGCTGTTCTACCTGGCGACCGCCTGGCGGCTGTTGGCGATCTGGTACCCCGGGGTCATGCCCGGTCGCTGGGGCCTGATACTGCTGATGCCGTTGGTGCTCGCGCTGGTCGTGTTCACGACCGGGCTGCATGACGGTCGCCTGACCGGCACCGCGGTGTTGATCGTGATGCTCGGCCTGAAACTGCTCGAACTGCGTACGCGCCGCGATATTCACGTGACCGTGTTTCTGGGTTATTTCCTGGTGCTGACCCAGTTTCTGTACAACCAGTCGCTCTGGCTGGCGATCTACCTGTTTGCCGGTGTCGCCACCTTGGTGTCCATCCAGATCGGCCTGAACCGGGTGCGCGTGGACCCGCTTCAGCAGGTGCGCACGACAGGCACTATGCTGGCCGCAGCATTGCCGGTCGCCCTGGTGATATTCGTCCTTTTTCCGCGCCTGCAGAGCCCGTTATGGGCCATCAGCACATCCAGCGCGGTGACTGGGATCAGCGACGAGATGACGCTCGGCAATATCGGACAGTTGTCACGCTCCAACGCAACTGCATTCCGGGTGCAGTTCTTCGATCGTGTTCCACGGCCCGAACAGCGTTACTGGCGCGGACCGGTATTGTGGAACACCGACGGCCGGCGCTGGAGCGCGGGTAAACGCCCGCTGCAGGCACCAGCCACCGGCGACCGACGACAGTCACTGGACTACGAGGTGACCCTCGAACCCACCGGCGAATTCTGGCTGTTCGGCCTGGACATCGTGACCCAGGCACCGCAAGGCGCACGCCTCGATCGCAACTACGCACTGGTCGCCGAACAGCGCGTCAACCGACGGTTCAGCTACCGCGCCAGCTCCGATCCCGATCTCGTGGTGGACGCGCTCAGCCCCTTTGAGCGTCGCCACGGACTGCAACTGCCGGACCATGTCGCGCCGCGTGTCCGCGCCTTGGTGGCCGATTGGCAAGCGCAGACCGATCCACAACAGCCGCTGCAACTGGTGGAACGTGCACTGCGGTATTTTCGCGAGCAGCCGTTCGTGTACACCCTTTCGCCCGGTACCGCCCATGGCGACCCGATCGAGGACTTCCTGTTCGAGTCGCGACGGGGATTCTGCGAGCACTACGCCGGCAGTTTCGCACTGCTGATGCGACTGGCCGGCATCCCGTCCCGGGTGGTGATCGGTTATCAGGGCGGCGAACGCAACCCGCATGCGGAACACTGGGTGATCCGCCAGTCCGATGCACACGCCTGGTCCGAGGTCTGGCTACCCGGGCACGGTTGGTGGCGCGTCGATCCGACGGCGGCGGTCGCGCCCGAACGCGTCGAACAACCGATCAATCCGGCGCTTTCCAGCGACGCCGACCGGGTCGTTTTCCGCACCGGCGACCTCAGTGCGCTGGCCTCGTTGATGCGGGAGGCGGTGTGGTTCGCCGACGCGGTGGATCTCAACTGGCACCGCTGGGTGATCGGGTTCAGTGCCGAGCGCCAGGAGAGTCTGCTCGGCAGGTTCGGGCTCAGCCACCTGCGTGGCGTGGGTCTGGCCGCACTGCTGATTGCGGGCAGTGCTTTCGCAGCGGCGTTCGTGTTCCTGGTGGCCAGGATTCCACGGCCGAGAAAGATCGACCCCTTGCATGCCGTCTGGCAGCGCTATGTAGAGAAACTGCGCCGCGCCGGTGTGCCGACCGCGGTCTGGTACGGTCCGGATACCCTCTGCGCAACCGCCTGCCGGCACTATCCGGGTGCCTGCGAACAGTTCACGGCGATCAGTCGTCTGTATGTCCAGCTGCGTTATGGGCGGCGGCAGGACAATGCCCAGTTGGGCGCGCTGCGCCGCCGGATCCGCAGGCTCAGGTTGCGGTGATGCATCGCGGAAGGGTCACACCGGTAGCCGGTCGGACGGTGCCTGCAGGCCGATCAGCTGCGCGGCCCGGCGCTGCAGTCCGGCGTCCGAACCGGAGCTGAACAGACGAACACCCGATGGGCTCGGTGATTCACGGGTGATCGAGAGCCGGCGGCGCAGTTGCGCGACGACCGCCGGACCCGGATCGACGAGGTGCACCTGATCGCCGACCACACGGCGGATCGTCGTCGCGAGAAACGGGAAATGCGTACATCCCAGGACATAGGTGTCCACACCCTCCCGATGCAAGGGCTGCAGTTCGGCGTTGACCAGATCGAATACCCGCGGACTTTCCAGATCACCGTCTTCGACGGCCTCCACCCAGTGCCGACAGATTCGCTGATAGACCTGGATAGAACGACCATGCACAGAAAGCAGGCGCGCATAGCGGTCGCTCCCCAGCGTGCCCTGGGTTGCCAGTACCGCCACCCGACCGGTATTCGTCAATTGTGCGGCCGGCTTCAGGGCCGGCTCCATACCGACGATCGGCATGTCGAAGTCGCGGCGCAGGATGTCGACCGCAATGGCAGTGGCGGTGTTGCATGCAACCACGATCGCCGTGGCGCCCTGTTCGATCAGGAAGCGCGTGATCACGCGGCAGCGCTCGATCACCTCATCCGGTGTGCGCCCACCGTAAGGAGCATATGCCGAATCGGCGACATACAGCAGCGGCGCACCATCGACCTGGTCCAGCGCATGTCGCAGCACGCTGAGGCCACCGACGCCGGAGTCGAAAAAGCCAATGGCCGCCTGAGCGGTCATTTGCCGATACAGAAACGGCTGAAGATCTCGCCCAGCAGATCGTCCGCCGTGAACTCGCCTGTGATCTCTCCGAGCGCTGCTTGTGCCAGGCGCAGGTCTTCGGCAAGCAGCTCACCGGCATGTCCCTGGTGGAGGGCCCGTCTGCCGTCGAGCAGGTGATCGTGCGCGCGTCGCAGGGCATCGAGGTGGCGCCGGCGGGCGCTGAAATCACCTTCGCCGATCGCGTCGAACCCGACCAGGTGTTTCAGATGCGCGCGCAGGCTGTCCACGCCGGCACCGGTCTTGGCAGAAAGGCTGACCTCGGGCGTACCCTCGACGTCGTGCAGTCCCGGGGCGACGCGGGTCAGGTCGGCCTTGTTGCGGACGCGGGTGATGCCGAGGCCCGGCGGCAGACCGGCGTCGGCCAGCCCGCTGGCGTGCGGATCATCGTGGCCATCGAACACCCACAGCGCATGATCGGCCTGGGCCAACGCGGCTCGCGCGCGCCGCACGCCTTCGCGTTCGACGACGTCGCCGGTGTCGCGCAGGCCCGCGGTGTCGATCACGTGCACCGGCAAACCATCGATCGCGATGTGCTCGCGCAGAATGTCGCGGGTAGTGCCCGGGATTGGCGTGACGATGGCGCTGTCCTGCCCCGTCAGCGCGTTCAACAGGCTGGACTTGCCGGCATTCGGGGGCCCGGCGATGACCAGGGTGATGCCGTCGTGAAGCAGGCGACCGTTGTGTGCGCCCTGGAGCAGCGTGTCGACGCGCTGGACCAGGGCGTCCAGATCGATGATGACGCGCTGATCGGCGAGGAAATCGATCTCCTCTTCGGGAAAGTCGATCGCGGCTTCGACATACATGCGCAGTCGCGTGATCGCCTCGCGCAGCGCGTTCACCCGGGTCGAAAATTCGCCGCTGAGTGACCGCAGCGCTGACCGGGCCGCGGCCGCGGTCTGGCTGTCGATCAGATCGGCTATCGCCTCGGCCTGCGCGAGATCGAGCTTGTCGTTGAGGTAGGCACGGCGGCTGAATTCGCCGGGGTCGGCAAGTCTGGCACCGAGCTCGACGACGCGCCGAAGCAACAGATCCATGACAACGGCACCGCCATGTCCCTGAAGTTCGAGCACGTCCTCGCCGGTAAAAGACGCCGGCGCCGCAAAATACAGCGCAATGCCCTGATCGAGCGGCGTGCCGGCGGCGTCACGGAAGGTCGCGAACTGCACGGTGCGTGGTTGCGGCAGCCGCCCCAGAACCCCGTGCGCGATCGCCGCGACCTTCGGGCCGGATACACGCACGATGCCGACCGCCCCACGGCCGGGCGGTGTCGCAATCGCAGCGATGGTGTCGGTAGCCGGTTCGGCCACGATAGTTCAGGCCTTGGCGCCTTCCTCGATACGCTTGGTGATGACCCATTGTTGCGCGATCGACAGCAGATTGTTCACCACCCAGTACAGCACCAAGCCGGACGGGAAGAACGCAAACATCACCGTGAACACCAGCGGCAGCGCCAACATGATCTTCGCCTGCATCGGGTCGGGGGGCGGCGGGTTCAGCTTCTGCTGGACAAACATCGAGATACCCATGATGACCGGCAGAACGAAGAAAGGGTCCTTTATCGACAGGTCGTCGATCCACAGGATCCACGGCGCCTGACGCAATTCGACGCTCTCCAGCAGGACCCAGTAAAGCGCGATGAAGAACGGTATCTGCACCAGCATCGGCAGACAGCCGCCGAGCGGATTGATCTTCTCCGTCTTGTACATCTCCATCATCGCCTGCTGCATGCGCTGCTTGTCGTCGCCGTAACGATCCTTCAGCGCCTGGATGCGCGGCGTCAACTTGCGCATGTTCGCCATCGAGCGGTAACTGGTCTCGGAAAGCTTGAAGAACGCCAGCTTGATCAGGATGGTGAAGATGATGATGGTCCAGCCCCAGTTATGGACGAAACCCTGGATCTGTTCGAGCACCCAGTACATCGGCTTGGCGATGAACACCAGCCAGCCGTAGTCGACCGTCAGGTCGAGGCCTTCGGCAATCTCGGCAAGTTCCGCCTGTAGCTTCGGGCCGATGAACAGGGTACCGCCGAAGCTCGACTGCTCGCCCGGCGCGACGTTGAGGACGGGGGTGTAGGCGCCGATCACCGCACGACCGTTGTCCAGACCCTTGCCGTAGAAATGCTGCTGTTGGGCACGCGGCGGTACGACCGCCGCGAGGAAGTAGTGCTGGATCATCGCCACCCAGCCGTCGACCGTGTCGCGGTCGAGCTTGCCGGCGCCGAGATCCTCGAAGTCGTATTTCTGGTATTTGTCCGCCTGGGTGTACACCGCGCCGCCGGTGTAGGTGTACATGAACGCATTGCCGGACTCGGTCGGTTTGCCGCGTTGCAGCTGACGATATTCTCGACCGCTCCACGGTTGCTGCGAGCCGTTTTTGAGCAGGTGTTGCAGGCGGATCGCATGGCTGCCGCGCTGGAACGTGTAGCGTTTGGTCACCTCGACACCGTCGGGCGATTGCCAATGCAGATCCACGTCGAGGATATCCTGGCCGGGTTCGAGCACGTAGCGCTGTTCGCCACTGGTGAACAGCGCCTCGTGGGTAGGGTGACGCGACTTGTCCGCACCCAGCAGTCCAGACTGGAGGATGAAGAAATCGGATGGCCGCTGGCTCAACAGCCTGAAGGGCTCGTCGGGACGATCGACGGCGACGGGATAGTCGATCAGTCGTGCGTCGACAATGGTGCCGCCGCGGGTATCGATTGTTAAATCGAACAGATCGGTACGTACCTGGATCAACGTCGCCTGGCTTGCCGGGGCACCGGTGCCGCCGGGTACCACGGGTACCCCCCCGGGGCCATCGATATCGGCCTGCAACGGGGCGTCCGGTGCATCAGTCGGCGCAGTCGGCGCGGTGCCGGTGGCAGCGGCGGTCGGCGTCTGAGGTACCGGGGTCGCGTAGTCTTGCTGCCACGCCTGGTAGAGCAGCATGCCGAGAAACGCCAGGGCCATGAACAGGAGCAGACGAACGTTATCCATAGGAACCAAACTGGATTGCGTGCCGGGTTACGGCGGAAAGGGCGGGAGTTTACCGCGGTTGCGACGTCCGCGCACCGCGCCGAGCTTGCGGATCTGTTCGGTCGATACGTCCATGCAGACGTTCAAAATGTTGGCGTAACGATTCTGCCAAGATCTGCCGCTGTGCCGTTGCGGCCGGCGCACGTGCGCTTACGACGAAATCGATACCGGCAAGCCGCATCTGTTCGTGTCGGAACACTTCACGGGCGATCCGCTTGAGACGGTTGCGGTCCACCGCGCGCCGGACATGACGCTTGGCGATCGCCAGACCCAGACGCGCGCGTCCGGCATGACCGGACAACGCCTGAACGGTGAAATAGTCGTCCGTGGATCGGACCGGTCGGGCAAAGACCCGTCGAAAGTCGGCGGCAGTACCTAACCGTGCGGTCTTCGGAAACCGGCAGGGCGCGTTCTCGCCGGACTTCGGCGACAACGTTACGGAATCAGGCGCGCACGACCCTTTGCACGGCGCGCGTTGAGCACCTTGCGGCCACCGCGTGTCGCCATGCGGGCACGAAAACCGTGATCGCGGGCGCGCTTCAGACGGCTGGGTTGGAAAGTACGTTTCATGACCGTGATCCCGATGAACTGTGATGAGCTGAACACCCCGCAGCGGGCCTACTCACGATCCGAGCGGGTGCTGCAATAGGGGGCCGGAATTTACGCAACATTCGTCCGTGTGTCAACGATTTAGCGGGCCAATGCAGCGTTCGAGCAGATGCCTCTGGGGCTTCCGGGGATAGGATGGTGCAAGCATTGTAAGTAAGCGATCACTTTATATACCGAGCAATTAAAACAAGGGAGATTGCATCCAGCGGCGGCTGTGGATAACTTGCGGTCGAGCGGCTAGACTAGACCCGCGGCGGGCATTTGATCCGGGTGTCAAAAGCTCCGGAGGGTCTCCGCAATGTGGATTCGCGCACCGGACATCCATTGGAGCCTGTAGCCCCGCAGCGCGGGGTTGCTGCCGCTATTGCTCACGAATTCGACGACGCGATGAACGAACCGGCCAATGGTCGGCACACCCTTTTTGTTGGCATCTGGAAAGCAATGAACAACGATCTCTGGCAGCACTGTCTCGACCGCCTTGGAAGCGACATCCCCATGCAGCAGTTCAACACCTGGATCCGTCCCCTGCACTGTATCCAGGAGGACCATAGACTGCGCCTGATGGCACCGAACGCGTTCGTACTGGATTGGGTCAAGAAACACTACCTCGACCGGCTGCGTGGTTACCTGACAGATGTCGGACAGACCCCCGAGATGTCGATCAGCCTCGAGATCGGCAGTGCGCCGCGCAACGTGAACCCGGTAGCGATGGCCCCGGCAGAGCCGGTGCAGACCGAACTGTTGCCCAGAGAGAGTCCCGCACCACCGGTGAAGGCGAACACCAACGCGGATTTCACGTTCGAGAGTTTCGTCGAGGGTAAATCCAACCAACTGGCACGCGCCGCAGGGATGCAGATCGGTGACAATCCCGGCCGGGTCTACAACCCGCTGTTCATCTACGGGGGCGTCGGCTTGGGTAAGACCCACCTGATGCACGCCGTGGGCAACCGGATATTGCAGAACAATCCGGGTGCGCGGGTGCTATACATGCATTCCGAGGGATTCGTAGCCGAGATGGTCAAGGCCCTGCAACACGGCACGATCGACGATTTCAAACGTAAGATGCGTTCGGTCAACGCCTTGCTGATCGACGACGTGCAGTTCTTTGCGGGAAAGGAACGCTCTCAGGAAGAGTTTTTCCATACCTTCAATGCCCTGTTCGAATCGCAGCAGCAGATCATCTTGACCAGCGATCGGTTTCCAAAAGAGGTCGATGGACTGGAAGACCGGCTCAAGTCACGGTTTGGTTGGGGTCTGACGGTGGCGGTCGAACCTCCGGATCTCGAGACCCGGGTAGCTATTCTGAAGTCCAAGGCGCAACAGTTGTTTCACGTCGAACTGCCGAACGAAGTCGCCTTTTTTGTTGGCAAACGGGTGCGCTCAAACATCCGTGAACTCGAAGGGGCATTGCGGCGGATCGTCGCCAATGCCCATTTCACCGGTCGTCCGATCACCATGGATTTCGCCAAGGAGGCGCTGCGCGACATGATCGCCGCGCAGGACAAACTCGTGACGATCGACAACATCCAACGTACGGTCGCGGAGTATTACAAGATTAGGACGTCTGACCTATTATCTGGGAAGCGCAGCCGAACCATTGCCAGGCCACGTCAGGTTGCGATGACACTTGCCAAGGAGTTGACCAACCACAGCCTGCCGGAGATCGGTGAGGCCTTTGGCGGCCGTGACCATACGACTGTGCTGTATGCGACGCGCAGGATCGCCGAGTTGCGAGACAGTGATCAGCGTGTTTCAGAGGACTACAACAACCTGTTGAGAACCCTGAGCAATTGATGTTGGCAGGGGTTGCATCGTTTCGGACGGCGATCGGAGGCGAGCAGATATCCACAATCCGCAAACAGAGATCCAGCCCTTTTGATGACCGCTTTCGAGGCAGAAATCTGCGAGTTAAGTGACTATATTTATTAAGATTTACAATTCGACTAACAGAACGGCACCGGCTTAATAATAACAGTCAGTATTAAAATAAGTTCAATTGATAATTAGTACCCAGGGAGAAGATGACGCATGAAGATCAGCGCCAACCGCGACGACCTGCTCAGGCCATTGCAGCAGATCGTCGGGGTAGTCGAACGCAGACAGACGCTACCCATCCTTGCCAACGTGCTGATTGGATTGAAGAACAAAGAGCTGTCACTGACCGCGACCGATCTTGAGGTCGAATTGCGGACGACGGCACCCGTCGACGCGACGGGAGAATCAGAGTTCACATTGCCTGCACGCAAACTGCTGGATATCTGCAAGGCATTGCCGGATGGTGCCTCGGTAACGATCGAACTCGATGGAGAAAAGGCAGTGCTCCGGTCAGGTCGCGGACGTTACACGCTGGGTATGCTGCCGGCGCAGGACTACCCGAGCATCGAACCTGCGCAGCCGAGTGATGCCTTCTCGCTTCCGGTGAAGTTGCTGAAGCGATTGATCGACAAGACACAGTTTGCGATGGCCCAACAGGATGTGCGGTACTACCTGAATGGGCTTCTCCTTGAACTTCGACCGGGCCGTGTACGCGCGGTCGCGACCGACGGCCACCGGCTCGCATTGTGCGATGCAGCGTTCGAAGGTGAGACGGGTGCCGATGTCCAGGTGATACTGCCGCGCAAGGCGGTGGTGGAATTGGGCAGGTTGCTGGACGACTCCGACGATATCGCACAGCTCGAGATCAGCAACAGCCATCTGCGCGTACAACTCGGCCATCGGGTATTCACGACCAAGCTGATCGACGGACGTTTCCCTGATTACGAACGCGTGATGCCGGCGGGTCAAACCGGGGTCGTGATCGCGGATCGGGAGATACTGAGGCAGGCCCTGGCACGAACGGCGATCCTGTCGAACGAAAAGTATCGGGGAATCCGAGTCCGGCTGAGCAAAGGACTGATGCATCTCCAGGCACACAATCCGGAGCAGGACGAGGCCGAGGAAGAAATCGAGGTCGATTACCAGGGCACGGAGATGAGCATCGGATTCAATGTCGGTTATCTGCTGGATGTGTTGGGCGTACTCGACGGTGATGTCGTGCAGATCGCGGTCGTCGATTCGAATTCCAGCAGTCTGCTGAGCGAAAAGGATTCCAGTGACTGTCGTTACGTGGTCATGCCGATGCGGCTCTAGTGCGCCGCCCCTGGTTGTTGGCTACAGGGTCGTTTTGTCATCCGGGGTAGGGTCGGGATCGGAAGGCGGTTGACGTCGACTGACGTGTGACTCCGTTGCCTTTGGCCTCGCACCGGATGGGAAGGAAGGCGATAGCTTGTACATCCGAGTGCTGGAGATTACCGATCTGCGTGTGATCGAGCGGATCCGGATTGAGCCGGCCGCGGGTCTCAATTTCATTGTGGGAGAAAACGGATCGGGCAAGACATCTTTGCTCGAGGGGATCTACCTGGCTTCCCGCGGGCGGACCTTCCGTCATGCGGAGGCGGGGCCGATGATCCGGTTCGGCGCCGAGCAGACCACCGTCGTTGCGCATCTGGCGCCGGATCGGGTCGACGGTAGTGCCGATGAGTCGGGGGCCATCCTGGGTGTAAGGCGCGGGAAACAGTCGCTGCTGTGCCGTTTGAACGGTAGCGATGTCCGCAAACGGTCCGAACTGGCCGAGGCGTTGCCGGTACAGTGGATTGGTTCGCAGCCTCAGCTGTTGATCTCGATGGGCCCGGAGGTACGTCGCCGGTTTGTCGACATGGGGTTGTTCCACGTGGAACCTCCTTATCTCCGTGCCTATGCGGAGTTTCAACGGACACTCCAGCAGCGAAACGCTGCGATCCGCCAGGGGTCGCGGGAACAGGTGAGTTTGTGGTCCACCCCCTTTGCTGCGGCCTCCGAGGCACTCAACGAATATCGCGAATCGTTCAGTGAACGTCTTGTTCGCCGCACGCTCGAGTTGCTTGGCGAATGGCACACGGATTTCACCATCGACTACCGATTTCGAAGGGGGTGGTCTTCAACAGTCCACCTCGAGGAAGAACTCAGACGCAAGGTCGATCTGGACCTGAAGATGGGTTTTACGACGATCGGACCCCAACGCGCAGAACTGGAGATCTCCGTTGAAGGGGGGGTCGCAGAGAAAAGGCTGTCGCGTGGACAACAGAAGGTCCTGGTCTTTGCGCTCAATCTCGCGATGCAGGATCTCATAAAGTCGCGCAAAGGTACTGCGCCCATCTTGTTGGTGGATGATCTGAACGCCGAGTTGGATCAGCTCAACCGGGAGAAGCTACTCGCTGCGATCGTAGCGCGTGGCGGACAGACGTTCATCGCTGCGATCGAATTGCCGATCGACGTTGGTCGCCTACCGCCCGGGACGCGTTTGTTCCACGTGGAACATGGACGCTGCACGAGCGATGACTAGACCCCTCCTGTCCGCCGGCATCTAATCTGCTCCAGCCGACACCATCCCGTGTGCGGCGGCGACCCAAGCCGATGTATAATGGCCGCTTCTCCACCGCACCTCGCGACGATATCAGCGCATGTCAGACGACGCCCCGAAGAGCAGTTACGACACCTCGTCCATCAAGGTACTCAAAGGCCTGGACGCCGTACGCAAGCGACCCGGCATGTACATCGGTGACACCGATGATGGCACTGGCCTTCATCACATGGTTTTTGAAGTCGTCGACAATGCCATTGACGAGGCGTTGGCCGGGTATTGCAAGGAAATCCGCGTGATCATCCATGCCGACAATTCCGTCAGCGTGCGCGATGACGGACGCGGCATTCCCGTCGGGATCCACGAAGAGGAGGGCGTATCCGCCGCCGAAGTGATCATGACGGTGTTGCACGCAGGCGGCAAATTCGATGACAACTCGTACAAGGTTTCAGGTGGTCTGCACGGCGTCGGGGTCTCGGTGGTCAATGCACTGTCGGATCGTCTGGAACTGACGGTTTGGCGCGACGGGCACCAGCATAGCCAGGTGTTCAAGCTGGGCGTCCCAGAGGCACCGCTCGCCGTTGTAGGTGAGAGCGACAAGACAGGCACCCAGGTCCGCTTTCACCCGAGTCCGCAGATCTTCACCGACACCGAGTTCCACTACGACATCCTGGCCAAGCGGCTACGCGAGCTGTCGTTCCTGAACTCCGGTGTGCGCATTCATCTGCGCGACGAACGCAACAACGATAAAGAAGACGTCTTCGAATACGAGGGCGGCATCCGTGCATTCGTCGAGCATCTGAATCGCAACAAGACGCCGCTGCATCCGAACGTGTTCCATTTCTCGGCCGAACGGAACGGTATCGGCGTCGAGGTGGCACTGCAGTGGAACGAGTCGTACCAGGAGAGCATCTTCTGCTTCACGAACAACATCCCGCAGCGCGACGGGGGTACACATCTGGCGGGCATGCGTGCCGCGCTGACCCGTACATTGAACGGATACATCGAAAACGAGGGGTTGGCGAAGAAGCAGAAGATCAGCACCTCCGGGGACGATGCCCGCGAAGGGTTGACGGCGGTGCTTTCTGTGAAGGTACACGATCCCAAGTTCTCGTCTCAGACCAAGGACAAGCTGGTCTCGTCCGAGGTGAAAGGGGTGGTCGAAAACCTGCTCGCGGAAAAACTCTCCGAATATCTGATCGAGAACCCGACCGAGGCGAAGACCATCGCCGGGAAGATGATCGAGGCGGCCCGGGCCAGGGAAGCCGCGCGCAAGGCGCGCGAGATGACACGTCGCAAAGGGGTGCTGGACGTAGCCGGTCTGCCTGGAAAACTCGCGGACTGTCAGGAAAAGGACCCCGGGCTCTCGGAACTCTACCTGGTAGAGGGCGACTCCGCCGGCGGTTCGGCGAAACAGGGCAGGGACCGGCGCACTCAGGCCATACTGCCGTTGAAGGGCAAGATCCTGAACGTCGAAAAGGCACGCTTCGACAAGATGCTGTCATCCGCGGAGGTGGGTACCCTGATCACGGCGCTCGGCTGCGGCATCGGTCGCGAGGAATTCGATCCGGACAAACTGCGCTATCACCGAATCATCATCATGACGGATGCCGATGTCGACGGCGCGCATATCCGCACCCTGCTGCTGACGTTTTTCTACCGGCAGATGCCGGAACTGATCGAACGCGGTCACATCTACATCGCGCAACCGCCGCTGTACAAGGTGAAAAAGGGGAAGCAGGAAAACTACCTGAAAGACGATGCCGAGTTGAACGCCTACCTGCTGCGGACCGCGCTGGATGGTGCCAGCCTGATCGTCAATCCCGAGGCACCGCCGATCACGGGCGTAGCGCTCGAAGATCTCGCGCAGAAGATGGTCTTGGTCAACGGTATCCTGCAACGACTGGGCAAACGCTACGATCCGGGTGTACTCCACAGCCTGCTCTATCTGCCTACGGTCACCGATGAGTTACTCGCCGACCAGGTGGCTTGGCAGCGATGGATAGAAGACCTCCAGGGGATGTTGAACGCCGACCTGCGCGTCTCGGATCGCTACCGGATCGACATGCAGGAACCGGTGGAAGGCAGCGAAACGGCGGCCCTTCTGATCGAGCACTGGATCCACGGCATTGCGGCGCAACGCACTTTGCCACTGGAGTTCTTCCACAGCGCCGATTACCAGAAGATCGCCGAACTGGCGCAGCACCTTGACGGCCTTCTGTCAGCCGATGCCGAGATTCGGCGCGGTGACAAGAGCCGTCCGATCGCGACTTTCGAAGAGGCGCTGCAGTGGTTGATGGAAGAGGCCAAGCGAGGCCAACACATCCAGCGCTACAAGGGCCTCGGCGAGATGAACCCTGAACAGCTCTGGGAGACCACAATGGATCCCGCTACCCGCCGATTGTTGCGCGTCAACATCGAAGACGTTGTCGGTTCCGACCAGATCTTCACCACACTGATGGGAGACCAGGTCGAACCGCGTCGCGAATTTATTGAACGAAACGCGCTGACCGTTGAAAACCTGGATGTCTGACGGGACCGTGCCGGGCACGGCCTCGTGAGCAATTCATCCACCGGGTTATCCACAGAACGAACCACAGCCGGATCGCGCTGACGGATCGGCGGGCCAGGGTCCCCGCTTTGTTCAGAAAATTGCGACGGCCAATGGTAAGTGAATAATCACTTACATTTCGTCCCTAGTCATCGGTAAGCTCGCCTGCGTCGTTTCGATCCAATCTTCGACGTCGCGCATGATCTCGGCCGCTTTTCGACCGTTGACAGGAATAGGTTTCCCAACCACGACCTGGATGGTCCCCGGGTATTTCTTCACACCCCGCCGCCGCCAGAAGACCCCGGCGTTATGCGCGATCGGCACCACATCGAAACCGGAGCGTTCGGCCAGCACACCTCCGCCCAGACCGTACTTGCGGCGCTCGCCGGGCGCTGTGCGTGTACCTTCCGGAAAGATGATCACGCAACGTCCTTCGGCAAGCCGCTCTATGCCCTGTTCGGTGACCATGAATACCGCACGTCGGCCCGCCGAGCGGTCGATCGCGATGGACCGCGCGAACCGCAGACCCCAGCCAAAGACCGGTATGCGGGTCAGTTCGATCTTCAGTACCCAGGACTGCTGAGGCCTCAGCAGACCGCGCAGCGCAATCGTCTCCCAGGTCGACTGATGCTTGGACATCACGATGCAGGGACCCTGCGGCAGATTTTCCGCGCCGTGCAGGCGGTAGCCCAGATCGCAGAGGACCTTCTGCAGCCAAAGATTGACCTTTCCCCAAGCGGTCGCGACCTGGTCGGAAAAACCCTGCGGCAGGAACCACCCAAACAGTGTCAACACCAGTCCAAAGATCAGCACCGACAGCGCCATCACCGCGAAATAGATCAGCGAGCGCAACAGGATCATGCGTGCAGATCCCGGGTCAGCAGATCGTCGACTGCCGCCGCCAGATCGTCGTAGACGGGAAAGGTCTCGAGTTCGGGATGGCTAGCGAGCATGCGCGCTCCCTTCCCGGTACGTACCAGCATCGGCCGGGCGCCAACCGCGAGTGCCGCGTCGAGGTCGCGTTTGCTGTCGCCGATACACGGTATCCCGTCCAATCGCCGTCCAAAGCGACCGCCGATCGCCTGTAGCAGTCCAGGCGCCGGTTTGCGGCAACCGCAATGCGCTTGCGGTGCATGTGGACAGAAAAAGATCCCGTCGATGTGGCCCCCAACCCTGGCCAGTTCGCTCTGCAGCTTCGCATGGATGAGGTTCAGATCATCCAGGGTGAGCAGACCGCGTCCGACACCGGACTGATTGGTCGCCACGGTCACCACCACTCCCGCATGATTGAGACGCGCGATGGCCTCGAGACTGCCGGTAATCGGCACCCACTCGTCCGCCGATTTGATGAATTCGTCGGAATCCTCATTGATCACGCCATCGCGGTCGAGCACGACCAGCCAGGGAATATTGTTCATTCGGTGATCCTAGTCGGCGCCCGTAACCTTCAGTCGACGTCGCGAAACTCCGAGACCCGGATACGTCCGCCGATCATGCGCGACTCACGTCGCATCAACTTGTCCATCTTTTCCCAGAAGGCCCGGTTCAGGTCGAGACCGGCCGCGATATCGGTGCCCATCACCAGGATCAGCAGATCCGCCAGTTCTTCCGCAAGTTGCCGGTTCGACTTGCCCTTGGTCACGCACGAGGATATCTCACCGAGTTCTTCGGCCATCAGCGCGACCCGGTAGCTGAGCTCCTCGCCGCCGGTATTGCGGAAATCGTGTTTGTCGTGGAACGCCTGCACGGCCGCCATCATCTCGACCCACGAGTCGTGATCGGTCGCCACGCGTCAGACCTGCAGCAAGGAGAGGTCGGCAACCTGGCCGAATTCCCGTGCGAGCGACTCCAGCAACGCCAGACGGTTCGCGCGCACGTTGTCCTTCTCGGCCATCACCATCACGTCGTCGAAGAACCGATCGACCGGTGCGCGCAGCCGCGCCAGTACCTGTAGTGTGCCGCCGTAGTCGTTCTCCTTCATCATCGGTCCGGTCTGCTCGGCAAGCGCGTTGATCTGGTCGTGCAGCTCTTTCTCCGCGGTCAGCTCGAACAACTCCGGGTCCACCTGGGACGGGATCGTGGCATCGGCCTTGCGCAGGATGTTGCCGATGCGCTTGTTGGCCGCGGCCAGTGCCTCGGCCTCCGGCAGTCCCCGGAAATCGGTGACCGCGCGCACCCGGTGCTCGAAGTCGGCGATCGAATCGGGTCGGCACGCGGCGACCGCCTCGAAAACATCGTGCGCCGTGCCCAGTTCGGCATACAGGCCTTTCAGACGCTCGAGCATGAAATCGTAGACAGCGGATGCGGCATCGGTCTCGCTGAGCCGGTCGTCCAGTTGTGCCTGGGCCTCGTTCAGCAGTGCCTTGAGGTCCAACGGCAACGCGTGCTCGCGCAGGATCCGCAACGCGCCCAGCGCGGCCCGGCGCAACGCGAACGGGTCCTTGTCGCCGGTGGGCCGCAACCCGATGCCGAAGATGCCCACCAGCGAGTCGATCTTCTCGGCGAGCGAGATCGCGATGCCAGTGCGCGTCTGTGGCAGGCGATCGCCGGAGAACCGCGGCATGTAGAACTCGTCCATGGCCTCTGCAAGTTCTGCCGGCTCGCCGTCCCGTTCGGCCTGATAGCGGCCCATGATCCCCTGCATCTCGGGAAACTCGAACACCATCTCGGTGAGCAGGTCGCAGCGGCTCAGTTCGCCGGCGCGGCGCGCCAGCACCCGGTCGCCGCCGATCCGATCGGCGATGTACTCGGAGAGCGCGGCGACCCGCAGCGATTTGTCGAGCATGCTGCCGAGCTGCTTCTGGAACACCACATGTTCGAGTCTCTCCATGTGGTCGGCCAGACGCCGCTTGCCGTCCTGCTCCCAGAAGAACATCGCGTCCGCCAGACGCGGACGGATCACCCGTTCGTTGCCTTCGCGAATGCGTTGCGGCTCACGGCTCTCGAGGTTTGCAATCGTGATGAAATGGTTGCGCAGACGGTGCCGGTCGTCGAACACCGGGAAATACTTCTGGTTGCCTTTCATCGTCGCGACCAGGGCTTCCTGGGGTACCGCGAGGAATCGTTCCTCGAAGGTGCCGCTGACCGGTACCGGCCATTCGTTGAGTGCGGTCACTTCGTCCAGCAGAGCCTCGTCGAGATCCGGAACGCCCCCCAGCTGCCGCGCGGTCTCTTCGACCTGTCCTTTGATGCGCGCCCGACGTGTATCGAAGTGAGCGATCACTTTGCCCAGCGAGTCCAATACGCTGGCATAGTCTTCCGGGTTGTAGAGTGTGATCGCCTGCGGGTGATGAAACCGGTGACCGAAGGTCTGGCGGCCGGCCTCCGCGTCGAGCAGCGTGCACGGGACCACGCTGTCGCCGTGCAGAAACACCAGCCAGTGCACCGGGCGGACGAATTGCGCCTCGGAATCGCCCCAGCGCATGCGCTTGGGTATCGGCAGTCTGTTGAGCGCGTTTTCGGCGATTCCCGGCAGCAGTTCGGCCGCGGATTGACCTGCGCGATGCATGTTGTACACCAACCAGCTGCCCTTGTCGGTCTCCTGACGTTGCAGCTGATCGACCTCGACGCCGCACGAGCGCGCGAATCCCTCGGCCGCCTTGGTCGCGCGGCCATCCTCGTCGAACGCCGCGGCGATCGCCGGACCCCGTCGCTCGATATCCCGGTCCGGCTGCGCAATCGCGAGGTCCATGACCAGAACAGCCAGGCGGCGCGGCGTGCAGTAAGTAATCACTTCGCCGTAGTGCAGCTCGACTTCGTCCAGACCCTTGGTAAATCCCTCGGCGAGAGCCTCGGAAAGCCGTTTCAGGGCCACCGGAGGCAGTTCTTCGGTGCCGAGTTCGAACAGCATGTTCGCGGTGTCAGCCATGGGCGACCTCCCTGGCCGCGGCGACCATCGGGAAACCGAGCGCCTCGCGTGATTCGTAAAAGGCTTGCGCGACCGCCTGGGCCAGGCGGCGCACCCGCAGGATATACCGCTGCCGCTCGGTCACCGAGATCGCATGTCGGGCATCCAGCAGGTTGAATGCATGCGAGGCCTTGAGCACCTGTTCGTAGGCCGGCAGCGAGAGCCCGGCCTCGATCAGGCGTGTCGAATCCCGCTCGCACTGGTCGAACAGACGGAACAGGAACTCGACATCGGCATGTTCGAAGTTGTATGCCGACTGCTCGACCTCGTTCTGGTGAAACACATCGCGATAGGTCACCGGACCCTGTGGTCCCTGCGTCCAGACCAGGTCGAACACCGATTCGACACCCTGCAGGTACATCGCGATCCGTTCCAGCCCGTACGTGATCTCGCCGGTCACCGGACGGCAGTCGAGGCCGCCGACCTGTTGGAAATAGGTGAACTGGGTGACCTCCATACCATTCAGCCAGACCTCCCAGCCGAGCCCCCAGGCACCGAGCGTCGGCGATTCCCAGTTGTCCTCGACGAACCGGATGTCGTGTACCAGCGGATCTATCCCCATCATCTTCAGTGAGCCCAGGTAAAGATCCTGTATGTCCTTGGGCGAGGGCTTCATCGCGACCTGGAACTGGTAGTAGTGCTGCAGCCGGTTGGGATTCTCGCCGTAGCGCCCGTCCGTCGGACGGCGGGACGGCTGGACATAGGCCGCGTTCCACGGCTCCGGCCCGATGGACCGCAGGAAGGTCGCGGTGTGGAAGGTACCCGCACCCATCTCCATGTCGTACGGTTGCAGAATCGCGCAACCCTGTTCTGCCCAGTATTGCTGCAGCGCAAATATCAGGCCCTGAAAGGTGGAAACATCGGTCGCTGTGCTCATCGGATACCCAGTTCTTGTTCGTACCGCGCGGTTGAAGCGCGCTGATTATACAGCCCGCGCCGCAGCGTATCTTTATAATGTCGCGTCGACCCGATGCTGAATCCCAAGATGAACAGGCAACCCAAGGCCTTGGCGCTGATCTCCGGAGGACTCGATTCACTGCTCGCCGCAAAGGTGGTTCTGGAGCAGGGTGTGCACGTCGAAGGCGTGAACTTCTTTACCGGATTCTGCGTCGAGGGCCACACCCACGCGATCCGCAGGAACAACCGCGCCCGACCGCAACGCAACAACGCGCTGTGGGTCGCGGAGCAACTCGGCATGCGCCTGCACATCATCGACATCGTCGACGAGTACAAAGATGTCGTGCTGAACCCGCAATACGGCTACGGCGCCAATCTGAACCCCTGTCTCGATTGCAAGATCTTCATGGTCCGCAAGGCCCGCGAGTGGATAGAACAGCACGGGTTCGACTTCGTGATCACCGGCGAGGTCGTCGGACAACGCCCGAAATCGCAACGCAAGGACACCATGCCGTTGGTACAACGCGATGCCGGCATCGGCGACCGCCTGCTTCGACCGCTGTGCGCGCGCAACCTGCCGCCGACGCTGCCGGAGCGCGAAGGCTGGGTCGACCGGGAACGTCTGCACGGTTTCTCCGGTCGCAGTCGCAAGCCCCAGATGGCCCTCGCCGCCCAGTACGGCTTTTCCGACTATGCCCAGCCCGCCGGCGGCTGTTGCTTTCTGACCGACGGCAACTACACGGTGAAGCTACGTGATCTGTGGGCATCGCGGGGCGGTCGCCGCTACGAGTTGGACGACATCATGCTGCTCAAGGTCGGGCGCCACATCCGGCCCGCGCCGCACTACAAGGTGATCATCGCGCGCGAAGAGGGGGAGTCGAACTATCTGGCGGGCTATCGCAGGCAGTTCCCCAGCCTCGTGACCGTCAGCCACTCCGGGCCGCTCGCGCTGATCGACGGGGAAGCCACCGAGGCCGACATCGCGTTGGCCGCGCGCATCGTCGCGCGTTACGGCCAGGGACGCGCCGCGGCCGAGGTGGAACTGGACTATGCTCCCGCGGGTGGCGACGTCCGGCGCCTGCGCGTGGTGCCGCTGTCTGCCGACGAGCTACCACGTGACTGGATACTGTGACGGGCCCGCGTCGCGCATTTTCTCGGTTATCATGCGGCGCCTATGACCGCGCGCCATGCCACGTTGGACTGCCATCGCCTGCTGTGTCCCTTGCCCGTGATACGGGTACAGGACCGGGTCGCCAGCATGGCACCGGGTGAAACGCTGACCGCCCTGTGTACGGATCCGGGTGCGTTGCAGGACATCCCGGCCTGGTGCCGCATCAACGGTCACGAGGTCATCGCAACCGAAACCGTGGACGGCGAGTATCGCGTGACGCTGCGCGTCGGCGACGCGGCAGGTTGATGTCGGTCTCTCCGCTACAGGCTCATCCGCAGGATGCCGCCGCCGAGCAACGCGATCGCCGTGGACGGGAGACGCGCCGGGTCACCCTGGTCAGCGGCGTGGTCAATCTGGGCCTTTCTTTCGCCCAGGTCCTGATCGGACTGCTCGCCAATTCAGCGGCCCTGGTGGCCGATGGTATCCACTCCCTTTCCGACCTGTTCTCCGATGTATTGGTATGGTTCGCCGCACGGCATGCGTCCATGGCCCCGGACAAAGACCATCCGTATGGCCACGGACGGTTCGAGACCGCCGCTACCCTCGGTCTCGGCATCCTGTTGGTGCTCGTCGCTCTGGGGATCATCTGGGGAGGGGTCGAACGTCTGCTCGACAGTGAACGGCCGGTACCCGGTGGTATTGCCGTCTGGGTCGCAGCGGTCGGAATCGTCGCGAAAGAGTCCCTTTACTGGTACACGATCTCGGTCGCGCGGCGCCTGAAGTCGGAGATGTTACGCGCCAACGCCTGGCATCACCGCTCGGATGCGATCTCCTCTGTGGTCGTGTTGATCGGTGTCGCCGCGGCGGTCGCGGGCTTCAGTTACATGGATGCGGTCGCCGCCGTCGTGGTCGGCAGCATGGTCGCCAAAATCGGCTGGGACCTTGGTTGGGGGGCGCTGACCGAGTTGGTCGACACCGCCCTGGACGATGCCGAGGTCGACGAGGCGGCGCGGGTCATCATGGGTATAGACGGCGTGCGTTCGGTGCACATGCTGCGCACCCGGCGACACGGCGCCGAGGCGAGCGCAGACGTGCATGTGCAGGTTGCGCCACGGTTATCGGTGTCGGAAGGGCATATGATCAGTCAGGCGGTCGAGGACCGCATGATCGAAAGGGTCGAATCGATCACCGACGTGACGGTACACATCGACCCCGAAGACGACGAGAATGCACCGACCTGCCGCGGCCTGCCCATGCGCGCTCAGGTGCTGGAGGCCTTGCGCTCGGTGTGGAAAGATGAGTCGCCGCTCGCGGAGCCGCTCGAGGTCCGTCTGCACTACCTCGCCGGCAAGATCGACGTGGAGCTGGTGCTGCCACTCGAACGGCTTTCCGGGACGACGACCAGCGAGGCCCTGCGCGAGCGTTTGCAGACCGCGGCCGCAAGGCTGAGTTGGTTTCGGCGCCTGCGGGTGCTCTACGAATAGCACCACATTAGTGCATCGAAGAGATATCATGCATTTGTTTGGTGCAACGGGACGCGCAGCCGACCAGGCAGCTCCGCGACAGCTCCTGTCGCGAGTGCCCCAACATAGCGCGGGCCGCCCGTTAAATGCATGATTTCAATGCAATAAGGAGTTAATAACCGGCCGCGCGGCGATGCCCAGTCGCCGGGCCGGCCGGGATAGACAAAGGGTGGCATGGATTCTGCCTCCTCTATGACGCGCCGCTACGCCCGCCAGGAATCGGCCGGCCCGGCATCCCAATGCAACCGCTGTCGTGCCGACAGCCGCACTCACCGCTAATTTCTGGAGAGATCGAGAATGGCCGCTAAAGACGTCCTGAAAATCATCAAGGACAACGACGTCAAGTACGTCGACTTCCGTTTCACCGACACCCGCGGCAAGGAGCAGCATGTCACCGTGCCCGCGTCGACCGTCGAAGACGACCTGTTCACCGATGGCAAGATGTTCGATGGCTCGTCGATCGCCGGTTGGAAAGGGATCAACGAGTCCGACATGATCCTGATGCCGGAGGCCGACACCGCGGTGCTCGACCCCTTCACCGACGAGACCACGCTGAACCTGCGCTGCGACATCCTTGAACCGTCGACGATGGAAGGCTACGAGCGCGATCCGCGTTCGGTCGCCAAGCGCGCCGAGGCCTATCTGAAGTCGACCGGCATCGCCGACGTGGCCTACTTCGGCCCGGAGCCCGAGTTCTTCGTGCTCGACGACGTGCGCTGGAGCGTGGACATGTCGGGTTGCATGGTCAAGATCGATTCGCAGGAAGCCGAGTGGAACTCCGAACGGGTCTACCAGGACGGCAACATCGGTCACCGTCCCGGCGTAAAGGGCGGCTACTTCCCGGTTCCGCCGGTCGACTCGCTGCATGACCTCCGCGGCGCCATGTGCGATGCGATGGAAGAGATGGGCGTGCCGGTAGAGGTGCATCACCACGAAGTGGCGACCGCCGGCCAGTGCGAGATCGGCACCCGGTTCTCGACCCTGGTGCAGCGCGCCGACTGGGTGCAGATCCAGAAATACTGCACCTGGAACGTCGCACATGCCTACGGCAAGACGGCGACCTTCATGCCGAAACCGATCGTCGGCGACAACGGCTCCGGTATGCACGTCCACCAGTCGCTCGCCAAAGACGGCGTCAACATCTTCGCCGGCGACCAGTACGCCGGGTTGTCGGAGACCGCGCTGTACTACATCGGCGGCATCATCAAGCATGCGCGTGCGCTGAACGCGATCACCAACCCGTCGACCAACTCGTACAAGCGCCTGGTACCGGGTTTCGAGGCGCCGGTCATGCTGGCGTACTCGGCCCGCAACCGTTCGGCGTCGATCCGCATTCCGTGGGTGTCGAGCCCGAAGGGACGCCGTATCGAGGTGCGTTTCCCGGATCCGATGGCCAACCCCTACCTGGCCTTCACCGCGATGATGATGGCAGGCCTCGACGGCATCACGAACAAGATTCATCCGGGCGATGCGGCGGACAAGGATCTGTATGACCTGGAGCCGGAAGAGGCAGCCAACATCCCGACCGTGTGCCACAGCCTGGACATGGCGCTCGAGGCGCTGGACGCAGACCGCGAGTTCCTCAAGGCCGGCGGCGTGTTCAGTGACGACCTGATCGATGGCTATATCGCGCTGAAGATGGACGAAGTCACCCAGCTGCGCATGACCACGCATCCGGTCGAGTTCGATATCTACTTCAGTCTCTGAGTAGATTCGCACTTCGTTGTCATTCGACCCCGCCGTAAGGCGGGGTTTTTGTTTGCGCGACAACTGCGGCCGGCGGGTCACCGGGTTAGGAGTCGCCAGCGGCGTTGCGCTGCACTATGCTAACGGCATGATCAAATCCCTGCTGCTCGCGTTGTTGTTGGTTCCCGCTCTGGCCCAGGCGGTCATCTGTAAGTCGGTGGATGCGGAAGGCGTCGTCAGCTATACCGATGTGCCAGCCGGCGAGTGCGGACAGGAGGTCAAACTGCCGGACTATTCGCGCTATGCGCCGCGCCCTATCCAGCGCCGGTCTCCCGGCAGTGCCGAGGCCACCGGGAGCGAAATGCGGTTTGAGCGCTATCAGACGATGTCCATCGTGGAACCCGAACAAAACGGCACGGTACGCAGCAATGACGGCCAGATCGCGGTGGCAGTCGATCTGCAACCTGACCTCCAGGCGGGGCACAAGGTCGTCCTCCTGCTGGATGGCAGGAAGGTGGATGGTGAATTCGGGAGCCTGAACATCCAGTTGAGTGGTGTGGAACGCGGATCGCATATGCTGCGCGCCCAGGTCGTGGACGCGCGTGGCGCGACGCTGATTGCGTCTTCGTCGGTACGCTTCACCCTGCGCAAACTCGGGCTCAACGATCCCGGCAGCAAACCCGAACAGCCGATCGAGCCCGGCAAGCCGCCTTACCAGCCACCGGGCACGCCCGATTATCGGGCCCCAGCGGGAGGTAGCTATGCCCCGGGCAGCAGTTCCGGGCCGATATCGACGACCCCGGGTCAGACGAATCCGGCGTTCACGCCCAAATACGGGCGCTGATGCCCGCCCCTCCGCCCGCCTGACGCCGGGCAGACCCACTTCCATCGACGGCCCAGGGGTGCTTTGCACTAAAATAGTGCACACAGTGCCCGCCCGGGGTGCGCACGCGTCCGGGATATGTTTGTAAGCGATTGATTTCGCGGCGCATAGCGCATCCACAGCGGAACCTTGCGGCAACCGGCACTGGCCCGAACCTTGCTACATGGCTTGCATGCAGGTCCCGATGAAAACCATGCCGTTGCTCAGCATCAGCATTCTCGACAATCTGGCTTCGGCGGTCGTCGCGTTCGATGACGAATTGCGCGTCTGCTACATGAACCAGATGGCCGAGATGCTGCTGGCGGTCAGCGCCAAGCACGTCATCGGCGCCTTGCCGTTCAGCTGGATGACCTGTCATGGCGACGCGATCGTCGATCTGGTGCGCGCGGCGTCGGTCGGATCGCCGATCACGAAGCGTGGGGTCGTACTGCACAACGAGCGCAGTGAGGTGACCGTCGACTGCACGGTGACGCCGGTACTCGATGAAGACGGGCGACACATGACGATCGTTGAACTGCAACAGATCGACCGCCATCTGCGTATCACCCGCGAAGAGCGACTGATCACCCAGCAGGCGCTCACCCGTGATGTGGTCCGCGGCCTGGCCCACGAGATCAAGAACCCGCTGGGCGGCCTGCGCGGTGCCGCGCAGCTGTTGGAGAGCGAGCTCCAGAGCGACGACCTCAAGGAATACACGCACATCATCATCCAGGAGGCCGACCGCCTGCAGGAACTGGTCAACCGGATGCTCGGCCCGAGTCGCAAGCCACAGTTCGCCCCGGTGAACATCCACCACGTGCTCGAGCGGGTGCGCACCCTAGTGCTTGCCGAGACCGGTGAACGTATCCGGTTCGTGCGCGACTACGATCCCAGCATTCCGGACCTGCATGCCGACAGCGACCAGCTGATCCAGGCGGTTCTGAACATCGTGCGCAACGCGACCCGTGCGCTTGGCGAGCAAGGCAGCGTAACGCTCCGCACACGCATCCAGCGTCAGTTCACGATCGGTAACGAACGCTACCGCCTGGCGGCGCAGATCGACATCATCGACGACGGCCCGGGCATACCGCCGGAGATCGCCGACACGCTGTTTCTGCCGATGGTCACTGCAGGTACTGGAGGCATGGGTCTCGGTTTGTCGATCGCGCAATCGCTGATCGGCCAACACAAGGGACTGATCGAATGCAGCAGCCGCATCGGCGAAACGGTGTTCACGATCTTTTTACCGATCGGCGAAGACCTGAACACAGAATGGGATAAGGAGTCTGGTCCCCGTGAGTGATATGAACCAGGTTTGGGTGATCGACGATGATCGATCGATTCGTTGGGTGCTGGAAAAGGCACTGACCAAGGCAGGCATGCAGGTCACGTGTTTCTCGAATGCCAACGGCGTCATGGAAGCCCTCGAGCGCGGCCAGCCGGAGGTCATCGTCTCGGACGTACGCATGCCGGGGATGGACGGCTTCGTATTGCTGGAGAGGATCAAGCAGGCCTACCCGGACGTGCCGGTGATCATCATGACCGCACACTCGGATCTCGACAGTGCGGTGTCCGCGTACCACAGTGGTGCGTTCGAATACCTGCCGAAGCCATTCGATATCGAAGAGGCGGTCGATCAGGTGCAACGTGCGTGCAAGCTGCGCCGCGAGGCGCGCGCCAGTGCCGCTCACGAGACCGTGGCCGCCGCCGAGATCATCGGTGCCGCACCGGCGATGCAGGAAGTGTTTCGCGCGATAGGACGCCTCGCCCGTTCGAACATCACCGTGTTGATCAACGGCGAATCCGGTACCGGCAAAGAGTTGGTCGCTCATGCGCTGCACAAGCACAGTCCGCGTGCCAACGGGCCTTTCGTCGCGTTGAACATGGCGGCGATCCCGCACGACCTGCTCGAATCCGAGTTGTTCGGTCATGAGAAGGGAGCCTTCACCGGTGCCCAGCAGCGCCGTATCGGGCGTTTCGAACAGGCCAATCACGGCACCCTGTTTCTCGACGAGATCGGTGACATGCCCGCCGATCTGCAGACCCGTCTGCTGCGCGTGCTGGCGGACGGCGAGTTCTACCGGGTCGGGGGCCACGAGGCGGTGCGTGCCGACGTGCGGATCATTGCCGCCACGCACCAGAACCTGGAACAGCTGGTGATGGAAAACCGCTTCCGCGAGGACCTGTTCCATCGACTGAATGTCATCCGCATCCACCTGCCGGCATTGCGGGAACGCCGCGAGGACATCCCGTTGCTGATGGATCATTTCCTCAAGCGCGCGGCCAGTGAACTCGGTGTCGAGGCCAAGACCCTGCTGCCGGCGACCATCGCCGAACTCCAGGCCCTCGACTGGCGGGGCAACGTGCGGCAATTGGAGAACACGGCGCGCTGGCTGACGGTGATGGCTTCAGGCCGCGAGATCCACCGCGAGGACCTGCCGCCGGAACTGTTGAACCGCAGTCAGGAGGGCGCCTCCAGTGACGGCGACTGGCATGCTACGTTGCGCGGCTGGATTCGCAGCAGCCTGAATTCCGGAAAGGTCGGCCTGCTCGACCAGGCGATGCCCGAGTTCGAGACCATCATGATCGAGACCGCGTTGGAGTTCACCGGTGGACGCAAGCAGGATGCGGCCCGGCTGCTCGGCTGGGGACGCAACACGCTGACCCGCAAGATCAAGGAACTCGGCCTCGAGGAGGAACACCGCGAGGCCGGATGAGCGTTGTTCGGCAACCATCGGCTTGGCGTGCGATAGTCGTGAGGCAATGCCCGTATAATCCGCGCTCCGAACGAGTGCAGAGAATCTTGCAATGGACAGTACCAGCATCGAGCTGCAGGGATCGGTGATCGCCGGCGTCGCGGTCGATGGCGAAACCGTGCGCATCCGTTTCGAACCCGCCTACCTGATCAAGACGATGACCGGTTCCGCGGAACGTACCCGCTGGCAGCAAAATGGCACCCTGGTGTTCGAAGGGGCGGAACTCGACGAGCGTCTGCCCGCATTGCCCGGCGAATGCACCGGTGGCGACGTCGGCGAGAATGTCTTCACCTACCGTGACATGCTGCCGGTACCGCTCGCCAGCCGCGGCCATGCGCACTGCGCTCTGCGGGTGGGCGATGGGTCGATACGTGTGCAGGGTGCGGCGGTGCGCCTCGAGATGGACGAGGTCCCGCGGTACATCGAGCACCTCAGGCCCTAGCGCGCCTCGGCCCTCGGGGCCGCCGCGTTGCTCAGCTGTTCAACGCCTGTTTCGACTGACCGAGCACATGGTCGGCGGCTTCGACGATCTTGAGGCTCAACGTGGGTGACGGACTCGCCAGGCCGAGTCGCTCGAAGGCCGGGATCTCCGTGACGCCGGGCATCTGCCAGCTGCGTGTGTTACCGATCAACGCATGCCATTGTGCGACCAGCAGGATGTCGGTGTAGTCGGCCTCACCCGCATGTTCGTAACCCCAGTGGTCGCACTGGGCGGCCGCATCGATCACCTCGCGCGGCAGGTCCCATAGTGTGTGCAGTATGCGGCCCAGTTCGGCGCGGTTGGCATGCACCACATTGTCCAGCGCGACACCATCGGCGAGATCCGCATGGCGATCCGCGTAGCCCAGCAGCACCGGCTCCGCGATGCTGTGCAGGAGGCCTATCAGCCGGGCGTACTCGCAATCCAGGTGCGTGGTCATGCGTGCCAGCACGACACTGAAGGCCGCGACCCGCAGCGTCCGTTGCCACCAGCCGTGCATGCGTCGTTGGACCACCTCGGACGCCGAGCGCAGCGACTCGCGCAGCACGCAGCTCACCGCCAGGTTGAAGGTGCGTTCGGCACCGAAGCGATCGACCGCCGCCCGGACACTGCGTAGCGGTATCGAGCTGCGGACCTCCGCCTTGGCTGCGCGCAAGACCTTGACGGCGATCGCGGGGCATGCGGACAGCAGTTCGGCGAGCCGCTCCGGATCCGCCGCAAAGGGTGCACTCAGCGCGCGTGCTATGCGGGCAGCGGCATCGGCCTCCGAGAGTACGACGACCCGCCCCCGGTTGAGGTCGTCGAACACGTCGAACATCATCGGGTGCGACGCACTGTCGTCGAGCAGCTCACCCGGGGTGAACACCGGAGATGCCTCTTCGACCAGCACCTGGGCGGTCGTCGCGGAGTGGGAGCAGCCGTCCAACAGCCGCTGCTCGACCAATAGGTAGAGGACGTCGCTGCACGCGGTGACACGGTATCGGGACGGTCGCAGGCGCGACACCGGCGAGTGCGCCGCGGGGTCGGTATGCCGGACCCTGTGGACCTGTCCGTCGTCCGCCGAGAGCTCGAGTTCGCCCTCGATCAGAAACAGCTGCTGCGGTTTCTCGCTGCCCAGTTCCAGCAGGCAGGCACCGCGCTCCGCACGCCGTACCTGGGAACCTTCGGCCAGTTCGCGCAGCAATGCCGGCGCAGCACCGGCGAGGTGATCGTACCGTCGCAGCGCAGAATGGATCGTTTCTTGGTCGCCCGACGACATGCTGCAGATCCCCGTATTGGCGTGGCCGGCGCCCGCTGAAAGGACCTGCATGGTAGCGTTTCATTCCTATCATCGCCACGTCGGTGTGCCCCTACGAACCGTCAGCCGGAGAGCAGACTGCGCACGGCTGCGACCTCGTCGTCGGCATCGTGCAGCAGCTGCAGACCGCGGTCGATCTCGTCCGGGGCCAGCCCGAGCCGTGTGAACGCGGAAACCTTGGCCGGGTCGATATCGCCGCCGACCCCCTCGTGCAGCTGGGCGACGATCACCAGGTCGGCATAGTCGGCTTTGCCGGCGCGTTGCCGGTACCAGTTCTCGGCCTCTTTCGCGGCCGACACGAGTTCGTCCGGCAGTTTCCACTTCGACAGGATCATGCCGCTCAACTGGGTGCGCAGCGTCTGGATGCTCGATTCCAGTGCGACCCGGTTTTCGGCCACCTCCGGGAAATCGCGTGCGTAACCGATCACCGCCACGGAGCCGATGTCGTGCACCAGCCCGGCGAGCAGCGCCTCGTGGGCGTTGAATCCCCCGACCTTGTCGCTGAGCACGCGGGTCAGCGCGGCGACCCGGCGACAGTGTTCCCAAAGCTCGAGCATGCGCTGTTCGAGCTTTTTCGACGCCGTACGGAACAGTTCGCGCAGCGCGAACGTGATCACCAGGACGCGCGTGTTCTGCATCCCCAGCCGCGCGACCGCCTCGGCCACGCTCACCGTCTGGGACACCCCCCCGTAGCGCGCGCTGTTCGCCGCCTTGACGATCTTCAGTGCGATCGCCGGATCGGACTCGATGACCGCCGCGACCTTGCGCGCATCCGAGTTTTCGTCATTGACCGCCTCACCAATCCGCACCGCCACAAGCGGCAGGCTCGGCAACAGGAGGCGGTTGGCATTCAGATCCTCGTAGATCTGCAGCGTGAGACGGTTCTCCGCCTCGAGGTCGCTGATGTCCGGGTCTTCGTCGACCGCGTAGGTTTCGAGTGTCAGCGAGGAGCTGTCCTCGAGCTTCCCGAGCGACTGCACGACCAGGGCGTTGTCGATCTCCAGGTAACGCACCGCGGACTCGGCGACCACCCGGTACCGGCTTGGGCGCAGTCGCGCCAGGGGCGCGAGCGCGGACGGGTCCGTGTGATGGATCACCTTGCCGCCGCCGTCCTCCGCGGTCAGACGGCAGCTGCCGTCCAACAGATACAGCGTGGTGTCATCGGTCGCACCGAGGCGCAGCAGCTCGGTGCCCTTGCGTGCCTCGTGGACCGACAGGCGTTCGCTGAGGGTGTTGAGTTCGTCGGTGCCGAGGTCGCGCAGCGTACTGAGCCGCCTCAATATCGCGGGGGAGGGGTGGTCTGGGGTTTCGCTCATGGCGGTCGCGATCCGGTGATGCTTCTCGTTCCCTTGGCATCGGCGGAACCGCGCGAGTCTTGAGCGGCGGACAAATGAAAAGGCCCGCATAAAGCGGGCCTTGCAGGCGGAATGCCGCGATCAGAGGGCGCTTGACCCGACGATCTTGTGCGACAGTTCTACCACTCGCATGGCCTTTTGCATGTAGACCTCGCGGTAGTCCTTGAGCAGGCCTTCCTGGGAGTAGTAGTAGTCTTTGCCGGAGATCCCGTTCTTGTGCTCGATATCGATGAATTGCTTCTGCATTTCGAGCATTTCGGCGATCAATGTGGCCTTTTCCGCCTTCAGGGCGTCGACGTTGTCAGTCATGTTTCTCTCCAAGAGCGTTTGGGAGTTGTCTGCGTCCGCCAGGGACGCGTACGCCGAGTATAACCTATTGCTAATGTAAGCGGTCAATCGGCGGTTGTGCGGCTCAACAGCCGCAGGCCGGTGCCGTCGGCCGCGCCGTGTTCAGCTGCAAGGCCCCGCTGATCTGCGCGACGTGGTCCAGCCGATGTCGCTCCAGGTAATCGAGAATGCCGGCGTTGATCTTCGGCAGGATCAGCGGGTCGTAGAACAGCGCGGTCCCCACCCCCACCGCGGTCGCGCCGGCGAGCAGGAACTCGATGGCATCCTGCGGCGTGGTGACGCCACCCTGGCCGATGATCGGGATCCCGTGCGGCCTGGTCACCTGATACACCTGGTGCACCTTGAGCAGCGCGATCGGTTTGATCGCCGGTCCGGACAGGCCGCCCTGATTGTTGCCGATATAAGGTGTGCGCGACTCGACGTCGATCGCCATGCCCATCAGGGTGTTGATCACCGCGAAGGCGTCGCTGCCGGCCTCGATGCAGCGCCGCGCGTTCTCCGCGATATCGGTCTGGTTCGGTGACAACTTGGTGATCAGCGGCTTGCGCGTCACCCCGCGGCACGCCTCGACGACGCGCGCCGACATGTCCGGATCATTGCCGAACGCCACGCCGCCTTCCTTGACGTTCGGGCAAGAGATGTTGATCTCGATGGCGTCGATCGGGGAATCGTCGAAGCGTTGCGTGACCGCGATGTATTCCTCGACCGTCGAGCCGGAGACATTGGCGATGAAGCGTGTCTCGCTGAAATCGAGGCTCGGCAGAATCTCGTCGACCACCTTGTCCACCCCGGGGTTCTGCAGGCCGATCGCATTCAGCATACCGGCAGGCGTCTCATAGACCCGGTGCGGTGCATTGCCCAAGCGCTGAGTGCCCGTGGTGCCTTTCAGGCACACCGCGCCGGCATCACGATTGGAGAAGCCTTCGACGCGCGTGTACTCTTCGCCGAAGCCGACACATCCCGACAACAGCACCAAGGGTGTCGCGAACTGCATGCCGCAGAAATCCAAAGCCAGGCGTGGGTCGTTGTCAGCCATCGAAATCGAGAGTCCCCCAGTGTTTCACGTTGTCCTGTTTCAGCCGGAGATACCGCCGAACACGGGCAACATCATACGCCTGTGCGCCAACACCGGCAGCCGCCTGCATCTGATCGAACCCCTCGGCTTCGCTTTCGACGATAAGCGCCTGCGCCGCGCCGGCCTCGACTATCACGAATATGCCGAAGTCACCCGGTACGGCGATTTCGATGCCTTCGAACAGGCCGTGGCGCCGCCACGCTGGTTCGCGGTCTCGAAGCGCGCGACGACACGCCTCGACCGTGTCACCTATCTACCCGGCGATGCATTCGTGTTCGGTTCGGAGAGCCGAGGCCTGCCGCAGGCGATGCTCGACGCACTGCCTGAACACCGACGGATACGGATCCCGATGCGTCCCGGACAGCGCAGCCTGAATCTGTCGAACAGCGTCGCGGTCGTGCTGTTCGAGGCGTGGCGCCAGCACGACTTCGCCGGAGGTGCCTGACCCCGGACCGGGGCCTGCGCGGGGTCTGCCACCGGGGTCAAGTAATCGTCCGGCTGGCCGATCTCATCACGGCAGGGGCTTGCATCTGCGCGTGGCCCGTGGCCGCGATGGGGAGACCAAATGAATCACAGCGCCAGTGAATCGGGCGGCGTGGTCGCTCGGCATGCCGCCGAAGGCGCTGGGCGTGCGGCGCGCTCCCACCCCCGCCGGAGGGCGTCGGACCGCAGCGGCGTCCTGCAGGCCTTGTTCTTCCGCCCGGGCGGTGGTGCCACTCCGGAACAGGGACAGGCCGTCTCGCGGATCGTGCTCGCGGCGATCGGCACCCTGGTGATGTATGCCAGCCGGGGGCTATACGCCCACAACGATGCCCCTTTCCTGCTCGCCTTGGCCTACATGTTGGCGAGCTTCTTCTACCTCTCGTTCGTCGCCCGCAACCCCGACCGCTACCTGTGGCGCCGCTACGTCGTGATCCTGCTCGACCTTGGCGTGGCCGGGTTCCTTACGGCGCATTTTTCCGGCGCCGGAATCGCGTTCTATCCGCTGTTCCTGTGGGTGATGATCGGCAACGGGATACGCTATGGCGAGCGATTCATGCAGTTCGCCACGCTGTTCGGTCTGCTGACGTTCACCACGGCGGTGGCCGTCAGCGGATTCCTGTGGCTGCAGCCGGGCACGTACATCGGTTTGATGTTCGGCCTGGTGCTGATGCCGAAGTTCTTCCTGGTGATGATCGACCGCCTGGCGATCGCCAACAGCGAACTCCTGGTGCAGAAGGAACAGGCGGAGTACATGGCGACACACGATGTGCTGACCGGGCTGCCCAACCGGGCCTATCTGCACACGCGCATGGAACAGACGCTGGCGGTGTCGCGACGTACCGGCCACCAGGTCGCGATCGCGTTCATCGACCTCGATTCATTCAAATCCATCAACGACAGTTTTGGTCATGAGTACGGGGATTTCCTGCTCTGCCAGGTCGCCGACGCGATGCGTGGCGTACTGCGCGCCGGCGACACCGTCGCGCGTCTCGGCGGCGACGAGTTCGTCGTCGTGATCGAGGACTCGGATGACGGTGCGCGCATCGGACGGGTGATCGAGCGGTTGTTTTCCTGTGTCGGTCGTTACTACACGATCGGGGAATACGAAACCTATGTGACCTGGAGTTGCGGCGTGGTGACCTACCCGCGCGACGGCGGCGACATCCATACGCTGCTGAAGCACGCCGATACCGCGATGTATGCCGCGAAGTCGCTCGGTCCGAACAATTTCGCATTCTACGACGCGGCGATGTCGGCCGAGGTGACAGAACAGCTCGCGCTGCGCGACGAACTGCGCCTGGCGCTGGAACGCGACCAGCTGGAGGTCCGGTATCAGCCGATCGTCGACGCGCTCAGCGGCGAGGTGCGTGCCGCCGAGGCATTGCTGCGCTGGCACCACCCGGAGCGTGGCGTGTTGTCGCCATCGGCGTTCATCACGGTCGCTGAACAGAGCGGGCTGATCAACAGCATCGGCAACTGGGTGCTGGACCAGGCACTGGAGGCGGCCAAACAATGGCGTCTGCGTCACGGTCTGGACGTGATCGTGCACGTCAACGTATCCGCTCACCAACTCAAACAACCGGATTTCGTCAAGCAGGTGCAGGCCTCACTGGACAAGGCCGAGTTGCCACCGCAACTGCTCGAGCTCGAGATGACCGAGAGCGCGCTGATCGAAGACAGCATACGGACCGCGACCTTGCTTGCCGAGTTGAACACGATCGGAGTGAAGATTGCGCTCGATGACTTCGGTACCGGCTTCTCTTCGCTCGCCTACCTGAAGAACCTCCCGGTCGATGCGATCAAGATCGACAAGTCTTTCATCGATGACCTGCCGACCGGTGAACGTGACGCCGCGCTGGTCGATGCGATCCTGACCCTCGGCGATCAGCTCGGCACCAAGATCGTGGCCGAAGGTGTGGAGACCGACCCGCAGCTGGCGTGGCTGGTGGCCCACGGCTGCCGTTGCGTACAAGGTTTTCTTTTCAGCGAGGCGGTCCCACAGGCGGATTTTCTCGCGCTCGCGCAGAGCGGCTTTCCGCTCGCGTTGGCCGCCAACTATCGATCGGGCGGTCGACAACGCGGCAGCATCGGCTAGGCGGCTCCGGCATTGCCGGACTGTCGCGGCGGCCGACCGGACCCGCACTCCATCACGTGAACCCCCCGGGTCGGCACGCGCCTGGCCGGACATCCGAATCGAATCCGGACATCGTCCCCCGTACGTCGCCAATGCGCCGGCGCCGGGGATCCCTGCCGGCATGTGCTAGCTTTTAAGGTTCCAACTGCCGCCTCAGGAGAGCGCCAATGGCCGTCGCCAAAGTGACCGAAATCATTTCGTCGTCCAAAGAGAGTTTCGATGATGCCGTGCGGAAGGGCGTCAAGCGCGCCTCCAAGACCCTGCAGAACGTCACCTCCGCCTGGGTCCAGGATCAGTCGGTGAATGTCGCGGACGGCAAGATCCAGGAGTACCGGGTGCACCTGAAGGTCACGTTCGTCCTCAAAGACTGAACGCCGCCCGCACGTCGATCAGCCGCGAAACGCCTCGTCGGATGCCAGATAGGCCAGCTCCTCCGGGGTGCTCGGCCGGCCAAGGATCGCATTGCGGTGCGGGAACCGCCCGAAGCGCCGGATCAGGTCGCGATGGTGCCGGGCGAAGCGCAGGTTGGACGAAAGTCCCGCGCGTTCGAACAACCGTACCGCGAGCGTCTGGTCGTCGATCTCTTCGCTGTGCATCAATGGCATGTACAGAAAAGCGACGCGCTCGTGCGGTAAGCGACGGTCGTGTCCGCGATCGATCGCGTCGTGGCTGATCGCGATCGCCTGACGCTCGGTCGCAAACGCCTGTGGCTGACCGCGGTACATGTTCAGCGGAAACTGGTCGAGCACGATGGCCAGCGCCAGTGCACCGTCGGGTGACTGCAGCCACTCGCTGAACTCGCCGCGCGCGGCGGCCTTCCAGGTCGACTCGAAGCGTGCGCGGATGCGCGCATCGAGTGCCGGAGGGGCCCGAAACCACTGTTTATGCATGCCGTCGGCAAACCAGAAATCCAGTATCTGTGCGGGCTCAGTCATGGCTCGCGACGGCGGCGGCCTCGCCCTCCGGGACCGGTTGTGGCCCGGCGGCGGTCTGCCCGATCGTGTACCCTTTCCAGATCAGATAGATCACCGGGATGACGAACAGCGACAGCAGCGGTGCGGTGATCATGCCCCCGATCATGGGTGCGGCGATACGGCTCATCACCTCTGAACCGGTGCCCGTGCCGAGGAAGATCGGCAGCAACCCGGCAACGATCACTGCAACCGTCATCGCCTTGGGGCGTACGCGCAACACAGCGCCCTCCATGATCGCGTCGCGCAGCGCCTCGGGGGTCAAGGGTCCGCGGCGCGCGTGGTCGCGCAGTGCATTGTCCAGGTAGACCAGCATCACGACACCGAACTCCGCGGCCACGCCGGCCAACGCGATGAAGCCGACGCCGACCGCGACCGACAGGTTGTAACCGAGCAGGAAGATCAGCCAGAATCCGCCGACCAGCGCGAACGGCAGTGAGCCCATCACGATGGCCGCCTGGCCGGCGTGCCGGAACGTCAGGTAGAGCAACACGAAGATGATCACCAGGGTCAGCGGTACGACCTGCGACAGGCGGGCCTGGGCACGCAGCATGTACTCGTATTGCCCGGACCAGGTGATCGAGTAGCCGGCCGGCAGGGCCACCTGTGTACGCACCGCCTGCTGCGCAGCGGCCACGTAGCTGCCGAGGTCGACGTCGCGGATATCGACGAAGGTCCAGCCGTTGAGGCGGGCGTTCTCGCTCTTCAGCATCGGAGGGCCGTCGATGATCTTGACCTCGGCGACCTGCGCCAGCGGGATCTGCGCCCCGGTGGGGGTGACCAGCGGCAGCGCACGCAACTTTTCGATGTCGTCGCGACGCTCGCGCGGGAAGCGCAGATTGACCGGGTAGCGCTCCAAGCCCTCGACCGTCTGTGCGATGTTGATCCCGCCGACCGCGGCCGCGATCACCTGGTTCAGGTCCTCGATGTTCAGTCCATAGCGCGCCGCTGCGACCCGGTCGGGCACGATGTCGATGTAGCGTCCGCCGGCAACCCGTTCCGAGTACGCAGACGTGGTGCCCGGCACGCCCAGAACCACGCGCTCGATCTCGCGACCGATGCGCTCGATCTCGGCCAGATCGGGCCCCGCCACCTTGATGCCGACCGGTGTCTTGATCCCGGTCGCGAGCATGTCGATGCGCGTCTTGATCGGCATCACCCAGGCATTGGTCACACCCGGGTAGTTCACTGTGCGGTCGAGTTCGTCGATGATCCCGCGGGTGGTCATGCCCGGCCGCCACTGGTCCCGCGGCTTGAGCTGGATGACCGTCTCGATCATCGTCAGCGGTGCCGGGTCGGTCGCCGTGTCGGCACGACCGATCTTGCCGAACACCCGTGCCACCTCCGGCACCTTGCTGATCAGGCGATCGGTCTGCTGCAACAACTCCTGCGCCTTGCCGATCGACAGACCGGGCAGCGTGGTCGGCATATACATCAGGTCGCCCTCGTCCAGTTCGGGCATGAACTCCGAGCCGAGGCCGTCGGCAAAACGCGCCAGCCAGGGCGTGTCGCCGAACGTCTGCCGCCAGTGGCGGCGCAGCGCCTGCTGCATCGCTTCGATCTCCTGGATTTCCGCCCGCGGTGCGCCGCCCAGCGATTCAGCGATCTGAAACGGCCATTTCAGCGGAGCCAGATAGCCACCGATCCCGGCGATGGGGATCACCAGGCTCAGCACGACCAGCAGGGCGTTGAACAAGGTGAAGCGGGGCCAACGCATGACCGCGTTCAACAGCGGGCGATAGATCCATATCAGAAAGACATTCAGCGGGTTCCGCCGCTCGTCGGGAATCCGCCCCCGGATGAAGTACCCCATCAGCACCGGCACCAGGGTGACCGCCAGTCCGGCGGAGGCCGCCATCGCGTAGGTCTTGGTGTACGCCAGCGGCGCGAACAGGCGCCCCTCCTGGGCCTCCAGTGTGAATACCGGCAGAAAGCTCAGCGTGATGATCAGCAGCGAAAAAAACAGCGCCGGGCCGACTTCTGCTGCAGCGTGAGTAATCACTTTCCAATGCTCGGCGCCGACCGGGGCCTGGCCGTGTTCGTGTCGGTAGCGTTCAAGGTGCTTGTGCGCGTTCTCGATCATCACGATCGCCGCGTCGACCATGGCGCCGATCGCGATCGCGATGCCGCCGAGCGACATGATGTTCGCGTTGATGCCCTGGTGCTGCATCACGATGAACGATGCCAGGATGCCGAGCGGCAGCGTGACGATCGCGACGAACGCCGAGCGCAGGTGAAACAGGAACACCAGGCACACCAGCGCGACCACGATGAACTCCTCGACCAGCTTGTCCTCGAGGTTGCTGACCGCGCGCTTGATCAGCGCCGAACGGTCGTAGGTCTCGACGATCTCGACACCCGGCGGGAGGCCCTGGCGCAGCTGATCCAGTTTGGTCTTGACCCGCTCGATGGTCGCCAATGCGTTTTCACCGTAGCGCATCACGACGATGCCGCCGGTCACCTCGCCTGCGCCATCGAGATCGGCGACCACGCGGCGCATCTCGGGCCCGATCTGCACCCGCGAGATATCGCGCAACAACACCGGTGTGCCCATCTCGGTCACGCTGATCGGGACCTGCTCGAGGTCGTCGATGCCGCGCAGGTAACCGCGCGTGCGTACCATGTATTCGGCCTCGGCCAACTCGACCACCGAGCCACCAACCTCCCGGTTGGCCGCGCGGATCGCCGCCGAGACCCGGGCAAGGGTGAGACCGAAGGCGCGCAGCTTCTCCGGGTCGACCACCACCTGGTACTGGCGCACCATGCCACCCACGGTCGCGACCTCGGACACTCCGGGGACGGTCTGCAACTCATACTTCAGGAACCAGTCCTGCAGGCTGCGCAACTCCGCGAGGTCGTGTCGTCCGCTGCGGTCGACCAGCACGTAGTTGTAGACCCAGCCGACGCCGGTCGCGTCCGGGCCTATCCGCGGTTCCACGCCCTCGGGCAGTTCCGCTGCCGCCTGGTTCAGGTACTCGAGTACCCGGGCACGCGCCCAATAGAGGTCGGTCCCGTCCTCGAAGATCACGTAGACGTACGAATCGCCGAAGAAGGAGTATCCGCGCACCACCTGGGCGCCGGGCACCGACAGCATCGTCGTGGTGATCGGGTAGGTGATCTGGTCCTCGACCACGCGCGGTGCCTGCCCGGGGAAGCTGGTGCGGATGATCACCTGCACGTCGGACAGATCAGGGATCGCGTCCAGCGGCGTCTTGTGCAATGCCACCCACCCCCAGCCGGTGATCACCAGCGAGGCGAGCACGACCAGGAACCGGTTGCGCACCGACCAGACGATCAGTTTGTTCAACATCGGTCGGCCCTCATCGATCGTCGGAGGCTGGAGTGGCGGGGGCGGCGGTCTCGTCCATCCGCAGGAAGCTCGCCTGCAGGCTGGATTCGGAGTCGATCAGGAACTGCCCCGACACGACCACCTGGTCGCCGGCCTTGAGTCCGCTGAGGATCTCAACCTTGCCACCGCTGTTCATTCCGGTCACGACGTCGACCGGCCGGAAGCGTCCCCCGCCCAGTGCCAACACCACGCTGGTACGCCGGCCGGTTTCGATGACCGCCTCCGCGGGCACCGCCAGCACGTCGCGTTTCGGGCCACCATAGATCACGACGTCGGCGAACATATTGGCCTTGAGCAGGCCGTCCGGATTGTCGAACGCCAGACGCACCTTCAGGGTGCGCGACTTGGGATCGAGCTGCGGGTAGATGTATTCCACCTTGCCCTCCCAGGTCCTGCCGGGGTAGGCGGGCACCTTGATCTCGGCGGTCAGCCCTTCGGCGAGCCAATCGATCTGGTGTTCGTAGACGTCGACCAGAACCCAGATCCGGCCGAGATCAGCGATGGTGACGATCTCCTTGTCGGGCGTCACGTACATCCCCTTGCGCGCGCCGAGCATCGTCACCACGCCGTCGGCATTCGCCAGCACCGGGACGGTGTTGACCGACTCGCCCTTGTTCTGGATCGCGGTGATCGTACCCTCGGGCACACCGAGCAGGCGCAGGCGGTTGCGTGCCTTCTCGAGACGCGCCTTGCCGCCCGACTGACCGAGCGCGATCAGGAAGTCGACCTGAGCGGACAGGATCTCCTCGGAGTACAGTCGGCCGATCAGCTGCCCGCGGCGAACCGGGTCGCCCTCGGCCTTCAGTTCGAGTTGCTCGATCCAGCCGGCCGCGCGCGGGTGCACGTGCGCCAAACGGGTCTCGTCGTAGTCGATGCGGCCGACCGTCTGGATATATTTCCACAGCGTCGCGTGTTGCGCCGGCGCGTATCGCACCCCCATGTTGTTGATCACGGCGTTGCTGATCTCGACGGTCGGGTGCCTGCCGGCCTGCGCGTCGATCATCTTCGCCACCAGATCCATGCCGCAGATCGGGCAGTTGCCCGGCTCGTCGCGCACGATCTGCGGGTGCATCGGGCAGACGTATTTGGGATCGAGGTGTTTGGCTGCGTGCTGCAGCGCCGTGTCGTCGGTCGCCGCGGCGAGGGGTTCGCTGGGGACCGCCTCTGGCCGGGAACAAGCGGCGAGGAGCAGCGTGGCCGCGATCAGCATGACCGAAAAGCCAGGAAAATAGTAAATACCCACTTTCATCAAACCACCTTATTGACGATGTTCATCGTCGCCGTCATGACTGTCTGCCGGGTGGGACCCCGGCGCCCGCGGCACCTCGATCGCGCGTGTCGATGAGTGGCGGTCAGATCGGCGGGCGGAACGGTGGCGTGCGCGGCACGTCGAGCGGATTGTCGGAGGGCCGGCGGTGCGCTGCAGTCAGCGCCATGATCGCCGGTGTGACGCCGGGGCCTGGTGAGCCCAGGCCGGGCGGCATGCCGTGACCGCAGCACGGACAGGCCGCCCCCGGTTCGCCGGAGGCGCAGTGTGGGCAGGGTTCAGCCGGGGGCGTCGCACCGTCGGTCATAGCGGGATCGGACTGCGTATGACAGGGCATGCCGTCAGGTTCGACGGTCGCGGCCGGTGCCGCGGATGCGCTGCCAAACGGCAGGTTGCCGGCGAGCAGCAGGGCGAGCAGCAGGCGGCCCACGAGGGACCGGGCAGAGGTTCTGCCGGCGAATCTGCTGATCATCCGCATCACCACCCTGTTGCCGCCTCCTGGTTCAGACCCGACCCGGCGCGCCGTTATTTCAACTGCCCGAGCCGGTGGAATTGTCAATCCGGCCGATCGCGCAACTGACGAACGACTTGGCCTTCGCGCCTGCGGCACGGATTCCCTCGACCGAACCCACCTCGGGATAGCCCAGCTTGCCCAGGGTCAGTGCGACCTGGTCCCGCCATTCCGGATTGCCTTCGACATGCACCTCGCCGCGTTCGATGTCGACCTCGACCGTCTGCGCCAACGCCGACTCCAGCAGCTTGTTGCGAATCGTATTCGCACAACCGCCGCATTTGACGTTCTCAACCGCAATCGTGTAGCTCATCTCCGCACTCCGTAGGTTTGTCCATCCGCTCAATGATCGGACAGTGGTGTTGGCTCGCCCGGCAGGCGCTGACCAGCTCGCTCAATTCGTCTCGCAGCAGGCTGAGCGCCTGGATACGCTGCTCGATCGCGGCCAGCTTGGTTTCGGTCATCGCCCTGACGTCGGCACGTACATCGCCCCCTCGCTCGCGCAGGTCCAGCAGTTGCGCGATCTCCTCGAGGCTGAAATCCATGGCCTGGGCGCGGCGCACGAAATGCAACCGCGCGATATCGGCCGCCACGTAACGGCGCTGGCCGCCGGCGTTTCGCCGCACCGGACCGAGTAGCCCGATCTTTTCGTAATACCGCAGGGTATCGGCGCTCAGGCCGGTCTCGGCACCTGCATCCCGAATGCTCAACGTGGTGACCACCGCCACTCTCCCTCGTCCAGTGATTGCGGAGAGTAATACCTGGAGTTAACTCCAGGTCAAGCGGTGATTTCCCCGTGGCGTGTGGGGAGTCGGACGGCCAGGTCTCGCCGGTCGTCTTCAGACGCTGTTCGGGCGTCGTCCGCTGGATCACACGCGGCGGCGCGCTGTGTATGATCGTGCAGACGATCAGGGTCTTATCCCATCCACATCGGCACACGGAGTGTCGCTTGACGAACAATACGGATTCTCGCGACAGCCCCCCCGTGCCGGGTGCCGAAGCGATAGCGCCGCTGGTCGGCAGTGGGCACCAGCTCATCACGGTGCTCAGACACCTGACCGAAGGCGTCGCGCTCTGGGACGGCGGCGGCACGCTGCGCTATGCCAACCCGGCGATGCGCGAGCTGTTCGGTGACGAACAGTTGCCGCTGGGTGCGACCGGATTCGACCAGTTCGTGAACCGACTCGCCGACAGCAGCGGTAACCGGCTGGTGTTCAGTGAGCCGACGGCGGTCAAAGCGGTACGCGCCGGACGTCTGGCCCGGCCGGTCGTGGTCCAGGTGACCGGGCGTCACGGCATGCGACGCTGGCTCAGTTTCACCGCGGTACCGCTGTTGACCGACGAACCTCAGGCCAAGCAGGGGATGGTGTCGTCGGTCACCGACATCACCGAACTCAAGCTGCAGTCGCAGTTGATGGCTCAACTGGCGAACTACGACACCCTCACGGGTGCTCCCAACCGTCGTCTGCTACACGATCGCATGCGTCAATTGCTGCCGCAGGAGAGCCGCAGAGGCAGGCAGCTGGCGGTCTGTTACCTCGACCTCGACGGTTTCAAGTCGGTCAACGACGCACTCGGACACGAAGCCGGCGACGAGCTGTTGAAACAGGCCGCCGGGCGGCTCGCGGATGAGGTGCGCGGAGGCGATACGGTTGCGCGGCTCGGCGGTGACGAGTTCGTGGTGCTGCTCGGCGATCTGCAGGAGCGTGGGGACTGCGTTCCGGTGATCGAGCGAATCCTGCGGTCGCTCGCGGCGCCCTACCAGATCGGTGGCGCCCACGTCGACGGCGTATCGGCGAGCATCGGGGTGACCGTGTATCCGCTCGACGACAGCGATCCCGATACGCTGTTACGGCATGCCGACAAGGCGATGTATCTCGCGAAGCGCGCCGGCAAAAACACCTTCCGGTGGTTCAACCCCGGCGGCGAGGAGCGCCTGGCGGCACAACGCGAAACGCTACGCGAAGTGCGGCGTGCGGTGCGGGACCGGGAGCTGGTGTTGTTCTTCCAGCCCATCGTGGACTGCCGGGCCGGTCGGGTGGTCGGTGCCGAGGCGTTGCTGCGCTGGCGCCACCCGATCCTGGGGATCTTGCCGCCGATCCAGTTCCTGCCGCTGGTCGAGGACAACGACCTCGCGCTCGAGATCGGCGACTTCGTAATGGCTGAAGCCCTGCGTCAGGCCGGGATCTGGCACGCCGCAGGGCACCCCCTGTCGGTCGCGGTCGACCTGTTCGCCCGCCAGCTCCAGCAACCGGATTTCGTGGATCGGCTACGCGCTGCGCTGGTCGCGTCCGGGAAGCCGGAGGCACTGCGCCTGGACCTCGAGATCGCCGAAAAGGCGGCACTCGACGCGGTGACCAACATTGCCGATCAGGTCGCGCGTTGCCGGGAGAACGGCGTGGGGTTCTCTCTGGATGACTTTGGCACCGGCTATTCGACCCTGGACCACCTGCGGCGGGTGCCGGCGCGCACGCTGAAGATCGACCGCACATTCATTCGAGACATGCTCGACGACACCGAAGACCGGGCGCTGGTCGAGGCGATCATCGCCTTGGGCCGATCGTTCCGGCGCGACGTTGTCGCGGTCGGCGTCGAACGCGTGGAGCAGGTGCGGTGGTTGCTGGCGGCAGGTTGCGACCTGATGCAGGGGTTCTGCATCGCGCCACCGCTGCCGGCAGACGCATTCATGGAGTGGCTGGAGGCGTTCCGTGCCGATCCCGCCTGGACCGCACCCTGAACGGAGGCATGTGCTGATGGGCAGTTACCGGGAAATGTTGTTCGACGAAACCCTGGCGACCGGTGTCGACGAGATCGACAGCCAACATCGCAACCTGATCAACCTGGCGAATGAAGCGGCGGCGGCACTGCGCCAAGGGGTGACGCCCACGCAGTTGCGGCACCTGGTCCGCGAACTGCTGGCGTATGCCATCTACCATTTCCGCACCGAAGAGGCGTTGATGAAGGAGTACGCCTACGATGTGGAAGCGGCCGCGGACGCGACGAATCACATCGCGCGACACCGCGCCTTTGCAGACAAGATCGCCACCATGCAGCAGGCATTGCAGAACCGTGAGCACATCGATTTCGACCAGCTGATCAACTTCCTGTACGACTGGATTGCTCACCACATCATGGACACGGACCGGCAGCTGGCGGGGTTCATCCTGACCAAGCGAAGCCAGCGCTGACCCCAGCCGGGACCTACTCGGACTTGGCCTCGCGACTGAGCAGGTTCTTGACCGCCCGGGCCGGGTCCAGCCCCTCGTAGAGGACCCGGTAGGCCTGTTCGGTGATGGGCATCTCGACACCCAGTCGCTGGGCGAGGGTGCGCACCTCGCGCGCGGTCGCGACACCTTCGACCTCCTGCCCGATCTGCCGCTTCGCAGCGTCGATGTCGAGGCCGCGGGCCAGCGCGAGGCCCATTCGGCGGTTGCGTGACTGGTCGTCGGTGCAGGTGAGCGCGAGGTCACCGAGTCCTGCGAGGCCCATGAAGGTCTCCGTCTTGCCACCCATCGCCAGGCCCAGTCGGGTGATCTCGTGCAAACCACGGGTGATCAACGCGGCGCGCGCATTGGCCCCGAAGCCGAGGCCATCGGAGATACCCGCGGCGATGGCCATGACGTTCTTGGTGGCGCCGCCGACCTGGACGCCGACCAGGTCGTCGCTGGTGTAGGCGCGGAAATTCTCACCGTGCAGAAAGCCGGCGACCCGCTCCGCATGTGCCGGCTTGTCCGCGGCGACAGTGATCGCGGTCGGCAGACCGCGGGCGACCTCGCCGGCGAAGGTCGGTCCCGAGACCACCGCCATGTCGGCGAGCGGCAGGTGGCGCGCCACGACTTCGCTGAGCAGTATGTGGTCGTGCGGATCGAATCCCTTGGTCGCCCAGCTCAGGGTGCTGAGTTGAGGGCGTAGTGCGGCAACATCGGCACACACCTGGGCAAAGGCATGGCTCGGCACCACGACCAGGATTTCGTCCGCTTCGCACACGCTGGCGGCCAGGTCGTCGCTCGGTTCAAGCGAGTCCGGCAGCGTGACACCGGGTAGGTAGTGGCGGTTCTCGCGTTCACGGCGAAGCGCCGCGATTTCGTCCGGGAGGTGCCCCCACAGCGTGACCGGCGAGCCGTTGCGGGCCAGATGGATTGCCAGCGCGGTCCCCCAGGAACCGGCACCGAGAACCGCCAGCCTGATCGGGGGCTCGGCCAAATCAGTGCGGATTGCCGGCGGTGGCCTCCGCCGACTGGGCACGGGCCTGCCGCTGCTGTGCAAACAGCGCTTCGAAGTTCACCGGTTGCAGCACGAACTGCGGGAAGCTGCCGCGCGTCACCAGGTCGGAGACCGCCTCGCGTGCATACGGAAACAGCACGTTGGGCGCGGCGATGCCCATCAGTGCCTCCAGCTCTTCGTCGCTGAACCCCTGCACCAGGAACACCCCGGCCTGCTTCACCTCGACCAGAAACACCGTCTTGCCCTGGTGTTTGGCATCGACGCTGACGCTCAACACCAGCTCCACCGAATCATCACCGAGTTTCTGCGATTCGCTGCTCAGTCCCACCTTGATCTCGGGTGTCCAGTTTTCCTGGAAGATCTGCGGGCTGTTGGGCGCCTCGAACGAGATATCCTTGGTGTAGATGCGCTGAACCAGAAACTGTCGTTGTTGCGCCTTTTGTTCTTCGCTCACTGTGTTCTCCTGAGGGGGGACTATCTGCGCTTGACGGGTAGATTGGCGTTCTCCCACGCCAGCATGCCGCCGCGCAGATTCTTGACGTGCTCGAATCCCTGCTTACGCAGCATGCGGCACGCGGCGCCTGAACGGGAGCCCGAACGGCACACGGCGACGATGGGTTTGGCGCGATGCTTTTCGAGCTGTTTGAGGTTGTTGCCGAGTCCGTTCAGCGGCACATTGACCGCGTTGACGATATGCCCGTCCTTGAACTCGGCCATCGACCGAACGTCCAGCACCACCGCATTCTCGTGGTTGATCAGCGCGGTGGCGCCGAGCGGGTCGATTGCGTCCTTGCCGCCCGGATCCGTGGCGACATGCCACATCAGCGCGGTCAACACGACCAGAAAGGCACCGACGAGCAGCGCATGGTTACCGGCGAATTCGATCAGTTGTTCCATCGTCACCTGCCCCGCGCCGGGCTGGGATACCGGCGTCGCAAACGAAGAAACGGGAGGCACATGGGCCATCCCGCCATCGGAAACACGTCGTGCGGTGCGCCCGGGTCAGTGTTCGTGCGAACAGAACACTTCGCGCATCATGCAGATCAGGCGCAGGGTGCGATTGTCGCTGACCCGGTAGAACACCCGGTTGGCGTCTTTTCGCGACGTGAGGATACCCTTATCGCGCAGGATCGCAAGGTGCTGTGAGATGTTGCTCTGCGATGTCCCGACCTGGTCGACGATATCCTGAACGCTGACCTCTTCGTCGCCCAGGGTGCAGAGAATCTTCAGGCGGAGAGGGTGGGACATGGCCTTCAGCGAACGTGAGGCCCGGTCGATGTCTTCGTCGCCCTCCAGCAGGGAGAGCTCGCTTTCAAATTCGTCTGCCATGGATACAAATGATTTATCAGGAAGATTCACAAGCTTAATACTCCTCCGGTGGGCTATTTACTAGCCTCTAATCTAATAATAGACCGCTATTGGAACAGCAATCCGTCGGCTCCAGCGAGCATTTTTCTTCAATTCCTGACAAATTTTCTTTTATGGCGGGTACCCGGCGCGCGCTGCAGATGGCGTGCAACTGTCTAACATGGTTCAATACGCAGGCCGCTTGCGGCCTGGCGCGCGTCGAAAATTTTACTGCTTAATCATGTGGTTAATTTGTGATCGGTGGGCGGGATCCTCGCCTCGCCGTTAGGAAGAAAATGAATATCAAGGTACGTCCGGCAGTTCTCCTTATCTTCGACGGATGGGGATTGAGCGACAATACCGACCACAACGCGATCCTCGCCGCCGACACCCCGGTCTGGGACCGTCTCTGGGCCACTTATCCGCATACCGCCATCCGTACGTCGGGTTCAGCGGTGGGGCTCCCGGGCGGCCAGATGGGCAACTCGGAGGTCGGCCACCTGAACCTGGGTGCCGGACGGGTGGTGTACCAGGAGTTCACCCGTATCGGGCGCTCGATCCGCACCGGGTCGTTCTTCAGCAACCGCACCCTGACCGATGCGGTCGATCTCGCGGTCAGCAACGGCAGCGCGGTGCACATTCTCGGACTGTTGTCTCCGGGCGGGGTGCACAGCCACGAAGAGCAGATCCACGCGATGGTCAAGCTGGCCGTGTGGCGCGGCGCCGAGAAGGTCTATGTCCATGCCTTCCTCGATGGCCGCGACATGCCGCCCAAGAGCGCCGAACCTTCGCTGAAGGCGATGGACGAGGTGTTCGCGGAGCTCGGACGGGGGCGCATCGCGACCATCATTGGCCGCTACTACGCGATGGACCGCGACCATCGCTGGGACCGGATCAAACAGGCCTATGACCTGATCACCGAGGGCCGTGCCGTGCACTGCGCGCCGTCGGCGGTCCAGGCGCTGAACGATGCCTATGCGCGCGGTGAGACCGACGAGTTCGTCAAGGCGTCCTGCATCGGCCCGGCGGTCAGGGTCGAGGACGGCGACGTGATCATCAACATGAATTACCGCTCGGATCGTGCGCGGCAGATCACCCGGCCGTTCATCGAGCCGGACTTCGACTGTTTCGACCGCGAGGTCGTGCCGAAGATCGCGACGTTCGTCTCGTTGACCGAGTACAACAAGGACTTCGATATCCCGGTCGCCTATCCCCCCGAGCGTCTGGCCAACACCTTTGGCGAATATATCGCCAACCTGGGTCTGCACCAGCTACGTATCGCCGAAACGGAGAAATACGCGCACGTGACCTTCTTCTTCAACGGTGGCGTGGAGGCGCCGAACGAAGGCGAGGAGCGCATCCTGATTCCGTCGCCAAAGGTGGCGACCTACGACCTGGAGCCGGAGATGAGCGCGTTCGAGGTCACCGACAGGCTCGTCGAGGCGATCCGCAGCCAGCGGTTCGACGCCATCATCTGCAACTACGCCAACGGCGACATGGTCGGTCATACCGGAAATTACGAGGCCGCGGTCAAGGCGATCGAGGTGCTGGACGAGTGCCTCGGCCGGGTCACCGATGCGGTGCTCGAGGTCGGTGGCGAGATGCTGATCACCGCCGATCATGGTAATGCCGAGCAGATGGTCGATCCGAAGGCGGAGCAGCCGCACACCGCGCACACCACGAACCCGGTACCGTTGATCTATGTCGGGCGTGGTGCCTCGGCGCTGATGGAGAATGGTGCGCTGTGCGACATCGCACCTTCTTTGCTGCAGATCATGGGGCTGCCGCAGCCCGCCGAGATGACCGGTCGATCGCTGTTGCTGGTCGCCGACGCTGACGCCGACGCGGCCTGAGGCAGGCCGCGCGCCGCTGCTGATATCCTCGGTCGATGCAACGCCGATCGAAATCATTCCAGCGCCCGGTCCTGGCCCTGCTCTCGATATGGGTACTGCTCGCCCCATCCGCGCAGGCCGCCCCCGCCGAGGAAGGCGAGCACCAACGCCAGCAGCTCGAGGCGCTGCGTTCACGGATCGCCGGCCTGCGCGAGCAGATGCAGGAAAAGAGCGGCGAGAAGACCAAGCTGTCCGTGCAACTGCAGGAGACCGAAGAGCAGATCGGGCGGCTCGCCCGCCGGCTGCGCGTCCTCGACGGCCGGCTCGAACGCCAACGCGGGCGCCTCGACGAGTTGCGGGCCGAACGCCAGCAGCAGGTGCGGTCGCTCGAGCAACAGCGCACCGCGCTGGCTCGTCAGGTGCGGGCCGCCTACGTGATGGGGCGCCAGGAACGGCTGAAGATTCTTCTCAATCAGCAGGACCCGGCCACGGTAAGCCGGGTCATGGTCTACTACGATTATCTGAGCAGGGCGCGGGCGGCGAAGATGCGCGCCATCCGCGATCAGATTGCCCAGCTCGCAGCCACCGAGGCCGCGATCGGCGACGAAGAGCGCAAGCTCGCCCGGCTGCACGCCGAGCAGGTCTCTGAATTGGCCGCGATGCGGCAGAGCCAGGCACAGCGCCAGGACGTGGTCGCGGTGCTGACCCGGGAGTTGAACGATCAGAGCCGTCAGCTCGACCGTCTGCAGTCCGACGAACGCGAACTGGAGACACTGCTCAGCGGGATTGAACAGGCGTTGGTCGACATCCCGGTGGAGAATCCGGAACAGGTCGATTTCGCCGGTCTGCGGGGTTCGCTGCCGTGGCCGTCGAGCGGCCGGATCGTCAAACGCTTCGGTGCACCGAAGCTCGGGGCCCTGGTATGGGACGGTGTTATGATCTCTGCGCCCGAAGGGCGTGAGGTGCGCGCCGTGCATCACGGACGGGTCGCGTTCGCGGATTGGTTGCGCGGATTCGGATTGCTGTTGATCGTCGATCACGGCGACGGGTACATGACCCTGTACGGCCACAACCAGAGTCTGTTCAAAGAGGCCGGCGACTGGGTGGAGGTCAACGAGCCGATCGCGCTGGTTGGCAGCAGTGGTGGTCGTGAACAGGCCGGTGTGTATTTCGGTATCCGCTATCAGGGGCGCCCGATCGATCCGGCGAAATGGTGCCGACGGGCCTCTGGCGGCAAGGTGGGATGAACGCGTCGTGCACTGGCAGAGACGCATCTCGAGGTGAGTATGAAGCACAGCCTGGCCGCGGTTTCGGCGGCGATCTGTCTGGTGGTCTGCAGTGCGCAGCTGCGTGCGGAGGCGGCGGAAGCCGCGGAAAAGGAGGCCAGTTCGGGCCTGCCGCTCGACGAACTGCGGGTGTTCGCCGAAGTGTTCGGTCGCATCAAGAACGACTACGTGGAACCGGTCGATGACCGCAAGCTGCTCAAGTACGCGATCGAGGGCATGCTGAGCGGCCTGGATCCGCATTCGGCCTACCTGGACGAAGAGGACTACAGGGACATCCGGGTCGGCACCAGTGGCGAGTTCGGTGGTCTGGGCATCGAGGTCGGTATGGAAAACGGTTTCGTCAAGGTGATCGCGCCGATCGACGATACGCCGGCGCAGCGCGCGGGCGTGCGGTCCGGCGACTTGATCATCCGGCTCGACGATCAACCGGTCAAAGGCATGACCCTGGACGACGCCGTCAAGCGCATGCGCGGCAAGGCCGGCACCAAGATCCGCCTGACCATCGTGCGAGAAGGCGAGGACAAGCCGATCGAGATCACCGTGGTGCGCGACGTGATCAAGACGGTCAGCGTGAAGAACCGGATGCTCGAGCCGGGTTTCGGTTACGTACGCATCTCGCAGTTCCAGGCGCGCACGCCTGAAGACATGCTGACCGCGATCGGCGCCTTGAAGCGCAATGCCGGCGGGAACCTGAAAGGCCTGGTCCTCGACTTGCGTAACAACCCGGGCGGCATTCTGAATGCCGCGGTTGCGATCAGCGACGCGTTCCTGCCCGCAGGGACCATCGTCTACACCGAGGGACGTGTGCGTGATTCGCAACTGAAGTTCCGCGCCGCACCCGATGACGTGCTCGACGGCGCGCCGATCGTGGTACTGGTCAACGGCGGCTCCGCATCCGCATCGGAGATCGTCGCGGGTGCGCTGCAGGATCATAAACGGGCGGTGATCATGGGCCAGCAGACGTTTGGCAAGGGCTCGGTGCAGACCATAGTCCCCGTGAATGAACGCACCGCGGTGAAGCTGACCACGGCGCGCTATTTCACACCCAACGGGCGCTCGATCCAGGCGGAGGGGATAGTCCCCGACATCACCCTGGAGAACGTGCGCCTGACCAAGGGCGAAGAGCGGACGATGATCAAGGAGGCCGATCTGGCGCGGCACCTCGTGAATCCGGGCGAGAACGGCAATGGGCAGGACAACGGCAAGTCCGACAAGAAGGCCGCTGCCGACAAGGACGGCGAGGATGCTACCGACTATGCGCTGACCGAGGCCCTCAACCTGCTGAAGGGCCTGGTGATTCTGCGCCCGGATGGCAGTGCCTGACGCCACGTCGGCCAGGCTGCGCCGCCTGATCGCGGCGCTGTTCGTCCTGTTCGCGATGCCGGTGTTCGCGCAACCGCCGGCGCGCATCGCGATCATCATCGACGACCTTGGCAACAACCGGATGCTGGGTCTGCAGGCGGTGGCATTGCCCGGCGCCTTGACCTACTCGATTCTGCCGCAGCTCCCCTACAGCGAGCGTCTGGCACACGCGGCGCACGCGGCCGGCAAAGAGGTGATGCTGCACCTGCCGATGCAGTCTTCCGACGGCCGACCGCTGGGTCCGGGAGCGCTCAGGCTGGGAATGACGCGCGAGGATTTCGGCTACACGGTACGCGCGGCGTTGGCCACGGTGCCATATGCCGCCGGGGTCAACAATCATATGGGCAGCCTGCTGACCCGGCACCCGGCGGCGATGCACTGGTTGATGGAAGACCTCAGCTGTTACAACCGGCTGTATTTCGTCGACAGCCGTACCGACGTGCGCACCGTCGCGCGGCACAGCGCACGGGAGGCCGGCCTGGCGCACGCGCAGCGCGACGTGTTTCTCGACAACGAGCCCGATACCGAGTACGTGCGGGGCCAGTTCCGACGGTTGCTGTCGCTGGCGAAACAGCGCGGCAGCGCGATCGGCATCGGTCACCCCTACCCCGAGACCCTGGCGGCGCTCGCCGAGGAGTTGCCGACGCTGGCCGCCCAAGGCGTTGAACTGGTGCCCGCTTCGCAGCTGGTCGAACTCAACAGGAGCCCAAAGCTATGGCACGCGTCCTCGTCCCCCTTGCCAACGGTTGCGAAGAACTCGAGGCAGTAACCGTCATCGACCTGTTGCGCCGCGCCGGTATCGAGGTGGTTACCGCCGGCCTCGGCGACGGTGTGGTGACCGCGAGCCGCGGCGTGGTACTGCTCCCCGATTGCAGCCTCGACGAGGTGCTAGACCAGGAATTCGACATGGTGGTCTTGCCTGGTGGCCAGCCCGGCGCGGACCACCTCGATGCCGACCCGCGCATCCATGCCCTGCTGCAGCGGATGGCCGAGCAGGACCGCTACACGGCCGCGATCTGCGCCGCTCCCAAGGTGTTGCTGAGCGCCGGACTGCTCGACGGCCGGCGTGCGACCGCCTATCCCGGCGCGATCGACGGCAGGCTGGCGCCAAGCTCCCGCTTGCTGGCCGATTCGGTGGTCACCGACGGCAAGGTCGTGACCTCGCGCGGACCGGGCACGGCGATGGATTTTGCCCTGACCCTTATAGAACACCTGCTGGGTGCCGCTAAACGACAACAGGTCGAAGAGCCGCTGATGCGACCCGGAGGATAGTCACCCATGTCGATGCGCCCAACCAGACTGATTTGGATTGTCATTGTCCCTGCGCTGATCTACGCCGCGCTGAAGGGATTCGTCTACTACAAGGCCAAGACCACGGTCGACGACGCCATCGTTGCGGCCGCCGATCAGGCCGAGATTCACTACACGGACATCAGTACGGATCTACGGGGAATCGTGACGGTGAGCGGCATCACCGTGCAGCCCGTGGGCTACGAGGACCGGATCGCCGTCGAAGCGGTGCGTGTTTCGAGCGACGACCCGATGTTTTTCGTGCAGGGCGCCCGTTGGCAGCCCGGCGAGAACGCACCGCCGCCGAGCATGTCGTTCGCGGTCTTTGGATTGAGTGTCCCGCTGGATGCCGACCTGTTTGCGGCTGCCGCTCCGACGGGTGCCCAGCCCTGTGAAAACGGCCTGCAGGTGGACCCGCAGTTGTTGCGCCAGATCGGGTTCAGCCAACTGAGCATGGATTTCGACGGCAGTTACAGGTTGAACGAGGCCGACCGTTCGCTGGACGTGGCGATGAACTTCGACATCCACGACATCGAGTCAGTGCGACTCGGTGCGACCCTGGCCGATGTCGATGCCGAGTACCTCGGCAGTCCGAACGGGCCGCCGCCAAGCTTCGCCCGGCTGAACATGGCCATGCGGGTGGCACCGGAGTTCGGTCGTCAGCTGTTGAAAACCTGTGCGATCGGCACCGATGCCACCATCGAGGCGTGGAGTGAGCGCCTCGCCGACCGGGCGTTGCGTGAATTCGAGCTATTCGGCGTAGAACTCGGCTCCGGGCTGGAGGCCGCGCTGCGACGCTTCTATCGCGACTGGGGCGAGTTCGAACTGGTCGCCGCGCCCAGTGAGCCGGTCGGCATGCTCAGTCTGCTGTTCCTGCCACCCGACCAGTGGGTCGACGCACTCGGGATGCGCCTGACCGTCAACGGCGAACTGATCACCGACACCCGCTTCACCTGGCAGCGTCCGGATGCAGCGGGCCTGGCGGCGCTCTTCGGCGCCGGGCCTGCGGAGGGCGAGACCGAGACCACCGCGCGACCGCAGCGGATCATCGTCCGACGCGAGTTCGAACCGGTACCTCCGGGGGACATTGCGCGTTATGTCAACTACCCTGTGGTGATCAAGCCGCGCGGCCAACCGGAGCGCGAGGGCGTGTTGAAGCGCATCACCGAGGGTTCGGCAGAGGTGGAACAGAGCGTACACGGCGGCAAGTTCACCGTGTATGTGGCGCTCGACGAGATCGAATCGATGCAGGCCCTGGTTCAGCGCGAGGTCGGTTCACGGCCCTAGCGTCGGGCCGGCCAAGGGTCTGTGACAGACTGGAACGCAACGATGTCAGACAAGCCAAGGGTCCTGGTGACCCGCCGCCTGCCACAGGCCGTAGAAGACAGGCTGCGGCGCGACTACGACGCCCTGTTGAATATCGACGATGAGGTCTATTCAGGGGCGCGCCTGCTCGAACTGGCAGGCGGGATGGACGCGATCATTCCGTGCCACACCGAAAGACTGGACGCGCGGCTGATTGCGGAGCTGCCGCCCAGCGTGCGGGCGATATGCAGCTTCTCGGTCGGCTATGACCACATCGATCTGGCGGCGGCGCGTGCTCGCGGCATCGTGGTCACCAATACGCCCGATGTGTTGAGCAGCGCCACTGCCGAGATCGCTGTCCTTCTGATGCTTGCGGCCGCCCGTCGTGCCCACGAAGGCGCACGCATGCTGCGTGACGACACCTGGCGCGACTGGAGCGCGATCGGCCAGCTCGGTATCGAGATCAGCGGCAAACGCCTGGGCATCATCGGCATGGGCAGAGTGGGCCAGGTCGTGGCGCGGCGCGCGCGCGGTTTCGACATGCAGATCCACTATTACAACCGGCACCGGATCAGTCCCGATCTCGAGCAGGGTGCGCTGTTTCACGCCGAGTTGAAAGACCTGCTGGCAAACAGCGAGGTTCTTTCGATCCACTGTCCCGCGACACCCGAGACACGCCATCTGCTGAATGCACAGACGATCGCGCTGCTGCCGGATGATGCCGTCGTGGTCAACACCGCCCGCGGTGCTGTCGTCGATGACGACGCGCTGATCGCTGCATTGCAGTCAGGCAAGCTGTTCGCGGCCGGCCTCGACGTGTTCAACGACGAGCCGCATATCGATCCGCGTTACCGTACCCTCGACAACGCCTTTCTGTTGCCGCACATCGGCAGCGCGACCCGCGAGACGCGTGATGCAATGGGATTTCGGGCGTTGGACAATCTCGATGCGATCATGGCCGGTCGCGAACCACGCGACCGCCTGAACTGACCGCCGGCAGTCAGGCGTTCGGGCGGCCCTTGCGGCCCGGGTCACGCAGTGTGTGCCAGAAATCGTACACCGCGAGCAGCGAAACGAACACGATCACCCCGATCAGATCGGGTTCGGGCACGAACCACGCGACCACGCCGAGGAACGCGATCATCGTCGCCAGCGCCGCTATCGCCATGATCTTGTCGGTCATCGTTCGTCCTCGCTTGTCTTATCGCGTCAGTCGCCGGCGGCAATCGTCTCTACCAGCCAACGCGCGGTGCGCAGCAGGCGCCCATCGTCGTGGCGCGGGCCGACCAGTTGCACGCCGATTGGCAGCCCGTTTGCGCCGGTCAGCAACGGCAGCGTCACGGCCGGGACGCCGGTGAAGGACCAGAGCACGTTGAATGCCGCGTCTCCGGTACTGTGCAGCCCGGCCGGCGCCTCGCCGCGGGCCGCCGGTGTGACGATCGCGTCGTAGCGTTCGAAGATCTCCCCGAGGCCGGCGTACAGCGTATCGCGCCAATCCAGCGCGGCCAGGTAGTCGGTGGCGCTGATCGCGCGTCCTTCCTCGATGGCGCTGCGCGTCTGCTCGGCCAGCCGGTCGTGGCCCCGATCGTAGTAGGGCCGCAGGTTGTGTGCCATCTCGGCGAGCATCACACGCCGGTGCGCGCTGGCGCCCTCGGCGAAGATGCGTGGTAGTTCGACCTCGTCGCAGCGGTCGCCCAGGGCGGCGACCAGTTCGCCAAAACCCTCGGCACAGTCGGCATCGATGGACGGCCAGGCCGGCGTCTTCAAGAACGCGAGCTGCGGCGTGACCGGCGGTTTGCTGAGCGCCGTGTCGAGGAGCCGCGGCGCCGCCGCAGGTCGGGTATCGGGGTCGCCGGCGTCGTGGCCGGTCAACACGTCGGCGAGCAGGGTCGCGTCCTCGATCGTTCGACCGAAGGTCCCCAGCGTGTCGAGCCGGCGTGAGGTCCGCAGCACGCCGGTGCGCGGGATCAGGCCGAACGTCGGCTTGAAGCCGACGACACCGCAGAACGAGGCCGGGCGGATCACCGACCCGCCGGTCTGGGTGCCCAGAGCGAGGGGCACCATGCCGGCTGCGACCGCCGCGGCCGAGCCCGAAGACGAGCCGCCCGGCGTATGGTCGGGGTTGTGTGGGTTGCGTGTCTTCGTGGGCGCCAGGTAGGCGCACTCGGTGGTGGCGGTCTTGCCGAGGATCACCGCACCGGCGGCCCGCAGGCGTGCGACCACCGCCGCATCGGTCTCCGGCCGCCGCCCGCTGTCGAGAGCATTGCCGTTCTCGGTGGGCAGGTCGCGCGTATCGACAATGTCCTTGATGCCGATCGGCAGGCCGTGCAACGGACCCAGCGGACGTCCGGACTGCCGGTGGGCGTCCAGCGCACGCGCCTGTGCCAGTGCAAACTGTCGGTCGAGCGAGGACCAGGCACCGATGCGCTCTTCCTGTGCGGCAATCCGCTGCAGGCAGGCGGTGGTCAGGTCGACTGCGCTGAGGGTGCCTGCAGCGATGTGCTCGCGCGCCTCCAATGCACTCAGGTCGGCGGCATCGCGTGACATGTTCCCGGTGATGTAGGGTTCAACGGCCATAGACCTGGTCCGGCAGCCAGAAGGTGATCGCTGGGAAGTTGTAAAGGATCACCATCGCGAACAGCACCATTGCCAGGTAGGGATAGTTGCCCTTGAAGATCTGGTTGAGCTGCACGTGCGGCGGCGCGATGCCTTTCAGGTAGTAGGCCGACATCGCCATCGGCGGCGTCAGGAACGAGGTCTGCAGGTTGAGCGCGACGAGGATACCGAAGAACAGCGGATCGATACCGAAGTGCGGCAGCAGGGGCAGGAAGATCGGCACGAAGATGATGATGATCTCCGACCATTCCAGCGGCCAGCCGAGCAGGAAGATGATGATCTGCGCCATGATCAGGAACATTACCGGCGAGATATCCAACCCGGTCACGAACTCCGAGATGATCTGCTCGCCGCCGAGATAGGAGAATACCGACGAAAAGGTCCAGGAGCCGACGAACAACCAGCACACCATCGCGGTCGTGCGTACGGTCAGGTACACGGATTCGCGGAGGCGCTGCCAGGTAAAGGCGCGGTAGATGAAGGTCAGAAGCAGGCCGCCAAGGGCGCCGACCGCGGCCGCTTCGGACGGCGTGGCGAGGCCGAACAGGATGGCGCCAAGAACCGCCAGGATCAGGAACGCGAGGGGGAAGAATGACGTCAGCAGCTGAACGACGATCTGCGCGGTGGTGATGTCGCCGATCTCTTCCCGGGTCGGCTTCGGAGCCAGGCTCGGCTGCATCATTGATCGCGTGACGACGTAGATCATGTACAGACCAGCCAGCAGCAGCCCGGGAAACAGCGCGCCGGCATACAGTTTTACGATCGAGACGCCGGATGCCGCCGCGTACACGATCAACATGATCGACGGCGGGATCAGGATCCCGAGGGTGCCTCCCGCGCAGATGACACCGGCCGCAAGGCTGGTGTCGTAGCGTGCCTTGAGCATCGCCGGGAACGCCAGCAGGCCCATCAGCGTGACGACTGCGCCGACGATGCCGGTCGCAGTGGCGAAAAGGGTGCACGTGATCAGTGCGGCCACCGCCATGGATCCGGGAATACGGCGTGCAGCGATGTTCAGGGTGTGGAACAGCCTTGCGACGATGTTGGCGCGTTCGACGATGTAACCCATGAACAGGAACAACGGCACCGCCGTGAGCACGTCGTTGGACATGACCGAATACGTCTGGTTGACGAACAGGTCGAAGATGCGATTGTTGAACAGGCCATCGATCCAGAGCTGAATACGGTCCCACTGGCCGGGGTCGCCCTGATCGATCGCCCGGTTGTAGGCGCGCCACATCCGGTCGGGATCGAAATAGGCGTAGTAACCGAACCCGATGCCCATCGCCATCAGCGTGAACGCAATCGGGAAACCTAGCAGGATGATGAACAGGAAGATCCCGAGCATCGCCAGCGCAACGATTGGGTCAGACATGGTTCAGCTGCGCTCCTGGTCGTCGATTTCGTTCTTGTACTCTTCGCGCAGTCCGACGCCATCCTCGCGGGCCGCCGAGGACGCGAAATGGCCCGGTTGGACGCCGGACTCGCGTGCCAGCTGGATCTCGGTCTCTTCGACGTCCTCGGCCGCGATCAACCATTCGCCGGTGCGGATGCAGAGGATGCAGCGGAACACCTGGGCTATGCCCTGTACAAACAGCAGTGCTCCGGCAGCGACGATCACCGTCTTGAACGGGAAGATCGGGATGCCGGCCGGGCTATTGACGCTCACCTCCATGTAGCGCCACGAGCGTTCGGCGTATTTCCAGCCCGCGATGATCAGCGCGATGATGCCGGGAAAGAAAAACAGGAAATACAGCGTCAGTTCCACGCGTGCCTGGGTGCGTGGCTTCCAAAGGCGGTACAGAAAATCGCCGCGCACATGACCACCGCGCGACAGGGTGTAGGCACCGCCCATCATGAACAGCGTGCCATAGGTGATGTACGAGAGATCGAACGCCCAGCTGGTCGGTGCATTGAATCCGTAGCGCACCAGCACCTCGTAACTCACCCCGAAAGTCATCACCAGGATCAGCCATGCGAAGGCCTTGCCGAACCAAGCGGACAATCGATCGGCGAACGCGATGTAGCCGAGCATCTGCATCTCCCCCGTTTGCGTCGGGTGATCTTAACCCGGGAAACCGCGGCGACACCTGTGCGATGCCGCCGCAGCGTTTCGGGATGCCCGGTAGGGTCAGAGCTTCAGCTTGCCGGGGAAGTAGTGGTTGTAGGCCAGTGCATAGTCCGGCGCGTTCATCAACTCGTAGAACACGACGCGTTCGACCCAGGCGCGCTGACTGTCGAGCACCTTCTTGATGAACGGATCTTTTTCCAGGTCGGGAATCAACTGGTCCCAGGCTTTGAGCTGAGCGTCCAAGATGTCCTTCGAGGTGCGTTCTACATTGACGCCGTGCTTTTCCTGAAGTGCTTTCAGGTCTTTGGAGTAGTTGTCCATTGCCATTGCGGTGTTCGCAGTACTGGCAGACTCGACGCCGTACTGCAGGATCGCCTTCAGGTCGTCATCGAGGTCGTCGAAGGAATCCTTGTTGAACAGGAACTCGAAGCTCTCACTCGCCTGATGATACGACGAGAGATAATAGTACTTCGCGACGTCCTGGGCGCCGAATCGCATGTCGGACGATGGGTTGTTGAACTCGAACGCATCGATAACACCGCGCTCCATCGCCGGCACGATCTCGCCGCCGGGCAGCTGCGCGACACTCATACCCATTTTCTGCAACAGGTCTGCGGCCAGGCCGACGGTCCGGTATTTGAAGCCCTGCAGCTCGGCAGCGGTGGTAACCGGCTTTTTGAACCAGCCGAATGGCTGCGCGAACATCGGGAATCCGTAGAAGCCGTACACGTTCAGTCCCATGATGTCCTGGGTCAGCTCGCGGTACAGATCCTGGCCGCCACCGGCATAGAACCACGACAGCATCGTGGTCGCACTACCGCCGAACACCGGCCCGGTGCCGAACAGCGAAGCGGCCTTGTGCTTGCCGTACCAGTACACCGGCACCGTATGCGCCGCGTCGAGCACCCCGTCGTTGACCGCGTCAAGGACCTGGAAAGCGCCCACTACGGCGCCGGCCGGCAGCAGGTCGATCTTCAGGCGACCGCCAGACATCTTTTCGACGCGTTCTACATACTGACGGGCAAAATCCATCCAGATGTCGGATGCGGGCCACGAGGTCTGCATCTTGATGACCTTCGGGGCGGCCGCCGTCACCACGGCCGGCGCACCCAGGATGCCCGCCGCCGCACCCGCGGTGGCCGCGAGGCCCCCCTTCAGAAACTTACGCCGGCCGCTGACCTGTTCGTCTTCAGATTTCACAGCGGTCTGTTTGTTGTCTTCACTCATCTCGGTTCCTCCGGTTTTCGGTGTCATCGCGCCCATGTCCCGGGTGCTGTGACCTTTCTTTTGGCTGTGGTCCGTGCATCGGACCGGTTGTCCGCCCGTCGTGCGAATCCTGCGCCCTACGGCCTCTCCATCGTCAACGACCGGCTGCCGGCCGGCCCACCACAGAGCCTCCTGTGCTCGCAGCGATTGGTGGCGAGGGCCACCGCATCCGGTGTGCCCCGCCAAGAGTGGGTCGAAAAGTCTTACCGGGTGGACAAAACAGCCCACCAGGTGCTCCTTTCAGACCCGAATCGTCGCAACCACGCGCAGGCGGCAGACACCCTGTGTCTGCTGCCGTCGCCACAGGGCCGCGCAGCGCGTGCCATGGACCCCGGTTGCACCGACGCCTGGTTTGGCAACGGTACGCATTTTTCGGGCCAGCGCGCCGTAGCGACGCGGAACCGCCGATAGCGCCCTCGCTTCAGGATGCGCATTCGATCTGCAGCTCGACGGCCCGGCGCAGCGTGTTGGCGACGATGCAGCCGCGTTCGGCGAGCGTCACCAGTTTGGCCAGTTCCCCGGCAGGCTCGCAGTGTGCACTGATCCGCATGCGGATCGCCGCATAGCGGGGCGGCGCATCGGCCAGCTCGCCCTCGATGTCTACCTTGGTGTCACGCAGTGTGACGTTGCGCGCCAGCGCCGCGGCCAGCAGGGTGCTCATGAAGCAGCCACCGAGCCCCATCAGCAGCGCCTCGCCACCCATAGGCCCCTTGTTCTGCCCGCCCTTGGCCTCGGGTCTGTCGATCGTCAGCGGGTGCCCGCGCACATCCGCCAATGAGGCGGAGTGATCCAATTGCGTGACAGTCGCATGGATGGTCGGCATCGGCGGTCCCCTATTTCATCGTCGGCATGTGGAAGTCGGCGCCCGCACGGATCCCGGTCGGCCAGCGCGAGGTGACAGTCTTCAGCTTGGTGTAGAAGTGCACGCCCTCCATGCCGTGCATGTGCACGTCGCCGAACAGCGAACGCTTCCAGCCACCGAAACTGTGGAATGCCATGGGCACCGGGATCGGCACGTTCACCCCGACCATCCCGACCTGGACACGCGATGCGAAGGTGCGCGCGGTGTCGCCGTCGCGGGTGAAGATCGCGGTACCGTTGCCGTACTCGTGGGCGTTGACCAGCGCCAGTGCGTGTTCGAAATCGGGCGTCCGGACGATCACCAGCACCGGCCCGAATATCTCTTCCTGGTAGATCCGCATTCCGGCGGTGACCTCATCGAACAGGCAGCCGCCGAGATAGAAACCGTCCGGGTGTCCGGGCACCACAACGTGACGGCCGTCGACCACCAGCCGGGCGCCCTCCTCGACGCCCAGGTCGACGTAGCCCCTGACCCGGTCGTAGTGCGCACGGGTCACCAGCGGTCCCATCTCGGAGGTGGGATCGGTGGCCGGGCCCACCTTGAGCGCCGCAACGCGCGGGGCCAGGCGCTCGACCAGCGCATCGGCGACGTCGTCGCCGACCGCGACTGCGACCGAGATCGCCATGCAGCGTTCCCCGGCCGATCCGTAGGCCGCGCCCATCAGTGCGTCGGTCGCCTGTTCCAGATCGGCGTCGGGCATCACCACCATGTGGTTCTTCGCGCCGCCCAGCGCCTGCACGCGCTTTCCGTGCTGGGTGCCGGTGCGGTAGATGTATTCGGCGACCGTTGTCGAACCGACGAAACTGACCGCCGCGACCTCGGGATGCGTCAACAGCGTGTCGACCGCCTCCTTGTCGCCGTTGACCACGTTCAGCACGCCGGGTGGAAGACCGGCCTCGCTGAACAGCTCGGCGAGGCGCAGCGCCGTGGATGGCACGCGCTCGGAGGTCTTCAGCAAAAAGGTGTTGCCGCACGCGATCGCCATCGGAAACATCCACATCGGGACCATCGCCGGAAAATTGAACGGCGTGATCCCGGCGCACACGCCGACAGGCTGGCGCACCGAGTGACTGTCGACATGGGTACCGACATTCTCCGAGAAGGTCCCCTTCAGCAGGTGTGGGGCGCCGCAGGCGAACTCGACCACCTCGATGCCGCGGGCCAGCGAGCCGCGCGCGTCGTTCAGTACCTTGCCATGTTCGCCGGCGATCAGCTGGGCGATCTCGTCGCTGTGCGCATCGAGCAACTCCTTGAAGCGGAACAGCACCGCGGCACGTCGCAGCGGAGAGGTGTCGCGCCAACCGGGGAAGGCCGCCGCCGCAGCGGCGATCGCCGCACCGGTCTCGCTCGCCGAAGCCAGCGGTACGCGTGCTGCGACCGCACCGGTCGCCGGGTCGTAGACGTCGCCATAACGCCCGCTCTTGCCCTCCACCCGGGCGCCGTTGACGTAGTGATGCAGCGTGTTGATCATCGGTATTCCTCGCTGTTACCGTGCATCGGGCAGCGCGGTCTGGCGATGCCGGTAGCGTTAATCTTAGGTTGTATCGGGCGCTTGCCTGCGGACAGCGGGCCCCGGACGGATCCCACCCGTTTCACATCGCGCAATGTCGCGCGCCCCAGGCATCGGGTCGGTGCCTTAGATCGCAGACAGGGGGAGACATGGCAACGATTTCTTCGAGGGGCGAGATCGTCCAGACCAGCGGCGATTTGCCGGCGGTCGGTGACCCTGCGCCGGACTTTGCACTGCGCAAAGGCGACCTGTCGCCGGTCGGCCTCGCCGACTATCGGGGGTCGCGGCTGGTGCTGAATATCTTCCCGAGCATCGACACGCCGACCTGTGCGAAGTCGGTCCGCCAGTTCAACGAACGCGTCGCCGCGATGCCCAACACCAAGGTGCTGTGCGTGTCCGCCGACCTGCCGTTCGCGCTGAGCCGCTTCTGTGGCGCCGAGGGCATCGATCATGTCGAGACGGCGTCGGTCTATCGTGCGCCCGAATTCGGTCGAGACTATGGCGTGTACATGGCGGAGGGGCGCCTCGGTGGACTGCTCGCGCGCGCGGTGGTGGTGATCGACGAGAACGGCGCCGTGCTCCATCGTGAGCTGGTGCCCGAGATCGCCCAGGAGCCGGACTACGACGCGGTGGCGGCGGCACTCTGACGGCATCGGATCGCGCCGGGTAAACGCTGATGGATCTGCCGATGTTGTTACTCTCCGGTGCCGTCGCAGGTACCCTGGCCGGCCTGCTCGGCATCGGCGGCGGCGTGATCATCGTGCCGATCGTCACCCTGCTGTTCGAGGGCAACGGCATGCAGCATGGCCTGGCGATCAAGATGGCCTTGGGGACCTCGCTGGCGACGATCGTGGTGACCGCGATGACCAGTGTCTATACCCATCACCGCAAGGGCGCGGTCGAGTGGCGGCTGTTCCGGGTCATGGGGCCTGCGGTGTTCGTCGGCTCCCTGATCGGTGCCTGGTTGGCCGACATCATCCCCGGCGATGCCTTGTACATCGCGTTCATCGTGTTCCTGTTCGCAGTGTCTGCGCAGATGGCGATGGCGCGCGTGTCCGCTCACCGCGGCCTGCCGGGGGACCGAGGTCTCGCCGCGACCTCGGTCACGGTCGGTGTCATCTCGGCATTGATGGGGATAGGCGGCGGCGCGATGCATGTGCCGTTCCTGAGCTATTGCGGGGTGCCGGTCAAGCGGGCGATCGCCACCGCGGCCGCGGTCGGTCTGCCGTTGGCCGTCAGCGCCACGCTGGGCTACATCGTCGGCGGTCTGGACGAGGCCGGGATACCCCCGGCCAGTCTCGGTTACGTCAACCTGCCGGTGTTCGGTGGCGTGGTCGCCGCCAGCCTCCTGTTTGCGCCCCTGGGTGCAACCCTTGCGCATCGACTGCCGGACCAGTTGCTGCGCCGCCTGTTTGCCCTGTTCCTGTTCCTGCTGGCCAGCCGCATGGCCTACAACCTGCTTTCAAGGATCTGACCCGCGATGAGTAACGCCAACCTTTACGCGCTGTTCCGCGACCGATTCCCCCGAGACGCCGACGCCCTGTTCCTGGATGCCGGCAACGGCCGTCAATTGCGCTACGACGAGATCGATGCACGCAGTGGCCGCATGCACGAGCTGTTGTTGCGGCGCGGGGTGGAGAAAGGCGACCGCGTCGTCGTGCAGGTGGAAAAGTCGATCGAGGCGGTGCTGTTGTATCTCGCGTGCCTGCGTGCCGGCGCGATCTATATCCCGCTGAACACCGCGTATACCGCGAGCGAGATTGCCTACTTTCTCAACGATGCGACACCGCGCCTGTTCGTGTGCACACCCGGGAAACACGGCGCACTGCGCGAGGTCGCGCGCGACTGCGGGGTGCACGAGGTGTTGACCCTTGGCGCGGACGGAGACGGCGACCTGCTGGCCGCCCAGGCAAAGCTTCCGGCAAACGACAGTGTGGTGGAGGTCGAGCCTGATGAACTGGCGGCGATCCTGTACACCTCGGGGACCACGGGCCGTTCCAAGGGCGCGATGCTGAGCCACGCGAACCTGGCGTCGAATGCGCAGGTGCTGTACCACTACTGGCATTGGCAGCATCAAGATGTGTTGCTGCACGCATTGCCGATCTTCCATGTGCACGGTCTGTTCGTCGCGCTGCATTGCGCATTGCTCGGCGGTTCGCGGGTCCTGTTCATGCGGCGTTTCGACGCCGACGGCATCATTGAGCGGTTGCCGAGGTGCAGTGTGATGATGGGTGTGCCGACGTTCTACACACGCCTGCTCGATCACCCGGGCCTGAACCGCGAGGCGTGCCGCAACATGCGCCTGTTCATCTCCGGTTCGGCACCGCTGCTCGCCGACACCCATCGCGCGTTCGAGGCCCGAACCGGGCACAGGATCCTGGAACGCTACGGCATGACCGAGGCCGGCATGATCACCTCCAATCCCTACGACGGCGAACGGGTCGCCGGTACGGTCGGCTTCGCGCTCCCCGGGATCGACGCCCGGGTGGTCGACGAGCAGGGCGTCGAGCTGCCGCACGGTGAGGCCGGGGTGCTCGAGATCTCCGGGCCCAACGTGTTCAGGGGATACTGGCAGATGCCCGAAAAGACTGCCGAAGAGTTCCGGCCCGACGGGTGGTTCATCACCGGCGACATCGCGGTCATGGACGCGGACGGCCGAGTGACCATCGTCGGCCGCGCGAAGGACCTGATCATCTCGGGCGGCTTCAATGTCTACCCCAAGGAGATCGAGGCGCAGCTCGACGAGCTGCCCGGCGTCAAGGAATCCGCGGTGATCGGTGTACCGCATCCGGACTTCGGTGAAGGCGTGACCGCGGTCGTGGTACCGGACGGCAGCGCCGTGCTGTCGGAGCAGGCCGTGGTCGATGCGCTGGCTGACCGGCTGGCGCGGTTCAAGCAACCGAAACGCGTGTACATCGTCGACGAGCTGCCACGCAACACCATGGGCAAGGTGCAGAAAAACGTGCTGCGCGCGACCTACAAGGACACCTTTGCGTGAGCGATGTCGCGGACCTGCAGGCGAAGATCCTGCGCGGGATCCCGATGAGCGATGCGATGGGGTACTGCATCACGCACCTCGACGCGACCGCGATCACCGTCGAGGCGCCGCTCGCGCCGAACGTCAATGTGCACGGTACCGGATTCGCCGGCAGCCTCTATGCACTCGGCATACTGACCGCGTGGGCGCTGAGCGCGCACCTGATCGCGCGCGCCGGTCTGGATGCGGAACTGGTGGTTGCAGCGGCGACTATTCGCTACCGCAGGCCGGTGCGCGAAGATATCCGTTGCCGCTGCGCGGTCGACGTGGACGCGGCGCACGCGTTCACCGAGCATCTGGCGGGGGCGGGACGTGCGCGGCTCGCCCTCGAGGTCCGGGTCGGTGATGGGCCGGCGGCGGTCATCGAGGCGCAGATGCACGCGCGGCTGGCCGAGCCGCCGCCGTAGGCCGCCATGCGATCCCGCATCGATCGCCTGCGCCTGGATTTGCAGGCGCAAAAAGCGGGTATATGCTACAGACTATGTTGAGCACGACCTGCCATTGCACCCGGCTGCGACGCGCGGCGCACGCGGTGACTCGGCTCTACGACGAGGCGCTGGCCGCAACCGGACTCACGGTGACGCAGTTCTCGCTGCTGCGCACGATCTCGCGCCTCGACGAGCCATACATCACCACGCTGGCCGAGGCGACAGGTCTGGAGCGCAGCACCCTCGGCCGCAACCTGCGCCCGCTGGAGAAGGCGGGTTTGGTTGTGTTTCTCCCGGGTCGCGACAGCCGTACCCGGCTGGTACGCCTGAGTCGCCAGGGCATGCGCGCACTCGATCGCGCGATACCGCAATGGGAGGCCGCGCAGAAGAAAGTCGCAGGATTGCTGGGTGAAGGGCACGTCGAGCAGCTGACAACGCTGCTGGAAGAACTGATCGACAGCCCGCCGTGATCTTTTCACCCTAACGCGGGTATATACGCGCATCGAGGAGAGACATGCAGCATGCAACCTGGCGCTCACCGGCGATCGTGCTGTTATGCGCCGCCACCGTGCTGAGCCTCTCGCTCGGGGTACGGCATGCGTTTGGTCTGTTTCTGTGGCCGATGTCCGCCGAACTCGGCTGGGGGCGAGGGGCCTTTGGACTGGCGCTGGCGGTGCAGAACCTGGTCTGGGGCCTGACCCAGCCGATCGCGGGCCACCTCGCCGACCGTCACGGTGCAGGTCGCGTGGTGTTCGGCGGTGCACTGTTGTACGGGCTCGGGCTCTACCTGATGAGCCAGGCCCACACCGAGTGGGGTCTGCTGTTCAGTGCCGGGCTGGTGATCGGCCTGGGGCTCAGCGGCACCGCTTACCCGGTGGTGTTCGGCGTGGTCGGCCGCAGTGTCGCGCCGGAGCGCCGCAGCTGGGCGATGGGGGTCGCGATGGCCGCCGGCTCGCTCGGCCAGTTCGTGCTGCTGCCGGCCGGTGATCTGTTGATCGCCGGGGTCGGCTGGAGTGATGCGCTGCTGCTGTTCGCCGCCCTGGCGCTGCTGATGGTGCCGCTGTCGAGTGCGCTGGTCGAGCCCGGCGTCGGACAGGGGGCGGGCGCACGGGACGCGCGCAGCGTGCTCGGCGAGGCATTGCGCCATCGCGGGTTCCGCCTGCTGTCGTTCGGTTTCTTCGTATGTGGATTCCAGGTGGTGTTCATCGGCGTGCACCTGCCGGCGTACCTCAGTGACGGCGGTCTGCCGAGTACCGCCGGGGCCATGGCGCTGGCGCTGATCGGCCTGTTCAACATCGTCGGCTCCTATGTCGCCGGCGTGTGGGGGGCGCGTACCGCCAAGCCGCTGTTGCTTGCCGGCATCTATGCGGCGCGTCTGCTGGTGATCGGGATCTTCCTGGTGTTGCCGCTGTCGGTCTGGAGCGCCTATGGGTTTGCGGTCGCGATGGGTCTGTTGTGGTTGAGTACAGTGCCCTTGACCAACGGCACCGTTGCAACGCTGTTCGGGGTCGGCAACCTGTCGATGCTCGCCGGCCTGGTGTTCCTGTTCCACCAGCTCGGCGCCTTTCTCGGTGGTTGGCTCGGCGGCTACCTGTACGACCTGGCCGGCAGCTACACCGCGGTGTGGCTGATGGCGATGGGATTGAGCGCGGTCGCCGCGGTGCTCAACCTGCCGATCAGGGAGCGACCGGTACCGCGCATCGCCGGGTTGCAGGTGCCACCGGAGGCGTCATGAGACGCTACCTCGCGTACCTTGCCTGGATAGCGACCGGCCTGTTGCTCGGATTCGTACTCGCGCACTACACCTCGCACGGCGTGCTCGGCCTGGTCCAGCGCGGCTTTCCGGCGTGTCTCTGAACGGTCGCCGCCGCGGGTCTCGGTGTACCGCCGCCGCATCTTTGCCGCGCCCGGCTGTCCAACGGGAATTCCGGTGACCGCTCGCGGTTGATGTGCACCGGGGTTCGTAGTGAACTGCGAGCCGTTGTTACCCCTTCAGAGGCCAGCGTGCAAACTGAGAGAACCCCCGGTCGCCGCGGCGTCCTGTTATTGCTGGTTGTTCTGCTTGCCGCTGCCTGGCTGGGTTGGGCGATCTATCAGCGGCTGCAGGCGACCCAGGCCGGGACCCGCGAGAAGGGCGCCAAGCCGCCGGTCCCGGTCGAGGTCGCCACGATCGAACGGGGCCCGATCGCGTTGCAGCGGACCTTCACCGGCACCCTGGAGGCGCGTGCCGAGTTCGTCGTCGCACCCAAGGTCAGCGGTCGGGTCGAGCGGTTGAATCTCGATCTCGCCGATCCGGTGAGCCGCGGCCAGGTGGTCGCGGTGCTCGACGACGCCGAGTACGTACAGGCGGTGGCGCGGGCCGAGGCCGACCTCGAGGTCGCGCGGGCGAGCAAGGCCGAGGCCGACAGCCTGTTGCAGATCGCCGACCGCGAGCTGAAGCGCATCGACGAACTGCGTGGTCGCGGCGTCAGTTCTGAATCGCAGCGCGATGTGGCCAAGGCCGAGCAACTGGCCAAGCAGGCCCAGGTCAAGGTCACCCGGGCACGCATCGCCAGCGCCGAGGCCGATCTCGCGGCGGCGCGTATCCGCCTCGGTTATACCCAGGTGACGGCCGACTGGCGCGGCGGCAGTGAACGCCGCGTGGTGGCCGAGCGCTATGTCGACGAAGGTCAGACCCTGGCGGCGAACGCACCCCTGTTGCGCATCGTCGAACTCGATCCCATCACCGCGGTGTTCTTCGTCACCGAGCGCGACTATGCGCGCCTGCGCGCCGGTCAGTCGGCCGACATCGCGACCGACGCGTTCCCCGGCGACAGCTTCTCCGGCACCATCGAGCGCATCGCCCCGGTGTTCCTCGAGTCGACCCGCCAGGCGCGCGTCGAACTGCGCATCGACAACCCCGACCTGCGTCTCAAGCCGGGCATGTTCGCGCGCGCCACGGTCACGTTGCAGCGGGTCGCCGATGCGGTGACCGTGCCGCAGCAGGCGCTGACCAGCCGGGATGGCCGCGACGGCGTGTTCCTGGTCGGCGGGGACGGCGAGACGGCCGTTTGGCATGCGGTGCAACCGGGCATTCTCCAGGCGGGACGGGTGCAGCTGATCGGGGCCGAGTTGGCGGGACGGGTCGTGACCCTGGGTCAGCAGCTGCTCGAAGACGGCGCGCCGTTGCGCGTCTCCGCCGAACGGAGCGCGGCCGACCGATGAGCCTGGCCAGCGCGAGTGTCCGTCGGCCGGTGTTCGCCAGCATGCTGACGCTGATCGTGCTGGTGCTCGGCTCGGTCGCGCTCAGCAGGCTGCAGATCGACCTGCTGCCGAGCATCGAGCTGCCGACGCTGACGATCCGCACCCAGTACGAGGGCGCCGACCCGATCGTGATGGAGCGCCTGGTGACGCAGATCGTCGAGGAGATCGTCGCCACCGTGCCCGGGGTGGTCGAGATGACCTCGCAATCGTACGAAGGCAACAGCAGCGTACGCGTCAGTTTCGCCTGGGGTTCGGACATCGATGCGGTCGCAGTCGACGTGCAGGCGACGCTGGCGGACGAGATCAGCGAACTGCCCGACGACATCGTCGGCCCGCGCGTGACCAAGTTCGATGTCGACAGCTTTCCGGTGGTGTTGCTCGGCATCTCCAGCCCGCTCGACCCGGTCGAGCTGACGCAGATCCTCGAGGACCAGATCCGCTACCGCTTCGCGCGTATCCCGGGGGTTGCCCAAGTCGACCCCTGGGGTGGCTTCACCCGCGAGGTGCGGGTCGAACTCGACCCGGCCAAGGTCAATGCGCTCGGTCTGCCGCTGAACGACGTGCTCGACGCGATCCGCAACGCCAACCTCGACCTGCCGGCCGGCAAGATCGAGCGCGGCGCCTACGAGGTCACGCTGCGTGCCCCGGCCGAGTTCAACAGCCTCGACGACATCCGCCATACCGTGATCAGCAAGCGCGACGGTGCGCAGATCACGCTGGGGCAGATCGCGAAGGTCAGCGACACCTACGAGAAACTGACCCGGGTGATTCGCATCAACGGCGAGCGTGGCCTGCGTGTCGCGATCCGCAAACAGGCCGAGGCCAACACCGTCGAGGTCGCCGAGCGCGTGCTGCGCGAGGTGGACGAGCTGAATCGCGAGTTCCCGCAGATCCATATCGTGCCGGTGATCAACCAGGGCAACTTCATCGAACGCTCGATCGACAACGTTGCGCAGTCGGTGCTGTACGGCGGCGCACTGGCGGTGCTGGTGCTGTTGTTCTTCCTGCGCAACCTGCGCAGCACCCTGGTGATCTCGCTGGCGATCCCGATCTCGGTGATCGCGACCTTCGCGCTGCTGTACTTCGGCGGCTTCACGTTGAATCTGATGACCCTCGGCGGGCTCGCGCTCGGTGTCGGCATGATGGTCGACAGCTCGGTGGTGGTGCTCGAGAACATCTACCGGCGTCACCACGAGCGCGGCGAGCTGCCGGGACCGGCGGCGATCGCCGGCACCGGCGAGGTCGCCGCGGCGGTCACGGCGGGCACCATTACGACGCTGACGGTGTTTCTGCCGCTGGTGTTCGTGCGCGGCGTCCCCGGGGTGCTGTTCAAGGAACTCGCGTACGTGATCATGTTTTCCCTGTTCTGTTCGCTGCTGGTCTCGCTGAGCCTGGTACCGATGCTGGCCTCGCGCCTGCTGCAGCGCTCGGCCTCCCCGGGCGGTCGCTGGACGGGCCTGAGCGCCGCCGCCGGCGCCATGCTGGATTCACTCGAGAACGGTTATCGCGATCTGCTGCACGGCGTGCTGCGCTACCGCTGGACCAGCGTACTGGTGTCTGCATTGCTGTTTTCCGCCAGCCTGTTGCTGCTGCCGTACATCGGTACCGAGTTCCTGCCGCCCAGCGACGAGGGCGAGGTGCGCGTGACCGGTGAGATGGAGGTCGGCACGCGCCTGGATGTGATCGACCGGCAGACCCGGTTGATGGAGGACATCGTGTATGCGGGTGTCCCCGAGACCGTGTCCGCGGTGGCCACGGTGGTCACCTCGGGCACACGCGGCAGCGCCAAGGCGCAGGGCGAGGTCCGCCTGTCGCTGAGCCCGGCGGCAGACCGGCCGCGCAGCAACACCGAGATCGCCCGCGACCTGCGCCGCCAGCTGGATGGCGAGATACCCGGCATGACGATCCGCACCCGCGCACCGCAGGGACAGTTCCTGCTCGAACGCCTGCTCGCCGGCGACGAGGGCGTGACCGTCGAGGTGCGCGGATTCAATCTGGACACCCTGGCGACGCTCGCGCGACGGACGGCCGAAGCGATCGCCGGGGTGCCGGGCGTGACCGACGTCAACGTCAGCCGCGAGGCGGGGATCCCGCAGCAGCAGATCCACGTCCTGCGTGACAAGATCGCCGATCTGGGACTCGAGGTGCGCGACGTCACCGAGGTCATCGAGACGGCGGTGGCCGGGTCGAAGGCCGGCGAATACCGCGTCGAGGGCAACTCCTACCGCATCCTGGTGCAGTTGGAAAACGCCGAGAAGCGCTCGATCGACGAGATCCTCGACCTCACGCTGCGCACCCCGGCCGGTGAACAGGTCACGTTGCGCAACCTGGTGACCACCGACGAGGGGCGTGGCCAGGTGATCGTCGAGCGCAAGGACCAGCAGCGGCTGGTCAGCGTGTCGGCGAACATCGCCGAGCGTGATCTCGGGGCGGTGGTGCGTGATGTCCGGTCGCGGCTCGCGGAGATCCCCCGCCCGACCGGCTATGACCTGCATATCGCCGGCAACTACGAAGAGCAGGAAAAGGCGTTCTCCGAACTCAGCGTATCCCTGGGGCTCGCGCTGCTGCTGGTCTACATGGTGCTGGCCTCGCAGTACGAATCACTGCGTGATCCCCTGGTCGTGATGCTCTCGGTGCCGGTCGCCACGGTCGGCGTGCTGCTCACGCTGTTCCTGACCGATACCACCCTCAACCTGCAGTCGGCGATCGGCTGCATCATGCTCGGTGGCATCGCGGTCAACAACGCGATCCTGCTGGTCGACCAGGCCGGGCGTCTCCGTACCGAGGGCCTGCCGGTCGGCGAGGCGCTGGCCGAGGCTGGACGGCGCCGGCTGCGTCCGATCCTGATGACGACGCTGACCACGATCCTCGCGCTGCTGCCGCTCGCGCTTGGGATCGGCGAAGGGGCCGACGCCCAGGCGCCGCTGGCGCGCGTGGTACTCGGCGGCCTCGCTGCATCGACGCTGATCACCCTGCTGCTGATCCCCGCCGTCTATGCGTTGATCCACCGCGATCGGGCCGTTCACCCTTAGCGTGCTGCACATGAGGTGTCGCCGCTGCCTGTTGCTTGTCGCGCCCTGGTTGACCGGGGTGGTCGCTGCCACGCAGTACCCACTGCCTCCCCCGGGCAGCGATCTGGTCGGCACGCTGCAATGGGCTGCGGCGCGCCGCAGCGAGACGCTGCTCGACATCGCGCGTGCCAACGATGTCGGCCAGGAGGAGATCCGCCTGGCCAACCCGGACGTCGATCGCTGGTTGCCCGAAGAAGGCGCCGAGGTGCTGATCCCGACGTGGTATGTCCTGCCGGTTGCCGCGCGCCGCGGGCTGGTGCTGAATCTGCCCGAGATGCGCCTCTATCACTTCCGCGTCGAGACCGCCGCTGAGCCGGCGGTGGTCGACACCTATCCGGTGAGCATCGGGCGTATGGACTGGAAGACGCCGCTCGGCGAGACGCGGATCGTCGCGAAACAGCGTGATCCGAGCTGGCATCCACCGGCATCGGTGCGAGAAGAGGCCGCCGCCGAGGGGCGCGCGGTCCCCGAACGGGTGCCGCCGGGGCCGGACAACCCGCTCGGCGAATACGCCCTGCGTCTCGCGGTGCCGGGCTACCTGATCCATGGCACGAACAAACCCTACGGGGTCGGCATGCGGGTGACCCACGGCTGTGTGCGCCTGCTGCCCGAAGACATCGCCGGACTGTTCGAGGCCGTGCCGGTCGGCACGCCGGTGCAGATCGTGAATCAGCCGGTCAAGGCCGGCTGGGAGGACGGCGTGCTGCATCTTGAGGTGCACCCACCGCTCGACGAGGATCCCACCTCACGTGGTGACCTGCTGCGCTTCGCGCTCGAGATCGTGTACGCCGAACTCGAACGAAAGCCGGCCGTCCTCGACGGCGCCGCGCTGCGCCGCGCCGTCGAGGAGGCGCGCGGTTTCCCCGTGGCGGTCTCCAGGCCCGGTGCCAGCGGGCGACCGATCACCCATCCGCTGTTCCGTTGAACGCCCGGTCCGCGACGCGGTGTCTATTTGTACATCGCCTTCTTGAACATGCGGTCGATCTTGGCCTCGGTCTGCTCCGACTGCGACTGCGCGGCCGACGCGGCATTCATCGCCGCATCCGACTGGTCACGGGCATCGGCCGCGGCCTGTTTGGCGACGGCGGCGTCGGCCGCGGCCTGTTCGGCAATCGCGCGAACCTCGGCGAGTTCGGTACGCAGGTCCTTTTCGTTGGCGGTCGCGCAGCCGAACAGTGCGGCACTCGCGGCCAGAATGAGTACGGTTTTGACGGGTCGGGTGTTCATGGCGGCGCCCTCCTGCTGGCGTGATGACCATCCGCGCGAGCGCTGAGCGCAACGCGTCGGTCCTGAGTACAGATTAAGACGCGGCCTAGCGAATTTCCACCGCCATGCCGACGCGCACCCAGGGCAACAGCGCGTCGATCTGCCGGTCGGTCAGCGCGATGCACCCCTTGGTCCAGTTCAGCGTTGCATGCATCTGCGGGTCGGCGCGCCCCAGGCCGTGAATGCCGATGTGTCCGCCCAGGGCAGTGTCTTGCGGAGGGGTCTTGCCACGTCGGTGCGCGGCGACGATGCGCTCAAACTGGCGGGCATCGATCGTGCCCTGTCGGAGGGCGTCGCGCGCCCGTTCGAGATCCGGGAAGTCGAGCGCGATGAAGCGGTGGAAATCGGAGTCACGGCGGACGCGCGTCACCCGAAAGCGGCCGAGCGGCGTGGTGTTGTCGCCCCGCAGCTTCTGTCGGTTGACGCCGTAGCGACCGATCGACAGGTTGTGCAGCGTGATCAGCGGCCTTTGGCCTTCCAACACGGTCAAGGTCGACGCCGCGGTGTCGACCAGCAGCCGATGCGCCTCGGAGGCAACGGCACCCTGTACCGCGGCGACCGACAGCAGCAGAGCGACGGCCAGGCGATGCAGGGTGCGGGTCCCGGTCCTTTGGGCGGCGATAGGGCCGTTCATCGGCATGACCCGGTGTGACACAGGCTGTTCATCCCGCCCCGTTTCGGTCCCGGAGGGCTGCCGATCGACGCGACGCGAGCCGGTCAGATCGGGAGTGCCCCCTTGAGCAGTTCGAAGGCCTGGCTGCCGCCTTCGTTCTGGACATAGTCGAGCAACAGCTTGGAGAAGCTGCCGACCATGTCCGAGGACAGTCCCAGGCTGTCGAATGCCTGGGTCAGCTGTCCCATCCCGGCCAGCGAATCGCCCGAGCCGCCGCCAAGCAGTTGGCCGGCGGAACTGGCCAGACCGCCCAGGCCACTGCTCCCACCGCCCAGCGCCGGTGCCTGATCGACCAGGCCGTCCAGGCCGGGGACCATCGACAGCAGGCTGCCGTATTGATCGTCGCCCATCGAGCCCTTCGCGGTGCGCAGCAGGGCGCCGAGGCCGCCTTCGGCCTGAGACGGCGACACACCGAGCTGACCGGTGACCATATCGACCAGGCCGGCGGCATTCGCCAGGCTGGACATCAAGAACAGGGAAACGAGCGCCGTCGCGGCGATCGACTTGAGGGAGTATTTGCGCATCGGATGTTCCTTTTCGGCGGCTGGGGAGAACGCGTCTCCGGAGCGCGCGATGATGCCACAGCGCGCCGCGGTTGCGCGCCCGCCACGGCCGACTGGCCGGGATTCGCTGTCGGCGTCGTGACCGGTGTCGCAACGACCGCCCCGCATGGCCGGGGCAGGCGGTTCACCACATCAGATCGTCGGGTACCTGGTATTGCGCATAGGGGTCATCGGCATCCGGCGCCTTGTCCTCGGGCAGGTCGATCACCAGGCTGGGGTTGCGCTTGCGGATCCGTTCGGCGATCTCCGGAGGGACCAGCTCGAACACCCCGTTGTCGTTGACGATCGTCAGCTTGCGGTCGGCGATCAGCTGATGCGTCTCGGCCGACACGTACAGGCGTTTGATCTTGCCCTTGTTCTCGAAATGAAACGGTTTGTCGTCCTCGCGCTCGACGCGCGGATGCTTGTGTCGGCTGACCAGCTGGCGTACCTCGGCGGCGACTTCGCGCTGGCGGCGCACCTCGGCGCGCTGCTGTTCGAGTTCGCGGTCGCGTGCCTGCTTCTCGAGTTGTTCCGGTGTCAGCGGTGGCCGCTCGGCGTGTGGCGGCCTGGGTTTTTTCTTCGGCTTCTGCCGTTGCGCCGCCTGCTTGTTTTTCGACTTGCGCGCCTGATCGATCTTGTTCTGGTCGATCAGGCCGGCCTTGAGCAGTTCGTCCTGCAGTGAGTTGCCCATGGCAAGTTCCCTCCGGTTGTCTCAGCGGGTGAGCGCCCACGCCAGCAGCAGCAGGCCGACACCGCCGAGGCCACCCGCCAGCCACAGCGGATTGAAGCCGATCGTGGTGTCCAGCAGCCCGGCCGCCAGCACGCCGCTCAGCGTCAGGGTCGCGCCGGCGAGGCTGGCCTGGGTGCGCTGATTGCCCCCACGGATCTCGTCGCGGATCTGCTCCAGCTGCGCCGACTGCCACTGTACCGTGAGGCTGCCGTCGACCGCCTTGCGCAGCGCCCGGTGCGCGAGCAGTGGCAGTTCAGGCAGATCCTCGGATATCTGCGGCAGGCTTTCCTTGACCCGCCGCACAAAGGCACGCGGACCGACCTGCTGCGCCATCCAGCGTTCCATGAACGGCTTGGCGGTGCTCCAGAGGTCGAGCTGCGGATACAGCATGCGCCCGAGGCCCTCGATGTTGAGCAAGGTCTTCTGCAGCAGGACCAGTTGCGGCTGTACCTCCATGTTGAAGCGGCGCGCGGTCTGAAACAGGCGCAACAGAAAATGACCGAACGAGATCTCGCTGATCGGTTTCTCCCAGATCGGTTCGGAGACGGTGCGGATCGCGGCCTCGAAATCCTCGACCCGGGTATCGCGCGGGACCCAGCCGGATTCGACGTGCAGCTCGGCGACCTTGCGGTAGTCGCGATGGAAGAACGCGAGCAGGTTCTCCGCGAGGTAGCGCTGATCGGCGGTGGTCAGGGTGCCGACGATGCCGAAATCGACACCGATATAGGTGCCGTCCGGACGGACGAAGATGTTGCCGGGGTGCATGTCGGCGTGGAAGAAGTTGTCGCGGAACACCTGGGTGAAGAAGATCTCGACGCCGCGCTCGCCGAGCACCTTGAGATCGACCCCGGCGGCCACCAGTTCGTCGACCTGGTCGACCGGGATACCGTAGATGCGTTCCTGCACCATCACGTTTTCGCGCGTGTAATCCCAGTACACCTCTGGGACGTACAACAGCCGGCCGTCGCTGAAGTTGCGGCGCAGCTGGGCGCCGTTGGCCGCCTCGCGCAGCAGGTCGAGCTCGTCGTGGATCGTCTTGTCGTATTCCTCGACGACTTCGACCGGACGCAGGCGCCGCGCGTCGCGTGAGTATTTGCGTGCCAGCCGGGCGATCGTGAACAACAGGTCGATGTCGCGCCGGATGGTGCGCTCGATCCCGGGCCGGACGACCTTGACGATCGCCTTGCGCCCGTCGTGCATGGTCGCCGCGTGCACCTGGGCGATCGACGCCGAGGCCAGCGGGGTGAGGTCGAACTCGGCGAACAGCTCCTCGACCGGTTTGCCGAGCGATTTCTCGACGATCGCCTTGGCCTGCGCGCCGGGAAACGGCGGCACTTGGTCCTGCAGCTTGGCCAGCTCGATGGCGATGTCGTCCGGCAGCAGGTCACGTCGGGTCGACAGGATCTGACCGAACTTCACGTAGATCGGCCCCAGGTCCTCGAGTGCGCGCCGGATGCGCACCCCGCGCGGTGGCCGGCTGCCCCAGTAGAACGGCGACAGGAAGCGGAAGAATCGGATCGGACGGAACAGATGCGCCGCGAGCACGATCTCGTCCAGACCGTGGCGCATCAGCACCCAACCGATGTGCGCGACGCGCAGGCTCTCGCGGACCGGGATCACGCCGGATCACCACCTTTGCGACGTTCGAGCAGCGCGATACGGGCCTCCAGGCGCTCGGCGTCGTCGCGCAGCGTGTCGACATCGGCGATGAAGTCCTCGACCTCGAAGCGGTGTGGCAGCAGCCGGGCCTCTTCGGTCAGGTACTCGGAAAGGTTGTCGCGCGCACTGCCGGCGACGCGGTCCGCCTCGGCGCGCGCCCCGCGCACGCCGCGCCCGATCTGGTGCGCGACGATGTCGCCGGTCAGCTTCGAAAGCTGTTCCTCCCAGTCGATGTCGATGCCTGCGAGCGCCTCGCTGAATCGCTGCCCCAGCGCCTGGTCGCCGATGATCCGCACATTTCCGGCGAACAGCTGGCGATGGCCCTGCTCCTTGTCGCTGGCACGCAGCAGATCCAGCGGGCTGCCGCTCAGCGTGCAGTCGGGGTCACCCTCGACATTGCCGAGCAGCTGCAGGCGGCCGTCGTGACCCGCAACGAAGTTCAGTCGGATGCCGGTGCCGCGCAGGTCGATGGAGACACTGCGGCCGTGCAGCGCGGCGAGACGCCGGCGCGCCTCGGGGTCGAGGTCGAGCAGCCGGTTGATGGCCTGTTCCAGGCCTTCGAGGGCAAAGTCGCGTATGCTCATCGCGGTCTCGGGGTCTGCACTCGAACGGGCGGTCGAAGCGTGCCGTCGGTGCGTTTTGCTACAACTTGAAGCCGCGGTGTACCGCGACGATCCCACCGGTCAGATTGTGCACGTCGCAGCGCTCGAAACCGGCATCCTCCATCATCTCCTTCAGGGTCGCCTGGTCGGGGTGCATCCGGATCGACTCGGCCAGATAGCGGTAACTGTCGGCATCCTTGGCGACCAGTTCGCCCATGCGCGGCAGGATGTGGAAGGAATACAGGTCGTAGAGCTTTTCCAGCGGCTTGCTGGTCGGCTTCGAGAACTCCAGCACCAGTGCGCGGCCACCCGGTTTGAGCGCGCGAAACATCGCGGCCAGGGCCTTCTCCTTCTGTGTCACGTTGCGCAGCCCGAACGCGATCGTGATCAGGTCGAGGCTGTTGTCCGCGAACGGGAGGCTCTCGGCGTCGACCTGGGCGTAGGCGACATTGCCGGCGTGGCCGCGGTCGGTCATGCGGTCGCGACCGACGCCGAGCATCGCGGCATTGATATCGGTCATCAGCACGAGGCCCTCGGGACCCACCAGGTCGGCAAAGCGGTCGGCGAGATCCCCCGTCCCCGAAGCCAGGTCGAGCACCCGCTGACCCGGTCGCACGCCGGCCAGCTCGATCGCGAAGCGCTTCCACAGGCGGTGGACACCGAGCGACATCAGGTCGTTCATCAGGTCGTAGCGCGACGCGACCGAATCGAACACGCCGCGTACCAGGCCGGCCTTTTCGCCGGCTCCGACGGTGCGAAATCCGAAATGGGTCTGTTGTGTCTCGTCAGCCATGCGAGGGTTCCGTGCGGGGCGACCCGGACGCGAGCGAGATCAGGCAGCGGGCTCCTTGCGCGTGTAGCCCTTCTCCTTCAACTCGTCGAGATACTGCGCCCACAGGTCGTCGTAGTGTTTGCCGAGATTGTACAGGGTTTCCCAGGAGTAGATCCCGGTGTTGTGCTGGTCGTCGAAGTGCAGTGCCACCGCGTAGTTGCCGACCGGCTCGATACGCTCGATGTTCACGCCTTCCTTGCCCAGCGGGACCTTGCGCTGACCAGGGCCGTGCCCGGCGACCTCGGCCGAGGGCGAATACACGCGCAGGTACTCGGCGGGCAGCTTGAAGTTGGCGCCATCGTCGAAGGTGACCTCGAGCACGCGTGACATGCGGTGCATATTCAGTTCGGTCGGTACGGGGTTGTTCATGCAAGGCTCCTCGCGCAGTTACGGCGGAAACGGACAGCAGTCGAGGGGCCGGGTGCGCGCAGTCGTGGCCCGCCCCTCGCTTTCCGGGTCGCTGATCTTACCGGCGTTTCGGTGCGATGTTCGCCCAGAATTTGTCGGCGATTGGCGTCGCGCTGCCGTCGCGGGACCGGTGGCCGGGTTCACGATTGCCGGTAAGGCGATATGCTGACCGGATGTCGTCGGCCGGAACCCCAGCAGCATCACCTACACAGCACCTCGCCGGTGGGCTGTTGCTCGCCGCGATCCTGTTGTCGATTCTGCACGGTGTCGGGTCGGGCGTACCCCGCGCCTGGCCCGGCGCGGCCTTCTGGCTCGCCGGTGTGCTGCTCGCCAGCCGGGTCCGCGGTCTGCAACGCATGCAGACACTGGCGATGCTCGCGGTAGGGGGCGGTGGCCTGGTGTATGCCTGGTCGGTCGACGGGATGCCGCAGCTCGACAAGGCGCTCAGTACCAACCAGGCGTTGCTGGCGATGCTGGCCTCGGTGAGTTTCCTGCGCCTGATCACCCTGCCGGAGGCGGATGCCGGCGAGCCGGACCCACGCGGCCCGGGCGCACTGTGGCGCACCCTGCTCGGGGTGCACCTGTTCGGCTCGGTGATCAACCTGTCGGCGGTGATGATCCTCGGTGACCGCCTGAGTCGCCGTGAGCCGATGACGCCGTTGCAGGCGATGGTGCTGTCGCGTGGATTTGCGCTCGCTTCACACTGGTCGCCGTTCTTCGCCGCGATGGGCATAGCGCTGTCGAATGCCCCGGGCGCGCAGCTCGTCACCCTGTCGAGCGTCGGCCTGCCGCTGGCCGCGTTCGGCCTGCTGGTCAGTGGATGGCGCCTGAGTCGCCACCCGGCGGCAGCCGCGTTCGTCGGTTACCCGATGCATTTCGGGGCGCTGTGGATTCCGGCGCTGCTGGCCCTGCTGGTGATGGCGGCGCACTGGCTGCTTCCGGCGGTGCCGCTGCTGTCGTTGATCAGCCTGCTGTCGCTCGGCCTGACGCTGCTCGTGCTGAGCCTGCGGCACCGCGACGGCGCGCTGCCGCGATTCACGCATCAGATCCGCCATGGTCTGCCCCGCATGTCCGGCGAGCTGGTGTTGTTCCTCGCGGCCGGGGTGCTGGCAGCCGGCATCGCGAGCGCGGTGCAGAGCAGCGGCTGGACGCTCGACCTGCTCGAGTTCGGGGCGACCGAGGCGAGCGTGCTGCTGGTGTTGATGGTCGGCGTCTCGGCGCTCGGCGTGCACCCGGTGATCAGCATCGCGACCGCGCACGGCGTGCTCGCACCGCTCGCACCCGATCCCAACCTGATGGGCATCACCTACCTGATGAGCTGGGCCGCCGGGGTCAGCAGTTCGCCTTTCTCCGGTATGCACCTGGCGATGGCCGGACGGTTCGGCGTCGACTCACGCGGCTTTCTGCGCTGGAACGGCCGCTTCACGCTGCTGATGGTTGCCGTCGACGCCCTGGTGCTGCACCTGTTCGAGACGCTGGGTTAGTATCGGCGCCCGGTGCGCCGAGCCCGGTAGGAGGGGCCAAACGAGATGCCAGGAATCTTCGTCAGCTACCGGCGCGACGACAGCCAGGGATTCGCCGGCCGCCTGGCCGACGACCTGCTCGAGAAATTCGGTACCGAGCAGGTGTTTCGCGACATCGAGATCCCGGTCGGCAGCGATTTCACCGACGTGCTGCACCGCGCGATTGCCGCCAGCGATGTGTTGCTGGTCGTCATCGGTCGCAACTGGGCCGGGGTTTCCAACCAGGGCCTCGAGTCACGGCTGTTCGAACCGACCGACTGGGTGCGGACCGAGATCGAGGCGGCGTTCGCACAGGGTAAACGGGTGATCCCGGTGCTGGTTGGCGGTGCAACCATGGTCGCCGCCGACTCGCTGCCACCGAGTATCCGCCGCCTGAACGGGCTGCAGGCCGCGAGCATGAGCGATCGCCACTGGGATGCCGAGATCGAGGAACTGGCGCAGCGCCTGCGGGAACTGTGTCCGTCCCTGGCGTCGGAACCCAGCGCGGCGGCGCGCGCCGAGGAGTCGCCGGCCGACGTGCTGCGTGAACTCGGAGGGCGCATCCTCGACGAAGTCGCCGCCCGCCGCCGCCCGCGGCTCGAGCCGCCGCACCTGCCGCCGACGTTCGTCCAGCAGCTACTGGCCGGACTCTGGCGGATGGTGCGCAAGGCACTGTCGGTCGCGGTCGTGGTGGCACTGGTCTACGGTGGCCTGCGCCTGTTCGGCGATGCATCGATGCAGCGTTCGCTGGACACCGCCGAGGCCCGGATCCAGGTCGCGTGGCAACGCCTGCAGGCACGGCTTACCGAACGCTGAGTGCGGTCCAGGTCGACGCTGTCGACAACGCCAACCCGCCGGATGCACAATCGCCGCGCGGCATTGCAGCCGTACCCTGGAGTGTCCTCCCTGGACGCCTACGACAGCATCCCGTACGACCGCCAGTCGCTCGCCGAGACCCATCCCGACCAACTCGCGGTGCTCGCCAGGCTGTTCGGTGTCGCGAGCCCGGATCCGCGCACCAGTCGGGTGCTCGAGCTGGGGTGCGCCGCCGGCGGCAATCTGATCCCGATGGCGTGGTACATGCCGCAGGCCCGGTTTCTGGGCCTGGACCTGGCGCAGGCGCAGGTCGAGCTCGGGCAGGCACTGATCCAACAGCTCGACCTCGGCAATATCGAGATCCGCCGCGCGGATGTCGCCGAGGTCGACCTGGGCGAACAGGGCTTCGACTATATCGTCGCCCACGGCCTGTACTCCTGGGTCCCTGCACCGGTGCGCAGTGCGCTGCTCGCACTGATCCGACGGCATCTGAGCCCACAGGGGGTCGCCTACGTCAGCTTCAACGCACTGCCGGGTTGGCAGATGCGCGGCATGTTGCGGCAGATGCTGCTGTTCCACGTGCGCGCCGTGTCCGCACCCGTGCAGCGCCTGCAGGCGGCGCGCGAATTCCTGCAGTTTCTCGAGGCCGGGCTGAACGGTCTGCAGGCGCTGAGCGCCGACTATCTGCGACGCGAACTCGCGACCCTGCAGCACGCGCCCGACAGCTACCTGTACCACGAGTACCTCGCGGCGGTGAACGAGCCGGTGCTGTTCAGCGATTTCGTCGCCGATGCGCACCAGGCCGGCCTGCGCTACCTGTGCAACAGCGAACTGCACTTCCAGTTCCCCGCGACGCTGGGCGATGCGGCCGAGCGGGTGTTGGCCGGGATCGGCGACCCGGTCGCCCGCCAGCAATACCTCGATTTTCTGCTCAATCGCAACTTCCACCAGGCGCTGCTGGTGCGCGCAGAACAGCACGCATACACCGGGCCGGACTACGAGCAGTTTGCGGGTCTGGCGCTGTTCGCCGACCTGGAACCGCCGCGCAAGCTCGACCTGAGGCGTGCCAAACCGCAGCTGTTCACCGACCCGGGTGGACGCCAGCATCGGGTATCGCATCCGCTGAGCAAGGCCGCGGTGGCCTACCTCGGGCTGGTCTATCCGCGGGCCGTCGATTACGCGGAACTCGAAGCCATTGCGCGGCGCCAGGTGGCCGGCACCGGTGACCCGCGCCTCGCCACCCAGACCGACCACCTGTTCGGTGAGCTGTTTCAGTTGTTCGCCTACCGTGCGATCTCCGCCAGCACCCAGCCGGGCGGAGGCCTCGCCGACCACGGGGAGCCGCCGTGCAGTACCCCCCTGGCCCGGCTGGAGGCACAGTCGGGACGGCTGGTCGACAGTCGACATGCGAGCCTCGCGCTCGATCCCGAGACAGCCGGCGTGCTGCGTGCGCTCGACGGGAGTCTGGGTCGCGATGCCCTGGCCGGACACCTGCGTGCCTCGGGTACGGCGCAGCGGTCCGTCGATCCCAATACCCTGTTGCGACGTCTGGCACGCTACGGCGCGCTGTGTTGACCGGCACGCGGCCGCGCCCGGCCGTGTCCGAGGGTCTATCCTTGCTGCGATGACCTTCCCTCTCCCCATCCGTTTTGCCGGGTCGGTGGCCGTGCGCTGCAGCTGATGGCCGAACTCGCGGTACCCAACGCGCACGCGCTGGCCGTGCTGCTGCTGACGTTGCTGGCGCTGGTGCTGTTCACCCGCGAGCGCATCCCGCTCGAGACCTCGAGTCTGCTGGTACTCGCGCTGCTGGCGGTGGGCTTCGAGTTGTTTCCTTTCGAGCGCGGCGGCGTGACCCTCGAGGGGACGGCATTCTTCGCCGGATTCGGTCACGAGGCCCTGGTTGCGGTGTGCGCACTGATGATTGCGGGGCAGGGCCTGGTGCGTACCGGTGCACTGGAACCGGTCGGTCGTTGGCTGGCGCGCGCCTGGGCCGTCGCACCGTCGTTCTCGCTGCTGCTCACGCTGCTGGTCGGTGCCCTGTTCAGCGCCTTTGTCAACAATGTGCCTATCGTCGTGTTGTTGTTGCCGATCCTGATCAGCGTCTCCTTGCGCACCCGCCAGCCGGCGTCGCAGGTGCTGATGCCGATGGGGTTCGCGACGCTGGTCGGCGGCATGGGTACGACGATCGGCACCTCGACGAACCTGTTGGTGGTCAGCGTTGCGGCCGACCTCGGCGTGCGCCGTCTCGGCATGTTCGACTTCGTCGTGCCGGTCGCGGCCGCCGGCGGGTTCGCACTGCTGTACCTGTGGCTGGTGGCGCCGCGCCTGTTGCCGACCCGCGAGAGCGAACTCGCCGATGTCAGCCCGCGCCTGTTCACGGCACAGCTGCTGTTGCCCGACGACAGCTTCGCGGTGGGCCGGACCCTGGCCGAGGCGGTCGACAAGGCCGGCGGTGCGATGCGCGTGACGCGCGTGTTACGCGGTGAACAGACCTTCCTGTTGCCGTTGCCGGATGCGGTGTTGCGTGCTGGCGACCGCCTGCTGATGACCGACACCGCCGAACAGCTCAAGGAATACGAGGCGGCGCTCGGCGCCACGCTGTACGCCGGGGACACGCCGGTCGACGATGAGCACCCGTTGCACGCCGACGATCAACAGCTGGCCGAGGTCGTGGTGACGCAGGGTTCGTCGCTGGATGGCACGAGCCTGTCCACATCGCGCTTTGCCGAACGCCACCAGCTGCTGACCCTCGCCCTGCACCGTGCCGGCTGGCGCGTCGAGGCGCTGCGCGCCCAGATCCACGAGATGCGCCTGCGGGTCGGCGACGTGATCCTGGTCCAGGGTGCACGCGAACAGATCGTGGCGCTCAAACAGCGCGGCGACGTATTGGTGTTGGACGCCACCGCCGATCTTCCGCGTACGCGACGGGCCCCGCTGGCGCTGGCGATCATGGCGGCGATCGTGTTGAGCGCTGCATTCGGACTGGTACCTATCGCGATCAGTGCAGTGGCGGGCGTGCTGCTGATGCTCGCGACCGATTGTCTGAGCTGGCGCGATGCGGCGCGCGCGCTCAGCACCCAGGTGATCCTGATCGTGGTCGCAAGCCTGGCGCTCGGCACCGCGCTGCTGGAGACCGGGGCAGCCGACTACCTGGCGCGGTTGTTCGTCGCGGCGACCGCCGGGGCCTCACCCGGCGCCCTGCTGAGCGGTCTGATGCTGTTGATGGCGCTGATGACCAATATCGTCTCGAACAATGCGGCGGCATTGATCGGCACCCCGATCGCGATCGGTATCGCCCGCCGTCTCGGTCTGCCCGAGGAGGCGTTCGTGCTGGCGGTACTGTTCGGCGCGAACATGAGCTATGCCACCCCGATCGCGTACAAGACCAACCTGCTGGTGATGAGCGCAGGAGGCTACCGCTTCAGCGACTTCCTGCGCATCGGCATCCCTTTGACGCTGATCATGTGGGCCGTGTTCTCCTGGCTGCTTCCGGTGCTCTACGACCTGCACTGAGCGAACGGAGGCGCCGTAGTACACTGCGTGCATGGCAACGCAATCCGCGCCCACCACCCGCGCGAGATCGGTACGGCGGTTTCTCGGCGTGATCTGCACGCTGGCCCCCTTGCTTGCCAGCGCCGAGATCTATCGCTGGACGGATGAGCAGGGCAAGGTGCACTTCGGGGATCGCGCCCCGGCGGGTCGGGCTGCCGAACAGGTCGAGCTGCGTATCAATACCTACACCAGCGTCAGTTATGCGACCTCGACCATCGACACCGGCGCCAAGGTGCTGATGTACTCGACCTCGTGGTGCGGCTACTGCAAGCGCGCTCGACGCTATTTCGAGGCGCACGCGATACCCTTCGAGGAATTCGACGTCGAGCGGGATGCGAAGGCGCGTGCCCGGTACCGCAAGCTCGGCGCCCGCGGTGTGCCGGTGATCTTCGTCGGCAAGCGGCGCATGAACGGCTTCACCGAAGAGGCCTTTCGTCGCCTGTACGACGGTTAGGATGCGCCGCCCGTTACGCCGCGGCCACAGGTGCACGGAAAACAGATGACACTCCACCCGACCACCGGCCTGCTCGACAGCCTCTACTGGATAACGCTGGTCGCCGTGGTGTTCTCGTCGGCATCCGGGGTGCTCAAGGCCGGACTGAAACAATTCGACCTGTTCGGGGTGATCATCATCGCGGTCGCGACCGGCCTCGGCGGCGGTTCGCTGCGCGACATGCTGCTCGACCGCGAGGTATTCTGGATCCGCGACCAGATGTTCTTCGTCGCCTCGCTCGGCAGCGCGCTGCTGATTTTCATCGGCGCACGCCTGGTGCGGATCTCTGACCGCTTGTTCCTGATCCCGGATGCCGCCGGGCTCGCGGCCTTCGGCGTCGCCGGTACCCTGGTCTCGTTGATGGTCGGTGCGCCCTGGCTGGTCGCGAGCTTCATGGGCGTGATGACCGGGACCATGGGCGGCATCTTCCGCGACGTGCTGAGCAACGAGCCGCCGGTGGTGTTCCAGAGCCCGCTGTATGCGACCGTGTGCTGGGCCGGTTCGCTGTTGTTCATCGTGCTGTTGTACGCGGGCATGGAGGCAACCTGGTCGGCGGTGGTTGCGGGCGTGGCAATCTTCGTTGCGCGCCTGCTTGCGATCCGCTACGAGATCAGTCTGCCGCGGTTCCGCTTCAAGTCATGAGCGGCGTCCGATGACGGTCGTCGACTAACGAGCGAGGTCAGTGATGCGGCGTCATCGGGAGCGACACTACGCCGACAGGATCGGTTGGCTGCGCGCCGCGGTCCTGGGTGCGAACGACGGGATCGTCTCGACCGCGAGCCTGGTGGTCGGGGTCGCCGCGGCGGATGCGGCACGCGGCGAGATCCTGACTGCCGGTGTCGCCGGTCTGGTCGCCGGGGCCATGTCCATGGCGGCCGGCGAGTATGTCTCGGTCAGCTCGCAGGCAGACACCGAGCGTGCGGACCTGGCACGGGAACAGCGCGAACTCGAGGAGGACGAGGCCTACGAGCGCCGCGAACTGGCGGACATCTACGTCGGCCGCGGGCTGGATGCCGAGCTCGCACAACAGGTGGCCGGTCAATTGATGGCGCACGATGCGCTGGGCGCACACGCGCGTGACGAACTCGGGCTTTCTGAGATCCACAGTGCGCGTCCGATCCAGGCGGCGCTGGCATCGGCGGCGACCTTCGCGGTGGGCGCGGCGCTGCCGCTGGTGATCGCGTGGTTGAGCCCGACCCCGCTGTTCACGCCGTTGGTCGCCGGCGGTTCGCTGCTCTCGCTGGCGGTGCTCGGCGGCCTGGCGGCGCGCGCAGGCGGCGCCACGGTCACCGTCGGCGCAGCGCGTGTGACCTTCTGGGGGGCTATCGCGATGGCGGCGACGGCCGCCGCGGGCGCACTGTTCGGGGCCCTGTTGTGACAGGTCGGAACGGCGAACTAGCGCGGGCGGGGCACGTCGAGTGGCTGCATCGGCTGCGCGCCGGGTGGCGTATCGCGCATGTCGATGTACTCCGCCAGCGACACCGGCTCGACGCCGCGACCCGCTTTGATCGGCGGGTAGCCGGGGAAGTCGTGCGCGCGGAGCCTACCGCGCATATGGCGGCGGTCCGACCAGAAGTGCACGAGGTAGTCGGCCGCCGGGACCCGGCGTACCCAGGTGCGAAAGCGCATCGGCAATGCCGCCTGGCGAGGGAAACCGCGCCGCAGGTATTCCGCGATCGGCACCGGGAACCCCAGGCGGGAGTCGAAATCGAAGATCCATTGACCGTCCCCGGCGCTGGCCTGCAGTACCACGTGGTAGTCCCAGGCCAGGGCACGGCCTTTGCCCGCGCGCTGTTCGAGCAGCACGATGCTGCGCGCGTGGTTGGTAAGAAACCAGACCTGCAGCGTGCCGGGATCGACGCCGCGATCGACCAGCGTGCGCGCCAGCCACCAGATGTTTTCTTCGCAGAACAGCGGTGTATAACGCAGTGTGTCACGTGGGATGTCGTCGACGAGTTCGCACGCCGTCGGGGTCTGGGATGCGCCGGACATCGGCGTGGCCCTGTTCTTGCTCATGGTTGGCGGCAAGCGTAGATCGATTGCCGGCGGCGGCCAATAGCGCAGGCGCGCCGCACCAAAAAGGGATCGATCTGCTCCTTATCGGTGCGCAATGAGAAGGTAGCCGCGATGAAGCTGAAGAAGTCGAAATCCAAGGCGATCCCGGTCAAGGTGGTCAACGATACGCTGACCGTCGGGGTGACCGCCAAGCCGAATCTGCTGACCCTGTTCGAGGCCCGCGAGGTCCCGCCGGGAGGGCATGCGCTGGGGCCGCTGGGCGGTCTCAACCTCACCGGGTACAGCGAGTACCGGCTCACCCTGCATCTGGTGGGTGCTCCGGGTACCTCGTTTCAGGTGCGTGAGCTGTTCGGTCCCGCCGGTGCGGTCGACCAGGTCGTGTTCGACGTCGGTGATGGCCAGATCGGTCCGCAGGGCGTGCTGAACTATCGTGCCCGCTTCGACATCTTCGGCCCGAGGAACCTGTTCATCCAGATCGTCAACAACGGTGACGAGGCCTTTCTGGTCAACGGAACCCTGTACGCGCTGTTGTAGGTCGGGCGGTACCCCAGGCGGGTTGCGGGCGAGGCCGCGCAGGCGCCGATGGCGTGTCGCCTGCCCTGCGATCGGGCACAATGGTGCACCGACCGCAGGGAGCCTCCACACCGCCGATGCCGCAACCAGAAGCCGAATACCTCACCACCCGAGAGCTGGCCGAGCTGCTGCGAATCAAGGAGCGCAAGGTCTATGACCTGGCGGCCTCCGGGCAGATCCCCTGTTCACGTGCGATGGGCAAGCTGCTGTTTCCGCGGCAGGCGGTCGAGGCCTGGCTGGCGCGCGAGAGTTCCGGCGGCGTGCGGGGATCTCAGCCGCGCCGACCGGCGGTTTTGCTCGGCAGCTACGAACCGCTGCTCGAATGGGCGCTGCGCGAATCCGGCTGTGGGCTGGCGACGCTGCTCGACGGCAGCATGGACGGCCTCGAACGCTTCGCCCGCGGCGAAGGCGTGGCCAGCGGGCTGCACGTCTACGATCCCGAAGGCGACGACTGGAATGTGGCGATTGTCGCAGAACGCTTCGCCCAGGCACCGGTCGCGCTGGTCGAATTCGCCTGGCGGGAACGCGGCCTGATCGTTGCCCCCGGCGGCGAGCGGCAGTTGTCCGATGTTGCCGCATTGAAAGGCCGCAAGGTGGTGCCGCGCCAGAGCGGCGCCGGTACCCAGGTGTTGTTGCTGCAGTTGCTCGCCCAGGCCGGTGTCGAGCCGCACGAGCTGGCATGGACGAACACGGCGCGCAGCGAGTCGGATGCCGCGCTCGCGGTACTCGAGGGCAAGGCGGATGCGACCCTCGGCCTGCGCGCGATGGCTGAACAACTGCGCCTGGGGTTCGTGCCGCTGACGCGCGAACGCTACGACCTGCTGGTCGATCGCGGCGCCTGGTTCGACCCGCCGCTGCAGCGGCTGATGGCGTTCTGTCGTGGCGAGGCGTTCGCCGCAAAGGCCGCCGAATTCGCCGGCTACGACGTCAGTGGGCTGGGCAGGGTCTGGTACAACGCGACCGGCTGATCTGGTCCACGCCGTGTACCACGTGTTGAGAACGATCCCATTGTCGCGCATTGCACCGACGCGGCGGCGATCAAGCCTCGGGCCTGAACTCGCTGCGTTGCTCCGCCTCCGTAACGGGGTCCGAGGGCCACGCCATCTCAGTCGCCATGATTATCGGCAATCCGAGTCGATCGCAGTGCGGACCATGCCTCGGTCGCTGTCCCCGACGGGCAAACGAGCTTTGGTACGATAAACCGCGATGGGTGGGCAACATTCGACAGACGCAGGAGAGACGCCATGAAAATCAGCGCACGCAACATGCTCAAGGGAACCGTCGTGGACGTCCGCAAGGACGGGGTGGCGGCACAGGTCCAGGTCGACATCGGAGGCGGCAACATCGTCACCTCGACGATCACCAGTGATTCGGCCAGCCGCCTGGGGCTGGAAAAAGGCAAGGCGGCCACCGTGGTGGTCAAGGCCAGCGACGTGATGCTGGCCGTGGACGACTGAGGTCCGGTCGCACTAGGTGCGCGAGCGCGGCACGCAGATGCACTCGCCGCTCGCGAGCCGCGCCACCTCGACGGCGACGCCGTACACGGCGCTGAGCGTTGCCGCGGTCAACGCCGCCTGCGGTGTCCCCGCGGCCAGCGTGCGGCCATCCTTCAACATAAGCACCTGGGTTGCGCAGCGGAACGCATGATCCGGGTTGTGGGTCGACAGCACGATGCCCAGGCCGCGCGCGGCGAGTTCGGCGACCCGTTCCAGCACCAGCAGTTGGTTGCCGAAATCCAGGCTCGCGGTGGGCTCGTCCAGCACGATGAACGGGGTGTCCTGGGCCAGCGCACGCGCAATCAGCACCAGCTGGCGCTGGCCGCCGCTGATGCGCGAGTAGTCGCGGTCGGCGAGTGCGCCGATGCCGAGTTCGTTCAACGCGCGTTCGGCGAGCATGCGATCGGCCGTGTCGGGCCCCGAGAATGGTCCGCGGTGCACGCTGCGGCCCATCACCACCATGTCGCGCACGCTGTAGGGAAAGACCGCCTCGTGCGCCTGCGGCACATAGGCCAGGTGGCGCGCGATCGTCGCGCGCGCCAGTCGCGCGAGGCTGTGGCCGTTGAGTTCGATGCGTCCGCCTTGCAGCGGCAGCAGGCCGAGCAGGGTCTTGAACAGGGTGGTCTTGCCGCAACCGTTGGGACCGAGCAGGCACAATACCTCGCCCGGGCGCACGCTCAGGTCGACGTCGCGACCCACCGGGTGACGCGGATAACCGAAGGCGATCGCCCTGGCATCGAGCTGCATCACCAGCCTCTCCGGCCGGATGCCAGCAGCCACAGAAACACCGGGGCGCCGACGAACGCGGTCAGGATGCCGAGCGGTGTCTCGGTCTCGGCCATTGTCCGCGCCAGGGTGTCGACCAGCAGTACATAACCGGCACCCATCAACATCGCGGTCGGCAGCAGGCGGTGGAAGTTCGGACCGACCAGCAGGCGCGCGATATGCGGCATCACCAGGCCTACCCAGCCGATCACGCCGGCGATCGCCACCACGCCGGCGGTCATCAGCGTCGCCGCGGTCACGAACAGCAGGCGCAGGCGGGACGGGTCGACACCGAGCGTCGCCGCCTCTTCGTCGCCGAGCGCCAGCAGGTTCATGCGCCAGCGCAACAGCACCATCGGTATCAGGCCGATCACGACCGCCGGTGCTGCGCCCAGGACATCTTCGACCCGCACGCTCGCCAGGCTGCCGAGCAGCCAGAAGGTGATCGCCGGCAGCTGGTCGTAGGGATCGGCGAGGATCTTCAGCAGCGAGATGCAGGCCCCGGCGAGTGCGCCGAGAACCACGCCGGACAATACCAGCACCAACGTCGGTTCGTGCCCGCGTACCGCGCTGGCGACCAGGTACACCAGCGCGACCGTGCCCAGCCCGCTGACAAAGGCCAGGCCCTGGATCGCGAGCACCGGCAGCGACAGGAAGATGCCGAATGCAGCACCGAGACCGGCGCCTGTCGAGACGCCAAGGATGTCGGGCGAGACCAGAGGATTCCGGAACAGGCCCTGATACACGGTCCCGGCGCCCGCCAGTGCGGCACCGACCAGGATCGCCGCGGCGATGCGTGGCAGGCGCACACCGAACAGCACCGTGTCGACCACCCCGGCATCCGCCTGTGCGGCCACACCGACCCGACGTAGCACCGCATCCCAGAGCTGGGCACCGCTGATCGGGTAGGGTCCGATCAACGCCGCGGCGATCGCGCCCGCTGCAAGCAGTGCGCCGAGCAGCGTCAGTGCGGTCGGGGTGTTCAGTCGTGAAGTCGGCCGTTGGCCCATGCGATCAACCGGTCGAGCTGCGGTTCGTCCAGTTCCACATGGTAGAACAGTCGGTAGAAACGTCGTGTTTCGTCACGCAGATCGAAGCCGAGGCGGTCGGGGTAGAACAGCCCGGCCAGCCATTTCAGCCCGATCACCCGGTTGATCGACGGCGGGCGGTCGATCCAGCCGAACGGTGCAGTCGGACTCAGGTAGACACGCCCATCGCGGACTGCCCGGATGCCGGCCCATAGCGGCGAACGCCAGACCGCAGCGTAGAAATTAGGGTCCCAGGTGATGATCGTGTCCGGATCGGCAACGATCACGTTTTCGATCGAACTTTGCGCGATGCCGCGGCGCGTGGAGTCGGGCCCCGGATCGGCGACGTTGCGACCACCAGCGCGCTCGATGATCTCGCTGTTGATCGATCCCTTGAGGCCGGTCTCGAGCCCGTCCGGGCCCCGCGCCAGGTACACGCGTGGGCGATCCGCCTCGGCGGTATCGGCGAGCGCCGCGTCGAGTTGGGTGAAGAGGTGTTCGACGTACTGCGCCAGTTGTTCGCCGCGTTCGCCGACGCCGAGGATCTCGCCGACCAGTCGCAACGCCGCCGGGGTGTTGTCGAAACGGCCGTCGATCAGCAGATAGGGGATACCGGTCTGCTCCTGCACCGCGTCCGCGAGCGATGCATAGGTAGGACGCACAGACCCGAAGTCGATGATCAGGTCGGGGCCTTGGCGCAGGACGCGTTCGAGATTGGCGGTATCACCACGACCGGTCAGTCGCCCGGTCTCGGGCAGGTCGCGATAGGGTGCTGCCAGGTACGGGCGCTCATAGTCGTGCGGCGCGCGCGGCCAGCCGGCGAGTCGGTCCGGCGCCAGTACATAAAGCAGGATGGCGGCCGGTGGCCCGGCCGCGTAGACGCGCTCGATCTTGTCGGGGACCTCGACCGTGCGGCCGGCCGAGTCGGTGACGCTGCGCCCGGCCGACAACCCGGGCGCAACACACAGCACGGCCAATATCAGCAGCGGTATCGGCCGGCGGTGCATGACGCCGGGATCAGCGTTTGGCGTTCGGGAAGAACAGCTGCTGACCGTCCAGCTTGTAGCTGGCGATCGCGTTCTGGCCCGCGTCGCTGAGGATCCAGTCGATGAACGCCTGGCCCTCCGCCTGCTTGACGTTCGGGTGCTTGGCGGGGTTCACGAGGATCACACCGTACTGGTTGAACAGGTTCTCGTCGCCTTCGACCGCGATCTGGTAGTCGCCCTTGTTCTTGAAGCTGATCCAGGTGCCGCGGTCGGTCAGTGTATAGGCGCCCATGCCCACCGCCGCGTTCAGCGTCGCGCCCATACCCGAGCCGGTCTCGCGGTACCAGGCGCCGCTACCGGTCTTCGGATCGACGCCGGTCTCCTTCCACAGTGCGATCTCTTTCTTGTTGGTGCCCGAGTTGTCGCCACGTGACGCAAAGATCGCCTGGCCGTCGGCGATCTTCTTGAGTGCGGCGACCGCGTCCTTGGTCCCGGCGACACCGGCCGGATCGGACGGTGGGCCGACGATGATGAAGTCGTTGTACATCACGTCGAAACGCTCGACGCCGTAACCCTCGGCGACGAACTTCTCCTCCGCGGGCTTGGCGTGCACGAGCAGCACGTCGCCGTCACCGTTCTGTGCATTCTTGATCGCCTGGCCGGTACCGACCGCGACCACGTTGACCTTGATCCCGGTCTTGTCGGTGAACATCGGCAGGATGTAGTCATACAGGCCGGAGTTTGCGGTCGAGGTCGTGGACTGCAGCAGGATCGACTTGTCTGCGGCCAGCGCCGGGGTGGATAGCAGCGCCCCGCCGATCAGCGCGATCGGTGCGACACGGGCAAGGAATTTCAGGAACATCGGCGAGGTCTCCTCTCTACTTCTGTGGATGGTTATTGAAATACCAGCCGACCCGCGAGGTAGTCGCGGGCGGCCGCCGAGGTGGGTGCTTCGAAAAACACCTCGGCCGGCGAGTGCTCGGCGAGCGCGCCGCCGTTCAGGAACACGACGTCGTCGGCCAGGCGGCGGGCCTGGCCGAGATCGTGCGTGACGAAGATGATCTTGGTGCCGCGCTCGTGGGCGCGCTGGACGATGGCCTCGATCGCCGCGGTCGCGGCCGGGTCCAGGCTCGCGGTCGGCTCGTCGAGAAACAGCACCCGCGGCTCGGTCGCGAGGGCACGCGCCAGCGCGAGGCGCTGCTGCTCTCCGCCGGACAACAGCCGTGCCGCCTGGTCGGCGCGTCCGGCCAGACCGACCTCGTCGAGGATCTTCTCGATCTTCGAAGGTGGTGCAGGGCCCCTCAGCCTGAGTGCAAAGCGGATGTTCGCCGCGACTGAACGGCGCAACAGCACCGGGCGCTGGAACACCATTGCCTGGTGGCGGCGCTGGGCGTCGTCGAGCGGTCGACCGTCCCACAGCACGGTACCCGCGGTCGGCGTGATCAGGCCGTGCAGCAGGCGCAGCAACAGGCTCTTGCCGGCACCGTTCGGTCCCATCACGATGGTTCGTGTCGCGTCGGGGATGCGCAGATCGATTCCCCGGATCAGCACCTTGTCGCCAGCCCGGTACACCAGGCCGCGTGCCTCTCCCAGGGGCTCCCGGCCGGCGACGTCCGGCGCCCGCGGCCGATGTTCGGCGAGTGAGACCGCGTCAGGCATAGGCATACCTCGTCGCGGTCAGGCGCAGGCTCATCACCGCGGCGTTCACCGACAGCGCTATGCTGATCAGCACGATGCCCAGCGCCAGCGCGAGCGCGAGATCGCCCTTCGAGGTCTCCAGCGCGATCGCGGTGGTCATGACCCGGGTCAGGTGGTCGATGTTGCCGCCGACGATGATCACCGCGCCGACCTCGGCGACGGCCCGGCCGAACCCGGCCAGGGCGACGGTCAGCAGGCTGTACCGGGCGTCCCACAGCAGCGCTGCGGCCGCGGTGCTGCGCGGCACGCTGAGCGAGCGGAACTGTTCGGCGTACTCGTTGTGCAGCTGTTCGACGATCTCGCGTGACAGCGCGGCGACGATTGGCGTGATCAGTACCGCCTGGGCGATGATCATCGCGGTCGGGGTATACAGCAGTTGCAGCCAGCCGAGCGGGCCGGCGTTGGACAGCAGCAGGTAGATCAACAGCCCGACCACGACAGGAGGCAGGCCCATGAAGGCGTTGAGCAGGATGATGCTGGCGGTGCGCCCGCGGAAGCGGCCAATGGCGACCGCGGTACCCAGCGGCAGGCCGATCAGGCATGCGGCGACGACTGCCGACAGGCTGACCCGAAGCGACAGGCCGATGATCTCCAGCAGGTCGGGATCTGCCGCGAAGACCAGCCCGAACGCCAGCGCGAATGCCTCGCCGAAATCCTGCACCTATTACGCCCCGCCGGAAAATATGCAAAGAATCTGGAAAGGGTGCGCTATTTTTCGTTGTCCGACAACCATCCGGGGGGTGCCGAATTGCCGGGGTTGACCGATTCGGACCGGCCGCCATCGCCCGCCGGATGGCGCGACCGGTTGGGCGACCTGTCCGGCGCGTTCGCCGACCTGGGAACCTTTCTGCCGTTGATGATCGGGGTGTTCGCGGCGCAGCGGCTCGACCCGACCGGGGTGCTGGTGGGATTCGGCCTGTTCGCGCTGGCCACTGCGTTCATCTACCGGCGGCCGGTGCCGGTGCAGCCGATGAAGGCGGTCGCCGCGGTCGTGATCGCAGGCGGCCTGGGTGCCGCCGGCACCGCGGCGACCGGCTTGCTGCTGGGCATGGTACTGCCGCTGCTCGCCGCGGCCGGGGCGGTCGGCGCCCTGGGGCGGCGGATCCCGCACAGCGTGATGCACGGCATCCAGCTCGGTGTCGGCCTGTATTTGATCTGGGGTGGTATCCGGCTCGGTATGCTGCAGCCATGGCTCGGCGCGGGCGCGCTGGTCGTGCTGCTGATGTTGCAGCGCACGCCTTTCAAGCCGCTCGCCGCGCTGGCGGTGGTGGTCGTGGCGGCGTTCTGGGGGGCGACGCGCCCGGATGCGCAGTTGCCGGCCTTCTCGCTGGGGTTGTGGTGGCCGCACTGGCAGTGGCCCGAGCTGTCGGCGTTCTGGGGTTCGGCGGGTGACGTCTTGTTTCCACAGATGGCGCTGACCCTGACCAACGCCACGGTGATCACCGCGGCGATCGCCGCCGAACGCTTCCCGGACGACCGCGAGCGCATCACGCCGGATCGCCTGGCGCTCAGCCAGGGGCTGCTCAACCTGGTGTTGGCGCCGTTCGGCGCCTTTCCGATGTGTCATGGTGCCGGCGGCCTGGTGGTCCAGCATCGCTTCGGTGCGCGCACCGGCCTGGCCCCGGCGATATTCGGTACCTGCTGCCTGGCGCTGGGCCTGCTGCTCGGTCCACAGGCGCTCACGCTGTTCACGGTGCTGCCGCTCGCGGCGATCGGTGCGCTGCTGATCCCGGCCGGGATCGACCTGGCGCTCAGCCGGCGGCTTCGCCACTCGGCGCCGGACCAACTGCTGGTGATCGTGCTGACCGGCGTGAGCTGCGTGCTGCTGAACGTCGCGCTGGGTCTGCTGGTCGGCCTGCTGCTGGAAGGGCTGCGCACCCTGTGGGTGCGCCACCGCGATACCGGCTGATCAGGTGCGCATGCGCCGGGCGTTGCCGAGCAGGTCGACCGCCGACAGTTCGGGGTCACGATCCGGGCGCACGAAGGCGAACAGGATCAACACGCACATTGCACCCAGGGTGTCGGCGAGCATGTCCTTCTGGGCATCCCAGATGTCCCCTTGCGAGCCGAGGAACTCGATACCGGCATCGCCGCCCTCGAGCACCGCATACCACCATTCGATGATCTCGTAGCCGGCGGCGATGCCCATCACCAGCAACAGCGCGAATGCGTTGGCCGGAACGTACCGACAATGACCGCGTCGCAGCATCCATTCCGCGCAGGCGTAGGCGTAGAAACCGACCGAGAAATGCCCGATGCGGTCGAACTGGTTGCGCTCCGAACCGATCAGGCCGTTGAACCAGTCGAACGGGACATTCGCGAACGTGTAGTGGCCGCCGATGGTGTGCCAGAACAGCCAGAACGCCATCAGCGCGTAGGCGGTGTTGCTGAAGCGGAAACGTGGATAACTCAGTGCCAGCCCGATGAAGACCAGCGCAACCGGTATCACCTCGGCGATCCACACGGTGCGCGACACCGGCGCGACCGCCAGCGCGGCGAAGAACAGCAGGAACGCGATTGCCAGCCAGTGGGGAAACGCCAGACGTGTCATCGAGGTTCGAGTATTGCTTGGGGGCGGGAATTCATTAGGCCGCAAAAAGGGTGCTGGAAGCAATGTCCTAAGCTGCTGTGGCATACGCCGCAATGTGTTGCCAAAAGCGTGCCCGCGCGTCGCAAAACTGCGAAGCAGTTCCACAAGGGGGCGTCGAATCGGGCGTTAAATCCAGTACGAGGGATGTGCACGAGGAGACACTGCCATGTATCAACCCAAGACGCTTGCTGAATCACCGTGGGGACAGTCCTGGATCGAGGTCCTGGTACTTTTCGTGCTAACCACCGTCGCCAGCGGGATGTTGTTCAAGCTGCACTGGATGGCCGCGATGCTGACCGCGCCGGTGATCATGCTCGGGCTGCTGCTCGCGGTGATGGTCGGCGTCCAGCTGCTCTGGATGACCGTGCTGGGCATGGAGAAGGTCGGGACCGCGATCGGCCTGCGCAAGAGCCCACTATCCTGAATCGAAGCAGGCAGCCGCTCAGCGCCAGACGCCGTCCGGCGCCGTGTAGCTGCCGAGCACGCGGATGTAGTTGAGTCGCTCGTACTCCGACGGATCGAGCACGCTCGATTGGCTGAGGCGCCCGCGGAAGTCGCTGAGCTGCTCGAACCCCTGTTGTTCCATCCAACCGGCGATGCGGTTGCCGATGCGTTGCAGCTGTTGCGGCCCCTGGAGCAACAGGGTCTGGCACAGGTGCACGACATCGCTACCGGCGAGGAGCAGCTTGATCGCGTCATCACCGGTGTGCACCCCGCCCGTCGCGGCAAGAGAACATCCCACTCGCCCGTGCAGCATCGCGACCCAGCGCATCGCCAGTAGTGCATCGGTCGAGTTGGTCGGGGTCAGGGTATGGGTCAGGCGCATGCCCTCGACGTCGATGTCCGGCTGATAGAACCGATTGAACAGCGACACCCCCCTGACGCCGGCACCCTCCAGCTTCTTCACCAGATTGCCGATCGAACTGAAGAACGGTGACAGCTTCATATTGATCGGAATCCCGACCTGCTCGCGCAGTTCGTTGAGCAGCGTGATGTAGCGCTGTTCGACATAATGCCCCTCTTCCCAGACGTCGCCGGCGACGTAATAGGCATTCAGCTCCAGTGCATCCGCTCCGGCCTCGGCAATCTCCTTGGCGTGGGTCATCCAGCCCGACGCGGTCACGCCGTTCAGGCTTGCGACCACCGGGATCTCGAGACTGGCCTTGAGCGACGCGACCTGCTCGAGGTAGCGGTCCAGTTCGCTGGGAAAGTCGTGGTGACTCGGCAGGTAGCTCGACGCCTCGGCGTGCCCGGTATCCTGCTCGTGAAGAAACCGCGTCATCCCCTCTTCCTCGTTCTGCACCGCCTCCTCGAACAGCGAATACATCACGATCGCGCCGGCCCCGGCGTCCTCGAGTTGCTTCGCTGCATCCAGGCTGCGCGACAGCGGTGACGCCGAGGGTACCAGCGGGCTGCCGAGTTGCAGGCCGAGCCATTCAGTGCTCAGGTTCATGAGTCGTTCCTCCCTCGCTTGAGCGGCTGGCCGAGCCGTGCGGTTGTTCGCCGACGGCAAGTCGGGCGAGCTGGTCGTACAGGTGGAATCGGGCCTTTGTCTGTTTCTCGGCGGCCTGCAGGAAGCGGTGCGCGGCTTCCGGGTGGGTGCGATCGAGTACCGCAAAGCGGGTCTCGCTCATCGCAAAGTCGCGATACGGCACATTCGGTTCACGCGAATCCAGATGCAGCGGATTCTCGCCCGCGGCGGCCCGCCGCGGGTCGTAGCGGAACAGGCCCCAATGCCCGGCGTTCACCGCGAGATCCTGCTGGTGCAGGTTGTTGGCCAGATCGATGCCATGCGCGATGCACGGCGAATACGCGACGATCAGGGACGGCCCGTCGTAGCTCTCGGCCTCGAGGAAGGTGCGCAGCACCTGTACGTCTTTCGCGCCGTAGGCGACCTGCGCGACGTACACATTGCCGTAGGCCATTGCCATCATCGCCAGGTCCTTCTTGGCAATCGGCTTGCCGCCGGCGGAAAACTTCGCGACGGCGCCGAGCGGCGTGGCCTTCGAGGTCTGACCGCCGGTATTCGAATAGACCTCGGTGTCGAGTACCAGGATGTTGACGTTGCGACCCGAGGCGAGCACGTGGTCGACACCACCGTAGCCGATGTCGTAGGCCCAGCCATCGCCGCCGATCAGCCACACGCTCTTCTTGACCAGGTAATCGACGATGCCTTCCAGTGTCCGCGCCGCCGGCTGGTCGAGCGCAGCGAGCCTGTGTTTCAGCGACTCGACCCGTGTGCGTTGTTCGAACACACCGGCTTCGTCATGTTGATCCGCTCCCAGGATCGCGTCGACCAACTCCTCGCCGATCGCGTCGGCCAGTGCGCGCAGCAGTTCGCCGGCATGTTCGGTCTGCTTGTCCACCGCGATCCGCATGCCCAGGCCGAACTCGGCATTGTCCTCGAACAGCGAGTTGTTCCACGCCGGTCCCCGGCCGTCGGGGTTGGTCGTGTAGGGCGTGGTTGGCAGGTTGCCGCCGTAGATCGAGGAACAACCGGTCGCGTTGGCGACCAGCATGCGGTCCCCGAACAGTTGCGTGGCGAGCTTGATGTACGGTGTCTCGCCGCAGCCGACACAGGCGCCGGAGAATTCGAACAGCGGTTGCATGATCATCGCGCCTTTGAGCGTGGTCGCTTTCAGGCGGGTGCGGTCGAACTCCGGCAGGCTACGGAAGAACGCCCAGTTGGCCTGCTCTATGCTGCGCCGCTGTTCGACTGGCGCCATGTTCAATGCCTTGCGTTTGGGATCCTGCTTGTCGCGGATTGGGCAGACCTCGACACACAGGCCACAGCCCGTGCAGTCGTCGGGTGCCACCTGATAGCTGATATGCGTTCCCGGGGGGAAGTCCTTGGCCCCCTTGACCGGCATATGCAGGAAGCCTTCCGGGGCGTTCTCGACGAGGCCCACATCGAACACCTTCGAGCGGATCGCCGCGTGCGGACAGACCAGGGGACACTTGCCGCAATGGGTGCACAGCGCCATTTCCCAATGCGGGATCTCCAACGCGAGTTGACGCTTCTCGTAGGCGGCGGTCCCGAGGGGCCAGGTCCCGTCGGCACTCATGGCGCTCACCGGCAGGCTGTCGCCACGCCCGGCGATCAAGGGTGCCGTCACCCGCTGCACGAACGCCGGCGCATTCGCGGCGACCACCGGCGGCATCTCGATACCACCGCTGACGGTGTCGGGGATCGGCACCGCGTGCAACCCGGCGAGGGCCGCGTCGATCGCCGCGTAGTTGCGTTCGATCAGGCGCCGGCCCTTGCGGCCGTAGGTCTTGGCGACCATCTGTTTCATCTGCTCGAGGGCCAGCCCGGTATCCAGTACCTCGGTGAGCGCGAAGAAACAGGCCTGCATGATGGTATTGATGCGCCGGCCCATCCGGGCCTCGCGGGCAATTCCATAGGCATCGACCACGTGTAGGCTGAGCCCTTTGTCGATCAGCTGCCGCTGCACGCTGCGCGGCAGGCTTTCCCAGACCCGCGTCGGCGACAACGGGCTGTTGAGCAGGAAGGTTGCGCCGGGGGCGGCCCTGGCGAGCATGTCGTAGCGGGTCAGAAAATTCGGCTGGTGGCAGGCGACGAACTGCGCCTCGCCGTCGCCGATCAGGTAGGTCGAACGGATCGGCCGGTCGCCAAAGCGCAGATGCGACACCGTGACTGCACCGGCCTTCTTGGAATCGTATTGGAAATACCCCTGCACCTGGAGCTCGGTGTTTTCGCCGATGATCTTGATCGAGTGCTTGTTGGCCGACACGGTGCCATCCGACCCCAGGCCATAGAACACGCAGCGCGTGATGTCCTGTGCGGCGTCCGGTGTGAAGGCGGGGTCCCAGCTCAGGCTGGTGTGACTGACGTCGTCGTGGATGCCGATCGTGAAGTGGTTCTTGGGCCGCGCGCCCTCCAACTCGGCGAACACCCCGGCGACCATCCCTGGCGTGAACTCCTTCGAGGACAGGCCGAATCGGCCGCCGACCACCCGCGGCATCGCAGCGCGCTCACCGTCCGCGTGTGCCTGTGCCAAAGCCCCGAGCACATCCTTGTACAGGGGTTCGCCATCGGCGCCGGGTTCCTTGGTACGGTCGAGCACCGCGACCGCCCGGGTGCTCAAAGGCAGCGCGTCGAGCAGGTAGGCCGGGGCGAACGGGCGGTACAGGCGCACCTTTATCAGGCCGACCTTCTCGCCGCGCGCGCACAACGTCTCGACGGCTTCCTCGGCGGCGCCGGTTCCGGAGCCCATCAGGATCAGCACGCGCTCGGCGTCGGCGACACCGCTGTATTCGAACAATCGATAACGACGGCCAGTCAGATCGCCGAAACGGTGCATCACGGTGTCGAGGATCTCCGGCAGTTCCTCGTAGTAGCGGTTCACGGACTCGCGACCCTGAAAATACACGTCCGGATTCTGCGAGGTGCCGCGGAGTACCGGCCGGTCGGGCGACAGCGCGCGTCGGCGATGCGCGATCACGAGGTCTTCGTCGATCAGCGCGCGCGCGGTCTCGTGCCCGATCTCGCTGATCTTGTCGATCTCGTGAGAGGTGCGAAAGCCGTCGAAGAAGTGCAGAAACGGGATCCGCGCGGACAGGGTCGCGGCCTGCGCGATCAACGCGAAGTCCTGCACCTCCTGAACGCTCGCGGAACACAGCATCGCGTACCCGGTCGAGCGGCATGCCATGACGTCGCTGTGGTCACCGAAGATCGACAGTGCCTGAACCGCCAGGGAGCGCGCCGCGACGTGCAGCACGGTCGGCGTCAGCTCGCCCGCGATCTTGTACATGTTGGGGATCATCAGTAGCAGACCCTGCGATGCGGTGAAGCTGGTCGCCAGTGCGCCTGCCTGGAGCGCGCCGTGGATCGCGCCGGCGGCGCCGGCCTCGCTCTGCATCTCGATCACCTGCGGTACCGTGTCCCACAGGTTGCGCACCCCGGTCGACGACCATTCGTCGGCCCATTCGCCCATCGGTGACGCCGGCGTGATCGGATAGATCGCGATCACCTCGTTGCAGAGATGTGCGATGCGTGCTGCGGCCTCGTTGCCGTCGATGGTCACCTGTCTGTGGCGCATGCTGGGACCCGGGACTGACCTTTCCCGGCACAGATTGCGGCCGCCGAGAGGGGGCGGCAACCGCCTGCGCCGGATTGCTTGACGCATATCAATCCCGGTTCCGGCACCGGCCGGGCCGCCCGCGCACGCGAAGCCAGGCGACGACGTCTCGCCAGGTGTCAGACCGGGCACCAGCGGCGGCAGACTGCCGCGAGCGGTGCATTGCGCGATCGTTTGACTACCTTTATCCGACACCACGAACACTTTTTTGCAGGAATGCTCCATGCCTGAAGTCCCTACTGCCGTCGCCAACGACAGCATCTCGCTCTCGGTCACCGGTTCGGGTGGCAGTGGTGCGGTGACCACGGGGCTGATCCTGCTCGAGGCCGCGGCGAGGGCGGGTTACTTCGGCATGCTGTCGCGCTCGGCCGGGCCACAGATACGGGGTGGCGAATCGGCGGTGATGCTGCGACTGGGGGCGGCGCCACTGCAATGCATGGACGACCGTTTCGATTTCCTGGTGGGGCTCGACTGGCTGAATGTGAACCGCTTCGTCGACGAGATCCCGCTCGATCGGGCCAGCGTGATCCTGGCCGACCCGGCCGCCGGACCGGTGCCCGCTGAACTGGCCGCGAGTGCGGCGCGGGTTCGCGAGGTACCGTTCAAGGCGCTCGCGTCGTCGGTCCCGGGTGGGCGCCCCAACATGGTCGCATTGGGCGCACTGGCGGTCGCCGGCGGATTTCCTCGGGAGGCCCTGGAGGCCGGGATCAGCGCCGTGCTCGCCGGCAAAGGCGACGCGGTTCGGGAGGCCTCCCTGCAGTGCCTGGCGCTCGGGTACGCACAAGGCGGGGCCTGCCTGGCATGCGCGGTCACGCCCTCGCAGCAACCGGTCGCCCGCTGGAACATCAGCGGCAACGAGGCCTGTGGCCTGGGCGCGCTGCGGGGCGGTGTGCGTTTTGTCGCCGCCTATCCAATCACCCCGGCGAGCGAGATCCTGGAATGGCTGGCGCCGCACCTGGAACGTGTCGGCGGATCGCTGCTGCAGGCCGAGGACGAACTGGCATCGATCAACATGATCATCGGCGCATCGTTCGGCGGCGTGCCGGCTCTCACCGCCACTTCAGGTCCCGGGCTCAGCCTGATGACCGAGGGTCTCGGACTCGCGGTCGCGAGCGAGACGCCGGTCACGGTGATCGATGTCATGCGTGGCGGTCCCTCGACGGGTATCCCGACCAAGTCCGAGCAGTCGGACCTGAACATCGCCCTGTACGGCCTGCACGGCGATGCCCCGCACCTGGTGCTGGCGCCTTTGGATATCGCGGACTGCGTCTCCACGACGCAGTGGGCGGTACAGCTCGCCGAGCATCTGCAGACGGTCGCGGTGGTGTTGTCCGATCAGTCGCTGGGTCAGTCGCGCACCATCTCGCCACGCCCGGCAGACCAGCCGCAGGCGCCGGCCGGGCGCGTCCTTGCGGCCCCGGAAGGCGCCTATCATCGTTACGCGCTCACCGACGACGCTGTTTCGCCAATGAGCCTGCCGGGGATGCCTCAGGGCATGTATACGGCCGACGGGCTCGAACACAATCCGCACGGGACCCCTTCGAGCCGGGCTGCGGATCATGCCGCGCAGCTCGAAAAACGCCGGCGCAAGATTGCCGCATACGCGTTTGGCGACCGCTGGGCCGATCTGAGCGGTGACGGTGAGACCGCGCTGCTCACCTGGGGATCGAGCAGCGGTGCGGTGCGCGAAGCGGCGCAACGACTCGAACGGGACGGCCACCGGGTGCGCATGATCGCCTTGCGCCTGTTGATGCCGCTGCCGTGCGACAGCTTGCGTGCGGCGCTGTCCGGCTGCACGCGGGTCTGGGTGATCGAACAAAACCACGGCGCTCAGCTGTTTCACTACCTGAAGTCGCTGGACGTCCTGCCGCCGGGGGCCCTATCCATGGCCCGGCCCGGACCGCTGCCGCCACGTCCCGGCGATATCGTCGCGGCGTTGACCGAGGAGGCCTGAGATGACGACGAGCACACCGCCACTTGCGCTGAAGGCGAAGGACTACAAGTCCGAGATCAAGCCGATTTGGTGCCCTGGCTGCGGGCACTTCGCCGTGTTGTCCGCGGTGACCAAGGCACTGGCGCATCTCGGCCTGGCCAAGGAACAAGTGGCCCTGATCTCCGGCATCGGCTGCTCGTCGCGTCTGCCCGCCTATATCGACAGCTACGGGTTCCATGGTGTGCACGGTCGAGCGCTCGCGGTCGCCGCCGGACTCAAGGCGGCCCGTCCCGATCTCACGGTATTGGTCGCCGGCGGTGACGGTGACGGTTTCTCGATCGGCGGCAACCACTTCCTGCACGCCTGTCGGCGTAATATGGACATGACCTACATCGTCATGGACAACGAGGTCTACGGGATGACCAAGGGCCAGGCCTCGCCGACCACCGCGCCGGACTGGGTGCATAGCAAGATGACGCCACACGGCACCGGTATGCGTCGTTTCCAGCCCGCGGCGATGGCCCTGGCCGCCGGCGCGACCTGGATAGCGCGCGGTTTTTCCGGCGACCCGACCGAGCTGACGCGCCTGCTGGTGGAGGCCATCCAACACCCGGGGTTTGCGCTGCTGCATGTCTTGAGCCCGTGCCAGACGTTCCGCCCGGAGCAGCGACACTGGAAAGAGCAGGTGCACCCGTTCGCCGATGACTTGACCGACGAGCCCACCGAAGCCGCACGCCGCATCCATGGCGACGACGGCATGTCCGTTGGCTTGATCTACGCGCAACGGTTGCCCGTCTGGCAGCCGCGCAACGAGGCGGACGTCGACATGGCGACCCTGGAAGAGGAGTTCGTTGTATGACAGACCTGTTGTCGCAGAGCATCGAATCCCTGGCCGAGTTTCTCGCCCACGCGCTCGAACTGGAGGTCGAGTCCGCAGAGCGTTACCGTGAACTGGCCGAAAACATGCAGGTGCACAACAACCTGGAGGTCGCCGAGTTGTTCGAGCAGCTCGCCGGTTACGGCGACGCGCACGGCGCCGAGGTCCAGGAACGTGCGGCCGGGCTCGAACTGCCATACATCTCGCCGTGGGACTTCAAATGGTCCTGCCCCGAGGCGCCGGAGGCGCCCTGCATGGAAGATGCTCATTACCTGATGACCAAGTGCCAGGCGCTCGAACTCGCGTTGCACAATGAGATTCGCGGCCGTGACTTCTACGCGCAGGTTGCCGAGCGATCGAGTGATCCGGCGGTCAGGCAGGCGGCCGCGGAGATGGCCGCGGAAGAGGACACACACGTGGCGATGCTGCGGGCATGGGTGGAGCGCGAGGCGTGTGCGGCCGAATCACGTCCGCCGGATCTCGACCCGCCGAACATGCCCGAGTAGCGTCCCCGGTCTGCCTTCGCGGTGGCGTCAGATCAGTCCGTCGTCGCCGCCCAGCGGGTCGGGAACGGCCTGCCACTGTGATCGCAGGTTCTTGCGAAACATCAGTTTTTCCTGGGCCGACGGCGGCAGGTCGGTGAACCGGAAGACGCCGCGCGCGACCAGCAGGTCGACCACGTCCTCGAGCACCCTGACCAGATCGGTATCCAGGCTGCGCAGGAATGTCTGCACCTCCGGGTCGTCGATCGGTGTGCCGACGCTGTCGGGGCCGGCGCTGGCAGACAGGCCGACGATGTTTCCATCCGGGTCGCGGGCAACGTAGACCTTTTGCATGCTCATGGGGTGCGGACGGGCCAGGGTTCGTTCAGGATTACGGCTCCAGGGTCGATAACTTTATGTTGTGACGAAAAAAAACCGATCGTGTACACATGGGAGAACCGTCGTTGAGCGAGACCGCGCACAGGCTCGAGCTGGATGATGCCACAGACCGACCCGATCCCCTGGTCGGCTGTCTGCTGTTGCTCGCCCGTCGGCACGGACTCCCCGCCTCCGAGTATGCGGTCACCGCCGGGCTGCCATTGCAGGACGGGCGTCTGCTGCCGTCGCAGTTCGACCGCGCGGCACGCCGTATCGGTCTGCGAGCACGCCTGGTAAGGCGCAGCCTGGGCGACCTCGATGCGCTGGTGCTGCCGGCGGTGCTGCTGTTGCACGGCGACCGTGCCTGCGTATTGCTGGAGCTGCCTGGCGACGGCCCGGCGCGCCTGCTGCTGCCGGACAACCCGGACGCCGAGGTGCATCAGTCGGCGGAGGAACTCGCTGCTGCGTACACCGGTTATGCGATCCTTGCCAGTCCGCAGCATCGCTACGATGCGCGCACCCCGGCCGGCGGACGGGAACATGCCGGACACTGGTTCTGGGGGGCCGTGCGCCTCTCGTGGCGGATCTACCGCGATGTCATCCTGGCGAGTGCCCTGATCAACGTGTTCGCGCTGGCCAGCCCACTGTTCGTGATGAACGTGTACGACCGCGTGGTGCCGAACGCGGCGCTCGAGACGCTCTGGGTGCTCGCGATCGGGGTCGGCGTGGTGTACACCTTTGATTTCATCCTGCGCAGCCTGCGCGGCCGCTTTATCGATGTCGCCGGCAGCAAGGCCGACATCGAGATCTCGTCGCGACTGTTTGAACGCGTGCTGGGCCTGCGGCTGGACGCGCGTCCGGCCTCCGCGGGCGCATTTGCGAACAATCTTCGCGAGTTCGACGGCATTCGCGATTTTTTCACCTCGCTCACCCTGGCGGCATTCGTCGATGTGCCGTTCTCACTGCTTTTCCTGCTGGTCGTATGGTGGGTGGCCGGTCCACTGGTGTGGGTGCCGCTGGCGGCCATTCCGCTGCTCGTGTTGTACGGCCTGTTCGTCCAGCCGCGCCTGCGGCGTGCCGCGGAACAGGGCATGCGCGCCGCGGCGCAGAAGAACGCGACCCTGGTCGAGGCGTTGGTCGAGGCCGAAACGGTCAAGGCGTTGGGCGTCGAGGGGCGCCTGCAACGGCAGCTGGAGAGTACCGTCGCCGAGGCGGCGCGCTGGGGGGTGGAGGCACGCCAATGGGCGGTGTCGGCGACCAATCTGGCGACCTATCTGCAACAGCTGGTGTCGGTCGCGGTCGTGGTATTCGGCGTGTACCTGATCGCCGACGGTGCGTTGTCGCTCGGGGGCCTGATCGCCGCGGTGATCCTCAGCGGTCGCGCGGTCATGCCGTTGGCGCAGATCGCCGCGTTACTGACCCGCTTCTTCCATGCGAGCACTGCGCTCGAGGTGCTCGACAAGATCATGCAACTGCCGGTCGAGCGCCCGCCCGGCAAGGTGTTCGTGACCCGGCCGGTGGTCGGCGGAAGCGTCGAGTTCGACCGCGTGACCTTTCGTTACCCTGGCGCCGAACAGCCCGCGCTCAGCGACGTCAGCCTGCGCATCGCCGCTGGCGAGCGCGTCGCCGTGATCGGTCGGATCGGTTCGGGCAAGACCACGATCAATCGCCTGATCGCCGGCCTGTACCAGGCGCAGGAGGGGGCGGTGAGGATCGATGGCGTCGACATGCGCCAGTTGGACCCCGGCGACCTCCGTCACAACATCGCCTATGTCTCGCAGGACAGCCAGCTGCTCTTCGGCAGCATCCGCGACAACCTGACGATGGGAGTGGCCCATGCCGACGACGAGCGCATCGTGCGCGCCGCGCAGATGACCGGGGTCGCGGATTTCGTCAATCGTCACCCGCTGGGTTTCGACATGCCGGTCGGCGAGCACGGCGGCCAGCTGTCCGGCGGGCAGCGCCAGGCGGTCGCGCTGGCACGTGCGTTGATTCAGGATGCACCGGTGCTGCTGCTCGACGAGCCAACCGGCTCGATGGACAACAGCAGCGAAGAGCTGATCAAGCGCGAACTCGGCGGTGTGGTCGGTGGCAAGACGCTGGTGTTGATAACGCACCGCGCGGCGCTGCTCGAGCTGGTCGACCGCGTCATCGTGATCGACGGCGGCAGCGTGGTCGCCGATGGACCCAAGGAACAGGTGCTGGAGGCCCTGCGCGCCGGACGCATCAAGCAGACGCGGTGAAGGCATGACAGTGAATGAATCACACAGCATCGGGCGAGGTCCCGCCGCCGAGGGTTTCGTCGTCGATGCGGCCGCGGCGATCCGCGCACGCTCGGTGCGCGGTGAGCAGTGGCTGGTCTGGGTGCTGCTGCTGTGCCTCCTGGCATTCGTCGTCTGGGCCTATTTCGCGGTCCTAGACGAGGTCGTGCGCGGCGACGGCAAGGTGATCCCGTCTTCGCAGGTCCAGGTGGTCCAGAACCTCGAAGGGGGCATCGTCAAACAGATCGATGTGTCCGAGGGCGACCTGGTCAGGCCCGGCCAGGTGTTGCTCGTGATCGACGACACCCGCTTCGATTCCTCGTTGCAGGAGAGCCGCGCGCGCCTGTTAAGCCTGCAGGCCAAGCAGGCGCGCCTGCGGGCCGAGGCCGAAGGACAAGCTGCGATGCCTGCGCTGGCCGACGAGATCCGCGAAGCCCTGCCGGAGGTCGAAGACCAGGAACGCAAGCTGTTCGCCGAGCGGTACGCCAACCTCGAGGCCAACCGCCGTATCCTCGATCAGCAGGTCGTGCAGAAGACCCAGGCGGTGGCCGAACTCAAGGCGCGCAGCGCGCGGCTCGCGCGCAGCCTGGAACTGGCGGACAAGGAACTGCGTGTGACCCGTCCGTTGCGCGAACAGGGTGCGGTATCCGAGGTCGAGGTGTTGCGACTGCAGCGCCAGGTCAGCGACCTGCGCGGCGAGCTCGACGAGGTCCGTCTCGGCATTCCGCGTGCCGACGCCGAGCTGTCCGAGGCCGAGCAGCGCCGCGGCGAACTGGATGTCGCGTTTCGCAAAGACGCACGTGCCGAGCTCAACGAGGTGTCGGGCGAACTCGCCGCGCTGAACGCCGGCAACGTCGCGCTGGAGGACCGGGTGCGCCGCACCCAGGTTCGTTCGCCGATTCGCGGTGTCGTGAAATCGCTGATGGTACGGACCCTTGGCGGGGTCGTTCAGCCCGGCATGGATCTTGTCGAGATCGTCCCGGTTGGCGACAACCTGCTGGTCGAGGCCAAAGTCAAGCCGCGCGACATTGCGTTCCTGCGCCCGGGACTGCCGGCGAAGGTCAAGTTGACGGCGTACGACTTCGCGATCTACGGCGGCCTGGATGCTCAGGTCGAACACATCAGTGCCGATACCTTTCTGGAAGAAGACGGCACCGCGTACTACCTGGTGCGGGTGCGCACCCGGGAACCGTCACTGCTCAAGGACGGCAAGAGTTATTCGATCATGCCGGGCATGACGGCCGAGGTCGACATCCTGGTCGGAGAGAAAAGCGTGCTGTCGTATTTGTTGAAACCCGTGTTGCGTGCGCGCGAGAACGCGCTGCGGGAGCCCTAGGCATGTCGACGGTATTGCTGATCGGCAGCGACCCGCATCTGCTCGAGCGCTGGGACACAGTGGCGCGCACCGCCGGACATCGGGTGGTGCGGCACGCGCCGGCAGAGGCCGGTGTCTGTCTGTTCGATCTCGGTCCTCGCGGCGGCGCGCCGCATCAGGCCCTGCTCGACCTCATGGCGGCATCGCCAGCGCTCGCGTGCGTCGCGATGACCGCCCGGCCGGACGCCGGTGAAGGGCTGCAACTGCTACGCAGCGGGGCGCGCGGTTACTGCAACCGGCTCGCAGCCGATGCCGTGGTCGGCACGCTGCTGACCAGTGTCGACAACGACGAGATCTGGGCGGGTCGCGAGGTGACCGATCATCTGCTGCAGGCGGCACTGCGTCGTCCCCCTCCCAGCGTGGACGTGGCGGCGGAAGAGCTGTTCGCACTGCTCACCGAACGTGAGCGCGCGATCGCCGTGCAGGTCGCGGCGGGGCTCAGCAACAAGGTCATCGCGGCCGACAGCGGTATCTCCGAACGTACCGTGAAGGCCCATCTGAACAGCATTTTCCGCAAGACCGGGATCCGCAACCGGGTGCAACTGGCACTCGCTGTTTCGTCCGGCCGCGGGTCGGCCCACCGCCAGCTCACCGGCTGATTCAGTCCTCTCGTTCGCCTTTCTGGTACCAAGGTTCAATTTCACCGCTCGACCGGGTCGGTGACACTGGGCAGCGTACCCCCGTCCAACGTCGGAGCTCACCATGGCCGAACAAAATGCAACAACCCAGTCCCCGAATGTGATCGGGGAGGTCAAATCGATCACCGGCAAGGTGGTCGCCATCGGTGCCGGCGGCGAGCGTACGCTCGCGGCGGGCGACCCGGTATTTGCCGATGACCTGATCAAGACGATCGGTGTGAGCACCGTGGTGATCACCTTGAACGACGGTACGCGATTCGACCTCGGGCGCGACGCCGAAGGGCTGCTCGACGAGTCGGTTTACGGCGGTGATATCGAGGTCCTGCGTGCCGCCGCGGTGGTCGAGGCGGCCGAGATCCAGCGGGCGATCGCCGAAGGCGCGGATCCGACCGCGGTCACCGAACCGCCGGCAGCCGGTGAGACCACGACCGGCAGCGAGTCACTCGGCGAGGGTGTCACGGTGGAGCGTACCGGGCGGGTAGGCGCGGTCGAGGCCGGGTACGAGACAACGGCCCCGGGACAGGCCGTCGACTCACTGTTCGGTGAACCGATCGACTTCGGCCTGACGGCTGAGCAGCCGACCGCGAGCATCGTGCTGGACCCGGTCACTGCGGACAACATCGTCAATGCCGCGGAGTCCGGCGGCCTGGTCGCGATCACCGGCACGGTCGGTGGCGATGTGGCGGACGGCGACATCGTCACGCTCATCATCAACGGCGTCGAATACAGCGGGCCGGTCAGCGGCGGTCAGTTCAGCATTGCGGTACCGGGCGGCGAACTGGTCGCCGATCCCGACCAGACGATAGAGGCCAGCGTTACCACCAGTACCGGCAGCCCGGCCGGTGAGGCGACTGCTGTCGACGATCAGGCCTACAGCAGCGACACCTTCGTTCCGGACGCGAGCATCAGCCTCGATCCCGTGACCGCAGACAACGTGATCAGCGCTGCGGAGTCCGGCACCGTCGTGACGCTCACCGGCAGCGTCGGCGGCGATGTCGTCGACGGTGACACGGTGACGGTGATCGTGAATGGTGGCGCCTACACCGGCGTGGTCAGCGATGGGCGTTTCAGCGTCGACGTGCCCGGCAGCGAATTGGCCGCCGACCCGGACCAGACCGTGGAGGCCAGCGTCACGACCAGCACCGGCAGCATCAATGGCGAGGCCACCGCGGTCGACGACCAGGCCTTCGGGGTCGATACCGATGTACCGGAGGCGAGCATCGCGCTGGACCCGGTGACCGCGGACAACCTGGTCAATTTCGCCGAATCCGGTGGGCCGGTCGCGATCACCGGCAGCGTCGGCGGCGATGTCGCCGACGGCGACACGGTGATCGTCACGGTCAACGGCGTCGAATACAGCGGGCCGGTGAACGGTGGCGTTTTCAGCATCACTGTCCCTGGCGGCCAGTTGGTGGCCGATGCGGATCACACGATCCAGGCACGCGTGACCACGACCACCGGCAGCGTGAATGGTGAGGCGACTGCGAGCGACAGCCAGAGCTACGGTGTCGATACAACGCCACCGGTCGCTCAGGCGACCGCGAGCATCGTCATCGACCCGGTGACGGCCGACAATCTGTTGACCGATGCCGAGGCGGGCGGTGACGTCTCGATCACCGGGCGCGTGGGTGGCGACGTCGCCGACGGCGACATCGTGTTCCTGAACGTGAACGGCAGCGTCTACCAGGGGCCGGTCAGTGGCGGCACCTTCAACATCAGCGTGTCCGGCGCCCAGCTGCTCGCCGATGCCGATCACACCATTCAGGCCCGCGTCACCACGACCACCGGCAATCCGGGGGGCGAGGCGACCGCGACCGATAGTCAGACCTATTTCGTCGAAAGTGGCGGCGGTGAACCGACGATCGACATCGACCCGGTGACCGGTGACAACCAGGTCGACGACAGCGAAGACGACAGTGTCACGCTCAGCGGCAGCACGACCGGTGTCGAGCCGGGCCAGACCGTCAGCGTCGTGATCGAGGACGGCACCGGTGCGACGGTGTTCAGCGGCGGCGCGACCGTCCAGGCCGATGGCAGCTGGAGCATCCCGGGTGTCGACCTGTCGGGCCTGCCCGACGGTGCGCCCTACACGGTGCTCGCCGATGTCAGCGACGCGGCCGGCAACCCGGCACCGCAGGCGAGTGAGCCGTTCCAGACAGTGGACACCACGGGTCCGACGATCGACATCGACCCGGTGACCGGCGACAACCAGGTCGACGACAGCGAAGACGACAGTGTCACGCTCAGCGGCAGCACGACCGGTGTCGAACCGGGCCAGACCGTCAGCGTCGTGATCGAGGACGGCACCGGTGCGACGGTGTTCAGCGGCAGCGCGACGGTGCAGGCCGATGGCAGCTGGAGCATCCCGGGTGTCGACCTGTCGGGCCTGCCCGACGGTGCGCCCTACACGGTGCTCGCTGACGTCAGCGACGCGGCCGGCAACCCGGCACCGCAGGCGAGTGAGCCGTTCCAGACAGTGGACACCACGGGTCCGACGATCGACATCGACCCGGTGACCGGCGACAACCAGGTCGACGACAGCGAGGACGACAGTGTCACGCTCAGCGGCAGCACGACCGGTGTCGAGCCGGGCCAGACGGTGAGCGTGGTGATCGAGGACGGCACCGGCGCGACGGTGTTCAGCGGCAGCGCGACCGTCCAGGCCGATGGCAGCTGGAGCATCCCGGGTGTCGACCTGTCGGGTCTGCCCGACGGCGCCCCCTACACGGTGCTCGCCGACGTCAGCGACGCGGCCGGCAACCCGGCGCCGCAGGCGAGTGAGCCCTTCCAGACCCTCGACACCACGGGTCCGACGATCGACATCGATCCGGTGACCGGTGACAACCAGGTCGACGACAGCGAAGACGACAGTGTCACGCTCAGCGGCAGCACGACCGGTGTCGAGCCGGGCCAGACGGTGAGCGTGGTGATCGAGGACGGCACCGGTGCGACGGTGTTCAGCGGCAGCGCGACCGTCCAGGCCGATGGCAGCTGGAGCATCCCGGGTGTCGACCTGTCGGGCCTGCCCGACGGTGCGCCCTACACGGTGCTCGCTGACGTCAGCGACGCGGCCGGCAACCCGGCACCGCAGGCAACCGAAAACTTCCAGACCCTCGACACCACGGGTCCGACGATCGACATCGATCCGGTGACCGGCGACAACCAGGTCGACGACAGCGAGGACGACAGTGTCACGCTCAGCGGCAGCACGACCGGTGTCGAGCCGGGCCAGACCGTCAGCGTGGTGATCGAGGACGGCACCGGTGCGACGGTGTTCAGCGGCAGCGCGACCGTCCAGGCCGATGGCAGCTGGAGCATCCCGGGTGTCGACCTGTCGGGCCTGCCCGACGGCGCCCCCTACACGGTGCTCGCTGACGTCAGCGACGCGGCCGGCAACCCGGCACCGCAGGCAACCGAAAACTTCCAGACCCTCGACACCACGGGTCCGACGATCGACATCGATCCGGTGACCGGCGACAACCAGGTCGACGACAGCGAGGACGACAGTGTCACGCTCAGCGGCAGCACGACCGGTGTCGAGCCGGGCCAGACCGTCAGCGTGGTGATCGAGGATGGCACCGGTGCGACGGTGTTCAGCGGCAGCGCGACCGTCCAGGCCGATGGCAGCTGGAGCATCCCGGGCGTCGACCTGTCGGGCCTGCCCGACGGCGCCCCGTACACGGTGCTCGCCGACGTCAGCGACGCGGCCGGCAACCCGGCACCGCAGGCAACCGAAAACTTCCAGACCCTCGACACCACGGGTCCGACGATCGACATCGATCCGGTGACCGGCGACAACCAGGTCGACGACAGCGAGGACGACAGCGTCACGCTCAGCGGCAGCACGACCGGTGTCGAGCCGGGCCAGACGGTGAGTGTCGTGATCGAGGATGGCACCGGTGCGACGGTGTTCAGCGGCAGCGCGACCGTCCAGGCCGATGGCAGCTGGAGCATCCCGGGCGTCGACCTGTCGGGCCTGCCCGACGGCGCCCCGTACACGGTGCTCGCCGACGTCAGCGACGCGGCCGGCAACCCGGCACCGCAGGCAACCGAAAACTTCCAGACCCTCGACACCACGGGTCCGACGATCGACATCGATCCGGTGACCGGCGACAACCAGGTCGACGACAGCGAGGACGACAGCGTCACGCTCAGCGGCAGCACGACCGGTGTCGAGCCGGGCCAGACGGTGAGTGTCGTGATCGAGGATGGCACCGGTGCGACGGTGTTCAGCGGCAGCGCGACCGTCCAGGCCGATGGCAGCTGGAGCATCCCGGGCGTCGACCTGTCGGGCCTGCCCGACGGCGCCCCGTACACGGTGCTCGCCGACGTCAGCGACGCGGCCGGCAACCCGGCACCGCAGGCAACCGAAAACTTCCAGACCCTCGACACCACGGGTCCGACGATCGACATCGATCCGGTGACCGGCGACAACCAGGTCGACGACAGCGAGGACGACAGCGTCACGCTCAGCGGCAGCACGACCGGTGTCGAGCCGGGCCAGACGGTGAGTGTCGTGATCGAGGATGGCACCGGTGCGACGGTGTTCAGCGGCAGCGCGACCGTCCAGGCCGATGGCAGCTGGAGCATCCCGGGCGTCGACCTGTCGGGCCTGCCCGACGGTGCGCCCTACACGGTGCTCGCCGATGTCAGCGACGCGGCCGGCAACCCGGCACCGCAGGCGAGTGAGCCGTTCCAGACGGTGGACACTACGGCGCCTCCGGCGCCGACCGTCACCATCGTCGAGGACGCGGACAACGACGGCGTCATCACGGCCGCCGAACTCAGTGGCGACATCGACGTCCAGGTCGGGCTGCCGCTCGGCGCAGTGGCCGGCGATGTGATCCGGGTCAGTGACGGGGTCACCGTGACCGAGATCACTTTGACCCCTGGGGATATCGTCGCGGGCAGCGTGAGTGCGAGTTTCGCGAATCCCGGCAACGGCAACACCATCGACGTGACCGCGACCCTGACCGATGCGGCCGGCAACACCTCGGCGCCGGGAAGCGACAGCGCGATCCTCAATCTGGTGACCGCAAGCATCACCATCGATCCGAATATCACACCGGATGACCTGATCTCGCCCGACGAGCAGATAGGCGATGTCCTCGTGACCGGCACCGTCGGTGGAGACGTCGCCGACGGTGACATCGTCACGCTGACCGTCAACGGCGGCACCTACCAAGGGCCCGTCAGCGGCGGTACCTTCAGTATCGCGGTGCCCGGTGCGGAACTCGCGGCCGACGCGGACAATGTAATCGAGGCCGGCGTCACCGTGACCGATGTGCTCGGAAACGACATCACGGCGACCGACATCGAAGGGTACAGTGTCGCGCAGGTGATCGATCCGGCCGAGTACGGGATGCGCGGCGAGTACTACGGTTACAACGACCGTGAACCGCTGTCGAGCTATCTGCGGCATCCGGACGATCAGAGTGTCGGCAACCTCAATTCGCTGAGCGACATCGTGACCATCATCGACGGACGCAGCGGCCCGGTCGTCGGGACGATCGACGAAGGTCGTGCAGACGCGACCTTCCGGACCTCCTACGTCGATTATGGCCTGGTGAACAATCACCTCGGCACCGGGCGGACGCTGCAGAGCTTTCTTGCGCACGATGCCGCCAGCCTGTCACGCGATCCACGCGACTCGACCGACGCCATCGTGCGCATCATCGGGTTCATGATGATCGATGCGACCAGCCTGGATTTCCGTGTACGTTCCGACGACGGCTTCCAGGTACGCATCGGTGACACCGTGTTCGGCAATCCGACCAACCACTCGCCAACCACCGACACGTTCAACGATGTCGCCGTCGAGCCCGGACTGCAGGAGGTCGAGATCCTGTATTGGGACCAGGCATTCGAGGCGGTGCTCGAGATCGAGGTCAAGGCGGCCGATGAGCCCGACAGCGCGTTCGAGTTCCTGGGCCAGGGCCGCTTTGGTCTGTTCCAGCCGACGTTCGACGTGGCACTGGATGCGAACCAGACGATCATCGAGGATCCATCCACGCCCGGCCAGTTCCTGGTGGTCGAAGGGTCCGAATTGGTCGGCGGTGCGGGGACCGATGTACTCGAGGGCGGCGACTATCTCGATATCCTGGTGGGCGGCCCGGGCGATGACCTGCTCAGCGGTGGGGCGGAGGCGGACCTGTTCAAATGGAACAGTGGCGACGAGGGCACACCCGGGGATCCCGCCAGCGACACCATCACCGACTTCAGTATCGCGGAACGTGACGCACTCGATCTCAGTAGCCTGTTGTCCGGCGAAGACAGCGGCAACCTGACCGATTACCTGCATTTCGAGTCGAGCCCGGGCGGAACCCTGGTGCATGTCAGCAGCGCTGGTGGCTTCGCCGGTGGTTACGACGCCGCGGCAGAGGATCAGACCATTCTGCTGCAGAGTGTCGATCTCACCGCACTGGGCGGCAGTGACCAGGAGATCGTTGATGCACTGCTCGCGGGGAACAACCTGATCATCGGTTGAGCCCGGTGTGGCCGGAATCACAGAGGATTCTCTATGTAACGACTAAGATTATGCGATCATCGGCGCGGTTCGCTAACAACAAAGGGGAGGAGGCAGGCAGACGGCGATATGCCGTGTGTCCCGCTTTGAATGAAGACGATGAGAGTATCGACAGTCATGCCGCGACGCGTCCTGTCGGGATGCGCGGCGATGTGCGTCGCCCTGGGGGTCAGCGGGGCGGCGGTGTCCGCACAACAGGACGTCAGCGAAGTGGTGCGTACCGCGCTGACGACGAACCCGGATGTCACCGAGGCGCGTAACCGTTGGCTGGCCCGCCGCGAGGAGGTGAGGCAGGCGGAGGGGGGGTACTACCCGACAGTCGACGTCAATGCCGGTTTTGGATACGAATACACCGACAGCCCGTCAACGCGCGCCGTGGTGGGTGGTTCGAACGAACTCAACCGCAAAGAACTCGGGCTGTCGATTCGCCAGATGTTGTTCGACGGCTGGGGAACGCAGCACGAGGTCTCGCGACAGAAGGCGCGCACCGCGTCGGCCGCCGCCCGGCTGCTTGCGGTCGGGGAGAGCACCGCCATGTCGGCGTCGCAGGCCTACATCGACCTTCAGCGCAGCACGGCGCTACGCGAAATCTCGGCGGACAGCCTGGTGATCCACAAGCGCATCGAAGACCAGATCCGGCTGCGCAGCGACGCCGGTGTCGGGCGTCGTGCGGACCATGACCAGGTCAGGTCCCGGGTCGCGTTGGCCGAGGCCAATCTGGTCGCCGCGGACGTAAATGTCCTGGACGCCAAGACCACCTTCCAACGCGTGGTAGGCACTCTGCCGTCCGGCGACTACGCCCAGGTCGGGATGGCTGCCGGGGCGGTTCCCGACTCGCTGGAGGCTGCGCTGCAGGCCGCCCGGGACAACAATCCGTTGCTGGTCGTGGCCGCGGCCGACATCGATGCCGCACGGGCTCAACACGATGCCGCCAAGCAATTCGACTACCCGCGCCTCGATTTCGAGATCGCCGGCAACGTCAACGATGACATCGACGGCACCGAAGGCTATGCAAACGATGCATCGGCGATGATCCGGATGCGCTACAACCTGTACCGCGGCGGGATCGACGCGGCGCGCAAGCGGGTCACGGCGTACAACGTGAACGAGGCCCAGGATGTGCGTGATCGGTCATTGCGCCAGCTGGAGGAGAGTGTCCGCCTCGCTTGGGCCGCCTACCAGGCCACTGCGGCGCAGCTGCCGCTGCTCGAGCAGCAGATCGCGTCCGCAGGTAGCACGCGCGATGCCTATGCGAAGCAGTTCAATATCGGCGAGCGTACCTTGCTCGATCTGCTGAACTCGGAAAACGAGGTCTCACAGGCGCGGCAATCGTTGGTCGACGCGCGTGCCGACCATCAGCTTGCGCAGTTTCGGCTGCTCGAGGCGACGGGCACCCTGATCGATCACCTGGGCGTAGGTGCCGCGCTGGCGGCCGAGCAGTAACAGTGCCACATGCCGGCGCTGGCGGCGCCGGGATATGCCTCACAGGATGTAGCGGGTCAGGTCTTCGTCCTCGGCGAGTTCGCCGAGGTTGCGGTTTACGTAGTCGGCGTCGACCGTGATCGTGCGTCCCGCATAGCTGGGGGCCATGAACGAGACCTCCTCGAGCAGGCGCTCCATCACGGTGTGCAAGCGACGCGCACCGATATTCTCAGTCTTCTCGTTGACCTGCCAGGCGATCTCGGCAATGCGCCGGATGCCATCGTCGGTGAACGCCAGCTCGACACCCTCTGTGCGTATCAAAGCCTGATATTGCTCGGTCAGCGAAGCGTCCGGTTCGGTGAGGATGCGCACGAAGTCGTCGCTCGCCAATGCCGACAGTTCCACCCGGATAGGCAGGCGCCCCTGCAGCTCAGGAATCAGATCAGAAGGTTTGCTCAGGTGGAAGGCGCCGGAGGCTATGAACAGGATGTGATCGGTCTTGACCATGCCGTGCTTGGTGGACACCGTGCAGCCTTCGACCAGTGGCAGGAGATCGCGCTGCACGCCCTCGCGCGACACGTCCGCGCCGTGCTGTTCACTGCGACTGGTCACCTTGTCGAGTTCATCGAGGAACACGATGCCGTGCTGTTCGACCATCTCCAGTGCACGCAGCTTGAGGTCTTCCTCATTGACCCGTTTGGCGGCCTCTTCGTCGCGGATCTGGACCAGCGCGTCCCTGATGCGCAGTTTGCGCTTGCGCGTGCGCTGGCCGCCGAGGTTCTGGAACAGCCCCTGCAGCTGGCTGGTCATCTCCTCCATGCCGGGTGGCGCCATGATCTCGACACCCAGACTCACGCCGCTGGTCTCGATCTCGATCTCCTTCTCGTCGAGTTCACCGCTGCGCAGCTTGTTGCGAAACTTTTCGCGCGTTCCACTGCCGTCGCTGCGTACCGGTACGGCCTCCTCTTCCCAGCTGGTGGTACGTGCAGGCGGCAACAGGGCATCGAGCACGCGTTCTTCGGCAGCCGCGGCGGCCACGTCCTGGACCTTGTCGAGTTCCTGCACACGCACCATCTTGACGGCGGCGTCGGCGAGATCTCGGATGATCGAATCCACCTCGCGACCCACATAGCCGACCTCGGTGAACTTGGTCGCCTCCACCTTGATGAACGGGGCATTGGCGAGCTTGGCAAGACGGCGCGCGATCTCGGTCTTGCCGACGCCGGTCGGCCCGATCATCAGGATATTCTTGGGCGTGATCTCGTTGCGCAGCTCGTCGCCGACCTGGGTTCGCCGCCAACGGTTGCGCAACGCGATCGCCACCGAACGTTTGGCGGCCTGCTGGCCGATGATATGTTTGTCGAGTTCGCGAACGATCTCTTCGGGGGTCAGTTCAGGCATCGCAATCCAGCTCTTCGATGACGAGGTTGTGGTTGGTGAACACGCAGATGTCCGCAGCGATGTTCAGGCCCCGTTCGACGATATCGCGTGCCGGCAGCTCGGTCGTGTCGAGCATCGCACGCGCTGCCGCCTGCGCAAAAGCGCCACCCGAGCCGATTGCCATCAGGCTGTCTTCGGGCTCGACCACGTCTCCGGTACCGGTGAGTATCAAAGAGGCCTCCCTGTCGGCGACCACCAGCAATGCCTCGAGGCGCCGCAGCATGCGGTCGGTTCGCCAGTCCTTGGCCAGCTCGACCGCAGCCCGGGTCAGATTGCCGGAGTGCTTCTCAAGCTTGCCCTCGAAGCGCTCGAACAGCGTGAATGCGTCGGCGGTCGCGCCGGCGAAGCCGGCCAGCACCTGGCCCTTGTACAGACGACGCACCTTGCGCGCGTTGCCTTTCATGACGGTGTTGCCCATCGATACCTGGCCATCGCCGCCGACGACGACCTTACCGGCACGGCGTACCGAGAGAATGGTTGTCCCGTGGAGTTCCTGCACAGTGGATCCTGCTGATTTGGACTAAGGCAGGAATTCTACCGGATCGGCGCGCCGGCCCGCACCACGGCGTGCGCGCTGTTTTTTCCGCACGGCGGTCAGTCGCCGTCCAACCTGTGTCGTTTGATCATGCGATAGATGCTGCGCTCGCTGATCCCAAGGGTGTTTGCGACCTCGGCGCGCCGGCCGGAATGGCGTTTCATCTGCAAGGCAAGGTATTCAGATTCCAATTCGTCGAGGGTCGGGTTGTGGTCGAACGACATCGTCACCAGGGCGTTGTTGCGCTGCTGGCTGGTACCGAAGGTCAGGTGTTCGGGGCCGATCACCGGGCGCTCGCGTGACAGGATGATGGCCCGCTCGATGATGTTCTTCAGTTCGCGGATATTGCCCGGCCAGTCGTAGGCGACCAGCCGACGTATCGCGGCGTTGCTGAGGTGTTTCTCGATGCGCCGCGAAAAGCTGTGATTGCGGACGAAATGCTCGGCGAGCGCGGGAATGTCCTCGCGCCTTTGGCGCAGCGGCGGTACCAGCAGGTCGAAACCGTTCAAGCGGTAGAACAGGTCGGCGCGAAAGTCGCCGGCTTCGACCATGTGCTCGAGGCTGCGATTGGTCGCGGCGACCACCCGCACGTTGGCGGTGAGGTCCTTGGTCCCGCCGAGGCGACGAAAGTGCCCGGTCTCGAGCACGCGCAGCAGTTTCGCCTGGATGGTCGCATCGATCTCGCCGATCTCGTCAAGGAACAGCGTGCCGCCCTCGGCCACTTCGATCAGACCCTTCTTCTGCCGCTCAGCGCCGGTGAAGGCCCCCTTTTCGTGGCCGAACAGTTCGGACTCGAACAGTTTTTCCTGCAGGGTGCAGCAGTCGACAGCCACGAAACTGCGCTGGGCCCGGGGACTGTTGCTATGAATCGCCTTGGCGACGAGTTCCTTGCCGGTGCCGCTTTCGCCGTGGATCAAAACCGTTATCTCGTCGGCAGCAACGGCCTCGATCAATCGCAGCACCTCGTGTAGCGCGTTGCTCTCGCCAACCATCAGTTTCCTGCGCGCGTCGCGCGCATTCAGCTGGCGCTTGCAGAACTGGTTTTCACGGCGCAACTGGGTGTTTTCCAACGCGCGTTCGACGGTCAGCAGCAACTCGTCGAGACCGACCGGTTTCAATAGATAGTCGGCAGCGCCCTGTTTCATAGCGTCGACCGCGTTTCTGACCGAACCAAACGCGGTCAGCACGATCACCGGATACGTCTCGACCAGTTCCGGCAGACGCTCGAGGCTGTCGCCATCGGGCAGGCGAACATCGGTGATGATCAGCGCCGGCTCGTGCCGGGCGAGGTGGTCATGTGCCTCTGCCCAACGGGTCACGCCGGTCGCTCCGTAGCCCGCCCTGGCGAGTTGACGCACGATCAGTTGATTCAGGGTCGCATCGTCTTCGACGACCAGTATCGGTTGACTCACGGCTCCTCCCCTCCGAATGCTGCATTCGGCAGACGCACCCGGAAGGTGCTGCCATGGTCGAGATCGCTGACTGCATCGATGCTGCCCCGGTAGTGCTCGACGATCGTGCGCACGATCGAAAGGCCCAGCCCGGTACCCTTGGTGCCGTCCGCGCGCCGACTGTAGAACGGATCGAATATCCGCTGCAGACGTTGCGGATCGATGCCGATCCCGCTGTCGCGCACGCGTAACTCGACCCAGCGATCGACCGCTTCGCTGGTCACGTCCAGCCGACCGCCCCGCGGCATCGCGTGGAACGCATTCTGGATCAGGTTCAGGACGACCATGCGCAGTTCGTTGTCGCTGGCGAGCACGCGCAGCCCCGGTGCCAGCGCAGTGTGCAGTTGCACACCGAGTTGCTCGGCCTCCCAGCGCACCAGGCTCAAGGTGTCTTCGACCACGCCGGCGATATCGACGAGCTCGGGCGTCTCCGATGGTGGCATGCCGAGGCGCAACAGGCGCTCGGTGAAGCACACGCATTTGTCGATCTCGCGGTCGACCAGCTCGAGGTATTCGGCCACCTCCTGGTCGGTACCGCTTACCCCGCGACGCAAGCTGTCGAGCGCTAGGCGTACCGACGCGAGTGGGTTGTGGATCTCGTGCGCGACTCCGGTCGCGAGCTTGCCGAGTTCCGACAGCTTCTGTTCGTGCGAATATTCGATCTGTTTCGACAGATCCCGAATCGATTCGACCACCATGGTCTGCGATCGCCCGTCGACCACGGCCGCCATCGGGGCCGCGTAGATCTCGACGTCGCTGACCCGTCCCTCGGTGTCGAGGTGGCGGTGCAGCGCCTGGACCGGTCTGCCGTGCCGACCGATCTCGTACACCGGGCAGGTGACCAACGTGCTCGGACAGGGTTGCTCGCAACCGTGTGCGACGCGATGGCAACTGTCGCCGACACCGTCTTCACCCTGCAGGCCGAGCTGTCGGCGATACGCGAGGTTGGTCAACGCGATACGGTAATCGGGCGTGATCACGCGCACCCCGTCCGGGATCGCATCGATCAGCGCCTGCAGGAAGGCGCGCTGATGCTCTGACTCGGCGATGCGTTCCTGCAGCTGGTCCGCCATGCGGTTGAACGCCTCTCCCAGTTCGGCGAGCTCGTCATCTCCGTGCGGGTCGGCGCGTCGGCTGAGATCGCCCTGCGCGAGTGCCTGGCTGGTCGCGGTCAGATGCCCGACCGGGCGCACCACATGGCGCTGCATGAACCACCAGCCACCGGCGAGGTTGAGCAGTACGATAATCGCCCCTGAGCCCATCAGCAGCAGCGTCGTCCGCTGGGCCTTGCCACGGATCGGCGCCGCATCATAGTCGACGTACAGGATGCCGTTGACCGGGTTCGCCGCGGCGGGTCCGTGACACTCCTTGCATCGCGTCTGGTTGGCCACCGGGTTGATACTGCGCAGCAGCTCGCGCCCGTCGGCGTGCCGGACGAAATCGGTGAACGCAGTGCGCCACCGTGGATCGGTCGCCTGTGTCGTGCCGAGCAGCCGCGGATCACTGGCAAAGCGCACCTCGCCGGCCGGGTTCGTGATGAACACCGCGTCGATACCGGGTTGTCGACCGAGCCCCCCGATGATCTGACGCAGGCCTTCGAGATCGCGTTTGATCATCGCGTTCTCGAGCGAGGTCTGCAGCAGCTGGTTGACCTGTCCGGCGGCAGCCGCGCGTTCTGCGGCCAGCTCGGCACGGTACAGCGCAAGAAACAGCAACAGGAAAACCAGCGAACTGGCCAGCAGGCCGGCCGCGGTCCCGAGGGCAAATTTTCTGTTCAGCCGCGAACGCAACCAGTGCACCGGCGACCTCCCTCCCGGCCGGGAAAGGTGGCATGCGAGCTGCCTTGGGAGCCTTTCCCGAGTTAGATCCCTGCGCCGGATTGTAGGGATCTGCACGGATATTTCCCTGACATTTTGTCAGGCCGACAGGCCCCCAACCCGATGCCAGCCGCACCTGAATCGGTGCCTCGCCCTTACCGCCAGCGTTCCGACGCCGTCGCCGCGGGCCCCGCGGCGGCAGCCGCCACCGGGTGGCTTGCAATTTGCCTCCGTCGTTCACAGCGCCCGGCTACACGGGTGCACACAACCGAACGAACGGGAGATCGACGATGAACATCGGCCGAAATACGGGGCGGCTGCACGGCTTGTTGTTGTGCTGCCTGGTGACAGGCGGCGTGTTGGCCGGAGACGGCGATACCGGGGTGGCGCCGACGCCGGCCCGGCAACTCGGCGAGGCGCTGGTCGCCCAAGGTTGGGACGTCCGGCCGGTTGCCGATGGCAGCCAGATCTATCGGCGTCCTGAAGACGCGGGTGAGGCCCGCGCAGCGGCTCCGGCGGCGCCACAGGAGACACCGTCGACGACACCGGCGGAACAGCTCCGCGGTGCCCTGCTGGATCAAGGCTGGCACACCCGGCCGGGCGACGACGGGAGTGTGTTTTACCTGCCGCCGGTGTCTCCACCCCGTGCCGTGGAGACGCCCAGCGAACAGCTGCGCGAACAACTGGAACGTCAGGGCTGGGTCGGCAGTACGGCCGCGGATGGCAGCACCCTCTATCGTCGGCCGGTGACGCCGGCTGCGCCGGTCCCGGTCCCTGGCGTCGGCTCCGATTCGCTCGCCGGCCGGCTGCGGGCGGAACTCGAAGGTCGGGGCTGGGATGCGGCACCGGCCGAGGACGGTGGGGTCTACTATTTCCCCCCACCGCCCAGGGTCGAGGTGCCGGCGTCGCTGGCCGAAGGGCTGCGCAGGCAGCTCGAAGCCCAGGGTTGGGTGTCCAGCACCGACGATCAAGGCAACACCCTTTACCGGGCCCCCGGCGTGACGGAGTCGCACGCGCCGCAGGGCTCGTTGGCGAACCAGCTGCGGCAGACACTCGAGCAGCGCGGCTGGGTCGCGGTCCCGACCGAGGATGGCGACGTCCACTATCTGCCGCCACATTGGCAGGCCCCAACACCGCCGGCGCAGGACGTACAACCGACCAGCCCGCCGGGGCCGGGTTCGGAGCGTGACGACGGCAGCCGCGAACCGGTTTCCGAGGCGGCCCCGGAAGAGGCACCCGCTGCCGCTTCGGCGCGGGCGCAGTCAGAAGCGATCACCCAACCCACTGCGGCCGCGGCCAACACGGATGCACCCGCCGCCACCGGTCGTGCAGAGGTTCCACCATCGCCGGCACCCGCAGCGGCGGTCGCAGAAGATGGTCCATCGCAGGCCTTCCCAGCGACCGCGATGCCGCGTCGCTACCCGGGTCCGCATGCCTGGCCGCGGGGATACGGCACGGTACCGCCCGGTTGGCGTGCTCCACCTTGGGGGATGCCACCGCCGGCCTACTACCGGCACCGCTGATTCGGTGTCGGTCTGCGCCGGTCGTTCCAAAAGGGGGCTGACGAATTGTCAGGGATCGCATCCGTTGTCGGATACCGCCGCTGCGCCGTCCCGGGCGGATGCGACAAGCCTCGGTTTCTTGGCGGATTTTTTCAATCCCGCCAGGCGCGCACCAGGCACTTGGCAGCTGTCGATCGACGCGTTCCCGCGCCCGGTTCTGCCGACGTCTGCCAGATCGGCAGGTGATTTCTCGCGAAGGGCCGGTCGGCTTCGCGTTCCAAGTCAAATTTTCTCGCCAAATCAATCGCATGGCCTCACTGGCACGGAGGTTGCGCTGAGTGGCGCGCCAACCGGTGTCGGTTCGGTCCCTTGTCGGCCGAACTGACCGCAAGACCGAGGAAGGGTCAGATGAAGCAAACGCGATGCGTCGATGTCCTTGTTTCAGCCACGCTGTTGGGGGCAGCGGTGTCGGCTGCGGCCGATTACCCGATCGCGGGTGCCGCGCCATCGCAGCGTCCGGCCACCGCACCGCGGATCACTGAAGTCGACCACCCGGGTCCGTGGTACACGCAGGCTCTGCATGGCGTTACACGGCCATACCCGCACAGCCTGCGATTTCTCGAAGACCAGGGCAACTGGCACACACCCTTCAATCACCCCGGCCTGACCGGTCGCTACGACATTCGCGGTTGGCACAACAAGTAAACGCGAAAGGCCGCTCGTCGGCCCCATCGAAAAATCCGCTTTGGAGGATCGCAACATGAAACGAATGCGTATTGGGTTCAAGAAGCTGCTGACCTCGGCAGCCGTCGGTCTCGCACTCGCCGCGGGCAGCGCGTTTGCCACCATGTCCGGCATGGGCGGCATGTCCGGGATGTCGGGCATGGGTGGCATGTCTGGTATGGGCGGCATGTCGGGGATGTCGGGCATGGGTGGCATGAGCGGTATGTCCGGTATGGGTGGCATGTCGGGCATGAGCGGCATGTCCGGCTACTTCAAGATCACGCCGAACGGCCAGATCTATTTCTACCCGGCGCAACAGGGCATGAGTGGCATGTCGGGAATGTCCGGCATGGGCGGTATGGGCGGCATGTCGGGGATGTCCGGCATGGGCGGTATGGGCGGCATGTCGGGGATGTCGGGCATGGGCGGTATGGGTGGCATGTCCGGGATGTCCGGCATGGGTGGCCAATGGGTATGGGTTCCCAGTGGGATGAGCGGCATGTCGGGGATGTCCGGCATGGGTGGTATGGGCGGTATGTCGGGGATGTCCGGCATGGGCGGAATGGGCGGCATGTCGGGGATGTCCGGCATGGGCGGCATGTCGGGGATGTCCGGCATGGGCGGCATGAGCGGCATGAGCGGTATGGGCGGTATGGGCGGTATGGGCGGTATGGGCGGCATGTCCGGCTACTTCCAGATCACACCTGAAGGCCAGATCTACTTCTATCCCGCACAGCAGGGTATGAGCGGCATGTCGGGGATGTCCGGCATGGGTGGTATGAGCGGCATGTCGGGGATGTCCGGCATGGGTGGCATGGGCGGTATGTCGGGGATGTCGGGAATGGGTGGTATGGGCGGCATGTCGGGGATGTCCGGCATGGGTGGTATGGGCGGCATGTCCGGGATGTCCGGCATGGGCGGAATGGGTGGTATGTCGGGGATGTCCGGTATGGGCGGAATGGGTGGCATGTCCGGGATGGGCGGTATGTCGGGGATGTCCGGCATGAGCGGTATGGGCGGCATGTCCGGCTACTTCCAGATCACCCCGGATGGCCAGATCTACTTCTATCCCGCGCAGCAGGGCATGAGTGGCATGTCGGGTATGGGCGGCATGTCCGGCATGGGAGGTATGTCGGGAATGTCTGGCATGGGCGGTATGTCGGGGATGTCGGGAATGGGTGGTATGTCCGGGATGTCGGGTATGGGCGGCATGTCGGGCATGAGCGCCGCGAGCGGCTGGAATCCGCCGCAATAGGACCGTCCTGGCGTAAGGACAGATGCATTGGCACAGGGAGGTGCCGTCCATGTACCTGTTGAGGAACCCCCGATGACCCGATTCACAGGCCTCCCCGCGTGTGCGGCCATGTTGCTGATGGCGCAGCTTTCCGCGCCCGTAGCGGGTACCCCGGAAGGCGTCAGCTACGAGCAGGCGCGTTGGGATCCTATCCATTTCAAACCGGCGATCGACTCAGCGACCGACGATCAGTGCCTGGCCTGTCATCGCGAGGTGCTCGAGGATCGTGTACGTGAAGCCTCGCCTGCCGGCGTCGTGGCCAGCGACGTCCTTGCCTGGTATCAGACCCTGGATACCTATACCGGAGAGCAGGAGACGTTCCATCGGCGTCATATGCAGACGGACTATGCCAAGCGGGTGATGCAGCTGCGCTGCAACACCTGTCACCAGGGCAACGACCCGCGCGAAGAGACCGCACATTCTTCCGCCACCGGGTCACCCGATCTGACCCAGCGCAAGCAGGTCGACCCCGATGTGTGCCTGATGTGTCACGGGAGGTTCAACTACCAGGTGATGGGCCTGCCGGGCGGCTGGATCGAGCACGGCAAGACCTTCAACGACAGCTGTCTCACTTGTCATGTGGCGATCCGCACCCATCGTCACCAGGTCAACTTTCTCAAGCCCGCGGCGATCGAAGAGGCGGCCAAGCAGACCAGCGATGTCTGTTACGGCTGTCATGGGGGCCGCGCGTGGTATCGCATCAATTACCCGTATCCGCGCCATCCCTGGCCGGGTGCCGGCGACGTGATCCCGGACTGGGCCAAGGACCGGCCGACCCGGTCCGACCCGCGTTTCGCGGAGAACGCAACGCCGGCGGCGGCGCAATAACCTCTCGGCGACGCGGAGCAGACAATGAGCAACGACAACAGATTCGATTTTCTCAAAGACCGCCTGAACATGACCCGGCGGTCGTTCATAGGCAATGCCGCAGCGGGTGCTGCCGCGCTCGGCGCCGGTGGTTTGATCAAGACACGTGACGCGCAGGCATTCGCTTACGAACCCTATCCACGTGACGACGAGTTGACCACGGTGGTGACCAGCTGCGCTCACAACTGCGGATCACGTCACATGTTGGTGGCGCACAAGAAGGGCGACGTGATCGTGCGCATCTCGACCGATGACGGGCGCTACCAGCGCGACGGACACTTCGGAAAGGACACTGAGGACGAGCCGCAGTTGCGGGGCTGTCTACGCGGACGGTCCTATCGACAACGGCTGTATTCCGCCGAGCGCCTGTTGTACCCGATGGGGCGTGTCGGGAAGCGCGGCGAAGGCAAGTTCAAGCGACTCAGCTGGGACGAGGCCCTCGAGTACGTCGCGCGCAAGATGATCGAGATAAAGAACAAATACGGTTCGACGGCACTGCTCGACCAGAGTTACGCCGGCGCCTCATACGGTGTACTGCACAAGTCAGATCAGATCGAAGGTCTGCTCGGTCGCTTCCTCGGGATGTTCGGCTGCCGCACAAGCTCGTGGTCGGTGCCGTCTTACCAAGGTACGACGTCGAGTTCGCGCTGGACCTTCGGAACGATCGAGGACGGCAACGAGGACGACACCTATGCGCACTCCAAGCTGATCATCATGTGGGGCTGGAATCCCGCTTACACATTTCACGGAGGCAACACCTTCTATTACATGCGCATGGCGAAGCAGCGGGGATGCAAGTTCGTGCTGATCGACCCGCAGTACACCGATTCGGCCGCTGCTTACGACGCCTGGTGGATACCGATCAAGCCCAACACCGACGCGGCGATGATGGCGGGAATGGCGCACTACATCTTCGTCAACGAACTGCAGGACCAGGAGTTCATCAACCGTTTCACCCTCGGCATGGACGCAGGCACCATGCCCGACTGGGCGCCGAACTCGCCCAACGGCAGGGAAAATTTCAAGGACTACATTCTCGGGACCTACGACGGAGTCGCCAAGACCCCGGAATGGGCTGCCGGTATCTGCGGTGTATCCGCCGACGACATCAGGAAACTCGCCGATATGTACGCGCGCACCAAACCGGCTGCGCTAAAGGCTTCGTGGTCACCCGGGCGCAATGCCTATGGTGAGCAGTACAACCGCATGGCGGCGGCACTGCAGGCGATGACCGGCAACATCGGCAAACTCGGTGGTTGTGCCGAGGGTGTCGGTAAGGCCTGGCACGCCGAGGCCGTCGCCTACCCCTATGACCAATACGCCAACATCTGGTTTGCGTCGATAAAATCCGATCGCTGGGCGCACTGCGTGCTCAACTATCCGAACGTGCGTCGCGAAGAGATCGGCCTTTGGCCGCGTCAGGACCAGATGGACGGTGTGATTCCGAACATCAAGGGCATCTTCTGGCAGGGTTCCGACTGGTTCAATCAGCTCACCAATATCAACAAAGAGATTGCCGCGATGGCCAACATGGAGTTGGTCGTCTGCATGGACTCGACGATCACCCCATCCGGCCTGTATGCCGATGTATTGCTGCCGATTGCCACCCACTTCGAACGCCACGATGTCGCCCTGCCCTGGTACAAGGGTCACTACTACATCCATCGGCCTAAGGTGATTGAACCGCTCGGTGAGTCGAAGTCCGACTTCCAGGTATTCACCGAGTTGGCCTATCGGATCGGCGAGAAAACCGGAATCGGTGACTACTTTGGCAGGACCTACAACCCAAAGGCCGACCGCAGTTACTTCCACAATCCGGACCCGGTCGACGAGGCGTATCTGCGCGAGTGGTGGGAGAACAAAGTGATGCCGCACCAGCACGTCGACATGGGCTGGGACGAGTTCAAGCAGCGTGGCGTGTACAAGTTCAAGCTCGACCAGCCCCACGTGGCGTTCCGCGAGCAGGTCGAGCAGGGCAAGCCGTTCCAGACGCCATCCGGCCGGATCGAAATCCTGTGTACAGAGCTCGCCCAGGTCGAAGACTGGACCCGCACGCGTTATGGCTACCACATTCCGTCGATACCGAAATGGATCGAACCATGGGAGTCGCTGAACAGTCCGAAGACTGACAAGTTCCCATTCCATCTGATCTCGCCGCACCCCAGGTGGCGCACGCATTCGATCTTCAACAACTGCAGCTGGCTACGCGAGACCTACGAACAGGAGGTCACGATCAACGCAGCGGACGCGCGGCGTCTGGGGGTCAAGACCGGTGACGTGGTCGAGGTATGGAACGACCGGGGCAGGGTCGTGGTGCCGGTCTACGTGACCGAGCGCTGCATGCCCGGTGTCGCGGTGATCCACGAAGGTGCCTGGATCGACCTTGACGAAAACGGCATCGACCGCTCCGGCAACCCGGACATGTTGACGCTGGACGATCCGAGTCCGGCCGGTGCCTTCGCCTACAACACCGTGCTGTGCGATATCCGCAAGACCGAACTCGACCACCGGCCGGGTTGGGACCGGCTGGCGACCGCGCGTTCCCACGTCTTCCGTCGCGATCTCTGAGCGGGGAGAGAACAGACATGAAGAAGATCAAAGACAGGGCCCTGTTGAAGGTGGCCATAAAGCGGCGGAAAAAGGCCGTGTACGAACCGGTCAAGCCTGCGCAGCAACTGGGTTTCGTGCACAACAATGTGGACTGTATCGGTTGTCGCGCCTGCGAGATCGCGTGCAAGGACAAGAACGGCTTGCCGGCGGGGCCACGCTTCCGCCGGGTGCAGTACGTCGAGGGAGGCACCTACCCGGACGTGTTCGCGTACAAGGTGAACATCTCCTGCAACCATTGCGCGGAACCCGCCTGCCTGCCGGCGTGCCCGACCGGTGCAATCTGGAAGCGACCGGACAACGGTATCGTCGACATCGATTCGACACTGTGCATCGGTTGCCGTCGTTGCGAGGCGACCTGTCCGTACGGTGCACCGCAGTGGGACCCGGAGGAGCAGATCGTCAAGAAATGCAATCTGTGCGTCGACGAACTGGAGGCCGGACGGATGCCGTATTGTGTGATGGCCTGCATGATGCGCGTACTCGACGTCGGCCCTATCGATCTGCTGCGCCTGAACGAGTACGCGACCAAGGCGATCGCACCTCACGAGCAGCCGGTGCGCGCGGTGAAGAATTTCGCCGACCCGGAGCTCACCAACCCGTCGATCGTGTTCGTGGCGCACAGCAAGGGGAGGGTCGACGAATGAGCGAGAATCCGCGGCCGGCCGCTTCCGACCGGGAAGCCCCGGAGCTGCTGCGGGTGTTCCGGACCGGTGTGGCGCTCGATCTGCTGACCTTGGCGCGGTTGCACGACCGGGAACTCGATGCCGCGACCCTGAAGGGCATGGCGGCGGACCGCTTTCCCGGCAACCTGGCACTGCGCCTTCAGACTGACAAGGCTCGCCAGGTGCTCGCCGGCTTGGGTGACGCGGTCGCTTCGCTCGACCTGGCGCCCCCGCAGGGCGATGAACTGGCGGCCGACTTTGCTGCGATCTATCTCACCCATGGGTTCGGCGCCTCGCCGTGTGAATCCGTGTGGCTCGACGACGACGGGCTCGCGATGCAGCAGCCGATGTTCGAGGTGCGCGGCGTCTACGCGCGTCACGGACTGCAGGCGCCGGACTGGCGCAAGCGGCCGGACGATCATCTGGTCCACCAGCTGCACTTCGTCGCCGCGCTGATCGACGATGAGTCATTCGAGAGCCTGCGCGAGGCCGCGCGTTTTCTTGACGAACACACGCTGCGCTGGATGCCCGATTTCGCCGGACGCGTGGTGTCTCGGGCTGCGACGCCCTTCTATGCCGGTCTTGCCGCACTGACGTCGGCGTACTTGGACGAGCTGCGTGACCTGTTGGCCCGTCTGCTCGATGAGGCCCGGCCGTCGGCCGAAGAGATCGAGCGACGGATGCGGCCCATCGCCGAGGTGGCGCTACCGATGCCGAGCGCCTATGTGCCCGGTCAGTCGCCGTCCTGGTGAGGCTCGATTGCGAGGCGTGGAGACCGGTGTCGAACTGCCGGAGATCGAGGCACAGCGGTGCGTGCACACGCGTGCCGAGACCGCGGGGTGCGCGCAGTGTGTGGCCGCTTGTCCACGTGCGGCCTGGGTGCTGGATGAGCAACAGCTCGCGCTCGATACCGTGCGCTGCGATGGTTGCGGACTGTGCACGGCACATTGTCCGCAAGGTGCCCTGCGTCATCCCGCAGTGCGTCCGCAGCGATACGCCGGTCGGGAGACGTTGCTTGTATCTTGCGATCGGGTCACCTGCGGTCATGCTTGGGAGCTGCCCTGCGTCAATGCGCTCGGCCTTCGGGAGATCGGATGGCTGTATCGTGCCGGTCTGCGACGCCTGGTGTTGTACACGGGTCACTGTGCCGCCTGCCCACGAGACGACCCGGACGGTGTGTTGCAGCGGGTTGCCCGGTTGAACCGGGTATTGGCCGGCCGGGCGCGACCGCCGCTCGCGGTCACGCAGTCGCAGGCGGATGGTACGCGTCGTGTGGCGAACGGCGGTGGTTGTTCGGGCGCCCCACAGTCTCATGGCCGACGCGGTTTCCTGCGCAGCGTGTTGGCGCTATCGGTACCGGACACCGATGATCGGTCGACGCGCGAGGCACCCGGTCGGTTCCTGCCTCCGGTGCGGCGTGGCCAGCCCGCGTTGTTCGTGCCGCGAATCGACCCCCTGCGATGCAGCGGTTGCGATGCCTGTGTTCGACTATGTCCGCAGGCAGCGATCGCGGTCAGCGAACAGCGCGATGCCTATCTGTTGGATGCCGATGCCTGCAGCGGCTGCGGCCTGTGTGTCGATGTCTGCGATCGGGACGCGGTTTCGGTCGAACAGGACGCTGTCTTCGACCAGCCAAGGGTCGCCCTGCAAGGGGCGCGGTGTCGCAGCTGTGGCGTGGATTTCCATCGCCCTGAAGGCAATCGCGCAGACGTCATGCTGTGCCCGGTCTGCACCCAGGTCGATCACCGACGCCATCTCTTTCAGGTGCTGTAGGGGGCGCGTCACTTCTTGCGAGCACGTGGGTGGGCCTGGTCGTAGACCTGCGCCAGGTGCTGAAAGTCCAGATGGGTGTAGATCTGGGTGGTGCTGATGTCGGCATGGCCGAGCAGTTCCTGGACCGCGCGCAGGTCACCCGACGATTCGAGCAGGTGACTGGCAAACGAGTGGCGCAGCATGTGCGGGTGGACATTGCTCGGCATGCCGCGCTCGATCGCCCGCCGGCTGAGGCGCGACTCGATCGCACGCCGACTCAGACGCGTGCCCCGGAGGCTGACGAACAGCGCGGGTTCCCCACTGCCGGCCAGTTGGGCGCGCGCACTGAGCCACTGTTCGATCGCCTCGCGCGCATAGCGTCCGACCGGAACCCGGCGGGTCTTGTTGCCCTTGCCGGTGATCTGCAGCAGGCCATCCCCGCCATGCAGGTCCACGGTATTCAATGCCGCGAGTTCGGCGAGACGCAGACCCGAGGAATAGAAGAGTTCCATGATCGCGCGATCGCGCAGATCGAGGGGTGCATCACCGGGCAGCTCGACGAGTCGCGCGACCTGGTCGGCATCGAGCGTATGTGGAAGACGGCGCGGCACCTTCGGGGCGCGCACCCCTTCGGCCGGATTGAAGCCCACCCGTCGTTCGCGCAACAGATAGCGGAACCAGGCGCGTATCGACGACAGGTGACGCTGCAGGCTTTTCGGCGACAGTCCCTGGCGATGGCGCATTGCGGCATAGCTGCGCACATGTTGCGTATCGCAGCGCGTGCTGTCGTGGATGCCAGCCTGGCGCAGCCAGGCGAGGAATTCCCCGATGTCGTCGCGATACCCGGTCAGGGTGCGCGGCGAAAGGCGTCGTTCGTAATGCAGATAGTCGAGAAATGCCTGCAGCTCGGGATCGGGCGCGCTGGCGTCACGCTGGCTCATCGGCCGGTGTCAGACGCCCGGGCCTGCCGCCGACTGCAGTTTTGCGCTGACCACTTCGGCCAGCCGCTGCAGAAAATCCACGCCCTTGCCTTCATGGAAGCGTTGCGCGTCGCGGCTGCCGATCGCCAATACGCCGGCCAGAGGCGGCGCCGTCAGTGGAATCAAGGCCGCGGAGCCTGTCTCGCCCGCCTGTGGGCCAAACAGGTATTCCAGTTTGGCCTTGTCGAGTTGTCCGCAATTGGGCCGCGCGCGTTTCAGGAAGTCGCTAAACAGCGCCGGACCGGGTTCGTGCGCATGCGCCTCGATCTGGTCGGCGGCAAACAGCTTCATCTCGACCGCATCCGCGTTGAACTGCTCGCGCAGTTCGTCCTGCAGGGTGTTCAGCACCTCGTCGAACGAGTGGGTCTCGATCAGCGCGAGCGTCAGGCGATGCAGGCGCTTTGCCAGGGCATCGTTTTCGCGCGCCACGGCAACCAGTTCCTCGAGCTGATGGCGGTACTTGTCGGATTGCTCGCGCAGCGTACGGACCTGGCGCTCGATCAGCGACACCGCATCGCCGGTCGGATGCGGGATATCGATCGCGGCCAGCGCGGTGGGGTGGCGCGAGAAAAAATCGGGATGGGCGACAAGGTACTCGGCGATCTGCTCCTCGCGGCTGTCATCCGTCTGGTGTAAATCGTCGTGTTGCGGCCCCATCGGTCGTCGTCCCCGCCCGCTATCGTGTGAGTTTCTCGAGGTCGATCTGGCCGTCAAACACCGTCACGGCCGGACCGGTCATCCATACCGGCTCTTCCGGTCCGTACCAGCTTACCACAAGGCTCCCGCCCGGCAGCCGCACTTCGACCCGCTCGTCCAGCAGACCGCGCAGCCGCCCGTAGACCACCGCGGCACAGGCGCCGGTGCCGCACGCCAGGGTCTCGCCGGTCCCGCGTTCGAAGACGCGCAGGTCGATATGTTGTCGGTCACGTATCGCCATGAAGCCGACATTCGCGCGGCGTGGGAAGCGCGGATGGTGTTCGATCAGCGGGCCGAGCCGCTCAACCGGAGCATCTTCGACCCGGTCGACCAGCAGCACCGCGTGCGGATTGCCCATCGATACCGCGCCGATCTCGAATCTTTCGCCATCCACCTCGAGCGGGTAACTGATCGCCTGCCGGCTGGCCTCGAACGGAATCTCCGCGGGTGCGAGGTGCGCGGGTCCCATGTCGACCCGCACCCGGTCGTGGTCCTCGAGATGCAGCACGATGTTGCCCCCCGCGGTTCCGACCGCGATATCACGGCTGCGGGTCAGCTGCTTGTCGTGGACGAAACGTGCGAAACAGCGTGCACCATTGCCGCACTGCTCGACCTCGCTGCCATCGGCATTGTAGATGCGGTAGTGGAACTCGGTGTCCGGGTGACGCGGCGGCTCGACCAGCAGGATCTGGTCGCAGCCGACGCCGAATCGCCGGTCGGCGATCGCACGCAGCTGGGTTTCGTCGAGCACGATGCGTTGGCTGATCGCGTCGAACACGACGAAATCATTGCCCAGCCCATGCATCTTGGTGAACCTGAATCCCATATGTGCAGAATAGCAGCAGCGCCGACCGCGGCGCAGCCGGTTCAGTCAAGTACGCCGCTGATTGCGAGGTGACGGTCGCTGACACGGTCGACCTGCAGGCCGCCGAGTCCGGCCGCCATCAACTGGCCCTCGACCTCGTCGGGCGTATAGGCCGCGAACAGTGAATTGCGGAAATCACGTCGCAGCACCTCCGGTGCATCCATCGCATAGGTCTCGACCAATGCATCCACCGCGATCTCCGATGCGGGACGGGCGAGGTCCATAACCAGTACCTGGGCGCCCGGTGCCGCGCAACGCGCCACCGTCTGCCACATCACCGCCGGGTCGGCGAGGTGGTGCAGCAGGCTGTTGGATGCGACGAACTGGTAGTGTCCGCTGCGCAGTGCTTCGCACGGCAGGTGCTCACACAACAGCTGCATGCGATGCAGGAATCGTTCACCCGCCGTGGCCAGATGCTCGCGTGCGAGCGCGAGCATTGCCGGTGCGCCGTCCAGAGCGTCGACCGCCAGTCGCGGGTGCCGGTGCAGCAGGTCCAAGGGGATATCGGCCGGCCCGCAGCCCAGGTCGAGCAGACGTCCATCAAGCGTGCCGCCGGCGGCTTCTTCCAGCAGCGCGACGAACAGGCTGTTGGCTTCGCTGAAATCTGCGCGCGCATAGGCGTACGCCTGCTCGGCGTCGTCCATCAACTCTTCGGGTTCCGGGATGCGTTGCATTGGCCGGGGACCTCAGTCGGGCAGCCGTTGTTCGCCCGCGAACAGCTCGGCGATCGTTTCGCGGCGCCTCACCAGGTGCATCCGGTCGCCGTCGACCATCACCTCGGCGGCACGCGGTCGGCTGTTGTAGTTCGATGCCATCGAAAAGCCATAGGCCCCTGAACCGCGCACCGCGAGCAGGCTGCCCTCGGCCAGGGTCAGGGCCCGCTGTTTGCCGAGGAAATCGCCGGTTTCGCAGATCGGTCCGACCAGGTCGTAGACCCCATGTACTCCATGCGGCCGTTCCTCGACACTGACGATCGGCTGCCATGCCTGGTACAACGCCGGGCGGATCAGGTCATTCATCGCGGCGTCGATGACGGCGAAGTCCTTTGCGGGACTGTGCTTGAGGTATTCGACACGGGTCAGCAGTACGCCGGCGTTCGCGGCGATCGCCCGCCCCGGCTCGATCAGGATCTCGAACGGCGCCTGGGCCAGACGACGCAACAGCGCGCCGGCATAGTCGGACGGCAGCGGCGGCACCTCGTCGCGATAGCGCACGCCTAGGCCACCGCCGAGGTCGAGATGCCGGATCTCGATGCCCTCGCCCTGCAGTCGCTCGACCAGTACCAGAACGCGCTCCAGCGCATCCAGGAAGGGGCCGAGTTGGGTGAGTTGCGAGCCGATATGGCAGTCGACGCCGGTCACCGCGAGGTGCGGCAGCGTCTGTGCGTGACGGTACAGTGCCGCGGCATCCTCGATCGCGATGCCGAATTTGTTCTCGCGCAGCCCGGTCGATATATACGGATGCGTCTGCGCATCCACGTCCGGGTTCACGCGCAGCGAGATCGGCGCGCGCCGGTCCATCTCGCCGGCGACGCGGTTGAGCCGCTCCAGTTCGGATGCCGACTCCACGTTGAAGCAGCGGATCCCGACCTCGAGCGCGCGGCGCATCTCGTGTTCCTGCTTGCCGACCCCTGAGAACAGCACCTTGTCGGGGGCGCCCCCCGCTGCAAGCACGCGCTCCAACTCGCCGACCGAGACGATGTCGAAGCCGGAGCCGAGTCGCGCCAGCAGATTCAGCACACCCAGGTTGGAATTGGCCTTGACCGCATAGCAAACCAGGTGCGGATGGTCGCCAAAGGCGTCGTCGAACGCGTGCCAGTGGCGCTCCAGCGTGGCGCGTGAATAGACGTAACAGGGTGTGCCGAAGCGCTCGGCGACCGCCTGCAACGGCACGTCTTCGGCGTACAGTTCGCCGTCGCGGTACTGGAAATGGTCCATCGCGTCAGTCCGGTTCGGTGATGGTCTTGTCGCGCGCTGCGCCCGGGTCACGGTCCGGCAGCGTCAAGGGCCCTTTGTTGCCACAACCGAAAACGAACAACAGCGCGCCGGCGCTGAGCAGGGCGAACAGGCGTCGGAACATGCCGGACTCCGGAACTGACTACGAGGTTGCAGTATACCGCGCAGTGGCGCGATGGCAGCTGCCGCCGTTCAGCGCATGGCCTCGGCGAGGCGTTGTTCGACCTGTTGTTTGAGACGCAGCAGGTCCACCAGGCCGCACGGACGTCCGTTGTCGCCCTCGGCGCCCACCACGCCGGTCAGATAGACCGGATAGCCGGCACCGCCGCGTCGCAGGCGCCGCAGGTGGGCGGCGACCTCGTCATACAGGTCGTCGCCGAACAGCAAGGAATCGAACTCACGGCTTCCAAGCTGCAGACGGAAACCGTCCTGCAGACGGCCGTCGGGGCTGACGGCGAGCACCAACTCGGTATGCTCGGTCATGCGGCTCGGGGCCACCCTGACCTCGTCGATGCGCCACTCGCCGGAAGACAGGCGTGCAATGCGCGCGAACTGCGGACCCCGTTCGCCACCGGGAGCCTCGCCGGTGAGCTCGCGTCGGCTGCTGTACGCGTCGAGAAAACGACGTTGCTGGATCAGCAGATGGTGCTCGTCCGCGCCGGCGACCCACTGTTGGTGCAGGGCGCCGCATTCGTCGAAAACATACAGTTGCACGCCGCGCTCGCGTACCTCGCAAAACACCTGAATCACGTCGGCCTGGTTGGACGCCATCAGCATCGGGAGCGGCGAATCGGGCATGCTGATACGGTCGATCCGGGTCGGTCTGAAGCTTGCGCTGTATTCCGCAAGATGCATCGAAAGGTCGGCGTCCTCACCGATCGGCGCCCAGCTGTAGCAGTCGTTGTGATAGTGGATCTGGTAGAACAGGTCGCCGATGCGCAGCAGATATCGCGCCGCGCGACCATGCTGGTGGAACGTGTCGGCCACAGCCTGCGCGAGTCGTGCGACGCGTGCGGCGATGGCCCCGCCGCGGGTCGACGAATAGCTGTAGGCACTGACCGGAACAGGCTTGTGCATGTGCGGTGAGAACACGTCCAGATAGCGGCACAGGCAGTTCAGCAGGCCCTCTTCTACGTCCGGATGGCGTTCGATGCGCACCTCGCCCCAGGTGGTCGTGTACAGGTGCTCGATGTTGTCGACCAGGCACTCGTGCACCGCGCCAAAGCTGAGCGCGTCCACGCGTTCGCTGATCAGGTGATAGCCGGCATCGGCGTGGCTCGCGAGCGGGTCGTGCGCCACGTTGACGAACCACAGCGACAGCCGCCCGAGCGCCGGTTCGGCGTAGGCCTCGAGGCTCGACTCGGGTGCGGCACTGCGGTTGAGCCGTTTGCGCAGGGTCTTGAGGATCTTGTCCTGCTCAGGCTCGCCGTAGCCGGCGACTTTTGGCAGGTAGTGAACCTGGGTGCTGCGTTCGCAGATCCCGTTCAGGTGCACCCAGGTCAGGATCTCGATCAGGCTGATGCTGGTCTTGACCGGGGTGTTGAGTTCCGCGGGCGGCTGCAGAAACAGCTGCCAGCGCACCGGTTCGTCGTCCACGCGGCGAAGCCACAGGGTGCGTTCGGAAAGGTCGCGTGAGATGCCGGGGTTGACGCGATCGACCTTGCCCGGCCGCTTGTCCAGCGCCGCATAAAGCTTGCGTCCGAGCAGTCGCAGTTCGCGCGTATGGATCCCGGCGGCCTCATCCTGATCGCGGGCGAACTCGGTGAGCAGCCGGTAGCTGCGCGACAGTTCCGATACCAGCAGGTTGCGTTCTTCCAGTACCCGGTCGAGCTTCCAGTGCGAGCGCGTGTCGAGCTGCGCCAGGTCACGTTCGGTCCAGCCCCATTTTTCGCATTGGCGCATCATCTGCAGGAAACGCCAGTCGGTCGACTGCGGCGAACGAACCACGGTCTGTCCGGCCTTGAAATAGAACGCCCGGCGTGCGAGTTGCAGGCGCTCGGATTCGTTGCGCGAGCGCAGATAGCGCGTGATGCGTTGCAGGATCAGCAGGTAGGGATCGAGGTCGTCAGGGTCGAGCTCTTCACCCTGGTACACCGCGCGCTTGGTCTCGGTACACAGCCAGTCGACCTTCGGGTACTCGGCGGCATAGGCCTCGAGCAGCATCAGTTTGAGCAGCGACTTGTAAGGGGCATCGATACCTTTGAACAGCTGCCAGTGCGCGACGCCGAAGAATTCCTCCGCCGGCAACGTCTGCAGGCCCCCGAAGTCGAGCCACTGGTCGGCTCGGATGAAACGTTTCTCGATCAGCTGGCGGGTGTAGGCGGTGTAGTCGGTTTCGTGTTCCGGTGGCACCGCCCACCACAGCAAGGGGTTGCCGGCCAGTAGCAGTCCGGTGCGATAGAACTCTTCGAGTAGCAGGGTGTGCTGGGTGTGTCCGCTGCTCTCGGACGACAGTTTTTCGATGGCGCCGTCTCGAAACGCCGCATCCTGCATCAAGAAGAAGTGGGCATGCAGCCCGATCGCGGTCGCATGTTGTTCGAGCAGTGCTGCCTTGCGCCGTAACGCCTCGAGTCCCTCCTGGTCGACGTCGCTGGCGTAACAAAGCCAGAAATCGAGATCGCTACCGACCGTCTGCCCGAGGCTTCCCATGCTGCCCATCAGATACAGGCCTACGATAGGCTGTTCGCGGTGCAACTGGCGGTCGTCGCGGAAACCGCGCACATAGCGCCGAGCCAGCAACAACTGTTCACGGTTCGGACGGTAGCCCACCACCCCGGCGGGGGTGTCTGAGGATATGAACCCGGGCATCATCGGGTGATTGACGTGCCACAGCAACGGCAGGACGTCGAAAAAGCTGCGTTGTTCGTGCGTCAGGGTCGCGCGCAGGCGGGACAGGCGTCGATCACGCAGTGTGAGGAATCGGCCGACGATGCGGTTCAGCTGTTTACGGCCGAGGCCCGCTTCGTCTCCTATGGCCGCTTCGCTCATTGCCGTACATCAGCGGTCAAGCGGCAGCATTTGCGGCAAGTCCGTTCAGCGCCTTGCGCAGCAGGGTACGCATGTCGTCGCCTTTGGCCCAGCACGCCAACCCGAACGCGAGTCTTGGGCGAAGGTCGCCGAAGGCTTCCGGCACCACGATGCTGTCCTGCTCGCCGCGAATCTTCTCGAGCAGCGCCTCGGCATCCTCCGAGACCGTCTCGGGCAGCACCAGCAGGAACACATTGTCGGCCCAGCGGGCAATCTGATCGACCCAACGCAGCCGGTCGCGCAGGAAACGCGAAACCGCGAGCGTCACCGGGTCGGTCGACAGCGGCTGCAGGTTCGCGAATCCTTGCATGTCGACCTGGACCAGCGCGATGCTCAGGGGATTCTGGTAGCGGCGGCTGCGCGAGATATGAAGGTCCAGCGCCTGGCTGATCGCCCGTTTGTTGGGCAGGCCGGTCAGGTCATCGGTCAGACGCAGGTCCTCGACCTGTTGACGCAGGCGGGCGTTCTCCTCGGCGAGACGCTCCTGTTCGGTGACGTCCTGAAGGATCACCAGGCGCATGTCATCGGCACCGGATTCCACGATCCGTCGTACCCAGTGGCGCTGGTCGGCAGCGTGTTGCACCTTCGGTTCGGCTTGCAACAGCTTTCGGCTCGCGTCGCCGAGCGCGTTTACACGCTGTCCGGTCAGTTCGGCGACACTGCTCTGCAGCATCTCGGCCGCGCGCTGATTCGCCCATCCGATCAAGTCGTTACGGTCGATCAGCAGCAGTCCGAACGGCGCATTTTGCAACAAGGATTGGTCGATTTGCGTCATCGTGGTCTGTTCCATCTGCTCCCCCGGCGGCACGGCCCGAATGGCCGGCCTCTCCCCGGACCTTGCTTCGGCCGCGGGGGGCAGATCTTTAACCACGGCGGCATCGCCGGGGCCTGGCCGCGGACGCAGCCAGGCCGGTGTTATTCGCTGCCTCCCACGCCGTACATCTTGCAGTGGTAGTTGTAGGCACCGTTGCCACGGGTCCAGCGGTTGTCGTCCGTGTAGACGCCCACTTCGGCCTCGGCGCCCGGCGGTATTCCGCGTTCGGCCGTCGAGATCGGCGGGAACTTCAGACGGATGCTGAACAGGGGGTCGGACTTGAAGACCATACCCTTGAACAGTCGGAAACCCTTGGCGTCGGTGATGTCACATTTCACCGCGACCCGGTCGAGATAGACCTGGGAGTTGTTTCTCACCTTTACCGCGATCGAGCGATCCGAACCGTACAAAGGCGTCTCGGCGATCGACAGCAGTTCGACCTCCTCGGTGGTGGGTCCGATGAATTCCTTGTCTCCGGATTCCTCGACCGCCAGGTAGTCCGCGCCGGCCCAGCCTGGCAGGAGCATCAATAGAGGCAGAATTTTTTTCATGATGGCTGCTCCTTATTCGTTTGCCGGATGGTAGCAGGGCTGCGGCCGGATTTGACCGCAGCCCCGTTCCGGGCATTGCTGTCCTCAGTCGACCGAACCGGCGCTGAGTTTCTGGCTGTTGAGCAGGCCGGACTGCGACTGGCTCATGCGGTTGACGGTGGCGTGTGCGTTGACCGAGCCGATCACGTTGGAACCCTCGACCGAAGCGATGTTGGCCTTCTGCTTGTTGAGCAGGCCGCTCTGGGTCTGGGTAGCCGAGTTGACGCGTGCATGCGTCTCGACCGAGCCGATCACGTTCGAGCCCTTGACCGAGCCGGCGTTGAACTCCTGCTTGTTGAGCAGGCCGCTCTGACGCTGCGAGACACGGTTGATGGTGCTGTGGGTCTCGACCGAGCCGATGACGTTGGAATCCTTGACCGAGCCGGCGTTGAGCTCCTGCTTGTTGAGCAGGCCGGACTGACGCTGGTCAGCGCGGTTGATGCGGGCGTGGGTCTCGACCGAGCCGATGACGTTGGAATCGCTGACCGAGGCGAAGTTGGCCTCCTGCTTGTTGAGCAGGCCGGACTGAGTCTGGCTGGCGCTGTTGATGCGGGCGTCGGTCTGCACGCTGCCGATCACGTTGGAAGCCGAGTGAGCGGCGCCAGCGGCGATGAACAGGGTGGCGAAAGCGGCGGCGAAGGTGGTTTTCTTGAACATGGTCTCTCTCCTGGTAACAGATGGTTGGTTAGTTCAGGTCGGTGTCAGTGCCGGCCTGTTGGAGAGAATCTTAGGAGGCCCCCGCAAAACCCCCATTGAACCAGGACGCACCCCCGGTGTGACTTTTTCACAGCGGTGGTCCGTCGCCCTGCGGTCGCGGATTAGGGTCTAGAATGCGACGTTAAGCGCGCGAATCGCCGATACCGGGATCTGTACCATGTTGAACAATGTTGCCCTGTTTTCCTCCCTGTCGCCTCAGGAGCTGCAGGCCCTCGAGTCGCATGCGAAGAGCAAACGCTATCGAAAGAATACGGTCATCATGGAGAAGGGTGATGAATCGGCGGCGCTGTATGTGCTGGTATCGGGCAAGGTTCGGGTATATGTCGCCGACGACGAGGGCAAGGAGGTGGTGCTCAACGTCTGCGACGAGCCGGGTTCGCACTTCGGCGAACTCGCGCTGTTGCGGAATACGACGCGCACGGCGTCGGTGATGACCATGGAGGACTCCGAATTCCAGATCATCTCCAAGACCGATTTTCTCAAGTGTGTGACCGACAACCCGCAGATCGCACTCGACATCATCAGTGACCTGGTCGATCAGGTGACGAACCTGACCGATCGCGTGAGTGCGCTCGCGCTGAACGACGTCTACGGCCGCCTGGCCGCGACCTTGCGCGATCTGGCACGGGAAGAGGACGGTCGAATGATCACGCAGGCGCTGACACAACAGGAGCTGGCGCAGATGATCGGGGCATCGCGCGAGATGGTCAGTCGCATCTTCAAGGAGCTGAAGGCCGGCGACTATATCAGCCTGGAAGACAAGCGCATCGTACTCAACAAGAAGCTCCCCGCACGCTGGTAGCTGCGGATAGCGCGTCATGCGCCGGCGCCGGCTTCTGCTCATGATCGTGTTTGCTGTTGTGGCGCTGGGTGCGCTGCTTTCGGCAGTCCGTTCGCAGGGTTATCTGCAATTTCTCGAACTCGCCGCCTATGACCTGCTGGTGTCGCGTGCCCAGCCGCGGGTCGATGCGCCGCTCGCCGTGGCGCTGGTGCTGATCGACGAGACCGATATCCAGTCGCTCGGTAACTGGCCGCTGAACGACGAGCAGTTGCGCGAGGTGTTGCAGCAGGTTCTGGCATACGACCCGGTCGTGGTGGGCGTGGACATCTACCGTGATCTGGCGGTCCCGCCGGGGCATGCGAGCCTCCAGGCGTTGCTGCGCGACGACCCGCGGATCATCGCAATTGAAAAATTTCCGGAAGCGGACCGGCCCGGCGTCCCGGCACCGCCGATTCTGCGCGATACCCAGCGGGTCGGGTTCTCGGACCTGCTCACCGACCGCGGTGGTATCGCTCGGCGCAATCTGCTGTTTCAATCGAACGCCGAGCGCACCGGCTTTGCGTTTTCTTTGCGCCTCGCGCTGGCCTACCTCGCCGAACGCGACATCCATCCGATGCCGGACGCGGATAATCCCGCGTACATGCGTCTGGGCCCGGTGACATTCGTCCCCCTGGGTGAACACTACGGCGGTTACCGCACATTGGATGACGGTGGTTACCAGACCATGTTGCGCTATCGCAGCGAGCCTTCGCCGTTCACGGTGCACACCCTGCGTGCGTTGGACGAGGGGCGGGTCCCGCCCGGGGCCTTTGCCGGTCGCGTGGTGATCCTCGGGGTGGCCGCCGAAGGTGTGAAGGATTACTTCGCGACACCGTTTGCGATCCTGGAGCATGCACGTGGCATGCTCGCCGGATCCGTAGTGCACGCCCACGCGACGCAGCAGTTCATCGATGCGGCGCTGCTCGGCCGCGACGTGTTGCACAGTTGGGATGAGCCGGTCGAGTTCGCGTGGCTCTGGGCCTGGCTGGTGGCCGGCTTTCTGGTCGGCTGGTTCGCCGGGCCGTCGTGGCGCTTCGTGCTCTTCGTGCTGATCGGCGCGGTGGCCGCGGTCGCCGTCGCGGTGTTGGCATTCCGTGCCGGTTGGTGGGTGCCGCTGGTACCCAATCTGCTCGCCTGGATGTTCGCCGCGGCACTCAGCAGCGCGCTGCTCGCGGCGCACCGGCATCGTGACCAGCAGGCGTTGATGAGCCTGTTCTCGCGCCACGTGTCGCCGCAGGTGGCGGACACCATCTGGCAGCGCCGCGACCAGGTGCTGGCCGACGGGCGGGTGATCCCGCGAACCTTCGCGGTCACAACGCTGTTCACCGACCTGCAGGGTTTCACCGCGATCTCCGAACGCATGCCTCCGGAAGCGTTTCTCGAATGGTTGAACAGCTATCTGGGCGCATTGACGGACGTGATCATGCGCACCGGCGGGGTCCTCGATGACTTCGCCGGGGATGGGATCAAGGCCAGCTTCGGGGTTCCGTTCTGCGAACCCGGTGAGACGGTCGAGCAGGCCCGTCGCGCGGTGCACTGTGCCCTGGCGCTGGGTGTCGAATTGACGAGCTTGAATCGCCGCTGGCGGGATCAGGGGCGGGATGGCGTCGCGATGCGAATCGGAATACACACCGGGCCGGTGGTGGTCGGTACCGTCGGCAGCGCTTCCCGGATGAAGTACACCACGGTCGGGCGCAACGTGAACCTGGCCTCGCGTCTCGAATGCCTGAAGGAATCGCCCTGTCCGGATCCGCTCGACGATGCACGCAACTGCCGGATTCTGGTCAGTGCCGACACAGCGGCCCTGGTGGCGGCGGAATTCGAGTTACAGGACATGGGGTTGTATGATCTGCGGGGAATCACCGAACCCGTCCGCGTGTTCCAGATAGTCGGACCGAAATCAGAGGAGTAGATCATGCCCACGACCAGAACAGGCAGCATGCTCGCGACCCTTGTGTTGGTCTGCGCACTGCCGGCATCGGCCACCGAGGAGCAGGCCGCGCAACAGCCTGCGCAGCAGGCCGCGCCGGCAACCCCGGCATTCGTCTATCAACCGCCCAACCGCGGGGCGCCCGCGGAACGCGTCGGGGGAGGCACCCGCAGCATCAGCCAGCTCGAAGTGCTGGCGCCCGGACATACTGCGCTCACGACCCAGGCCACGCCACGTCTCTACTGGTACATCAACCCCGGCTTTCGCAACAAGGTGAGGTTTCGCATCGGCGAGGCCGGCGTGACCCCCCCGCTGCTCGAGATCCTGCTGGAGCCGCAGCCGAATGGCGGGATTCAGCACATCGACCTGGCCGCACACAAGGTTCGCCTCGAGCCCGGCAAGTTGTACGAATGGGGGGTGCTGCTCGAACCCTTCCCTCACCAGCGCATGCCGCCGCTCGTCTCGCTCGGTCGGATCGTGCTAGACGATTCGGCAGCCGGTACCTTGGCGCAGGTGGATGTCAGGCAGCGTCCCTATGCTGCCGCCTACAAGGGGTTCTGGTACGACGCGCTGGATGGCGTGTCGCAACAGATCGAGTCCGCGAATGGTGATCCGCAGTTGCGCCTGCGCCGCGCCGGTCTCCTCGACCAGGGTGGGCTGCAGACGGCGGCCTCCTACGAGCGTGAGATGGTCGGGTACGCGCGCTGACCGGTGTCAGTCGGCGGCCCGTTCTGCCGCCCGGTCGTTCGCAACCCGCCGCTCCGCCTCAGCCATGATCACCTTGCGCAACTGTGGTTTGCGCTCGAACAGCTGGTGTAGGTGTTTGGCGTCGAGTTCCAGAAGTTCGGCTCGGGTCAGCGCCACCACGGTCGCTGAACGTGGACGGTGGTATAGCAGACCGAGTTCTCCGAAGTGATCGCTCGCGCTCAATCGGCAGGGTGCGCGCGGTAGCTCGACCTCGAGTTCGCCGGAGACGATGAAATACATGCTGTCGGCGACGTCGTCTTTGTGAAACACGATTTCGTTGGCCGTGACTTCGACCGGGTTCAGCAGTGTCGCGATGTCCGCGATCTCCCGCGCGTTCAGCGACTCGAAGATGGGCACCTTCGCCACCAGGTGCCAGGTCAGCATGAAATCGCGCCGCTTGCGTTCCTCATAGAACGCCGAAGCGAGAATGCCTGCCGGCAACGCGAAGGTGCCGACGCCGAGCAACATGATGACAACCCCCAGCATCCTGCCCATCGGTGACACCGGCACCACGTCGCCGTAGCCAACGGTGGTCAGGGTCGCCATGCCCCACCACATCGCGTGCGGAATCGATGCAAAGCGATCCGGCTGATGCTCCTGCTCGAGGATGTAGACCAGCGACGATGCCATGAACAGCATCGTCAACATGATCAGCATGACCGCGAACAGTGTTCGCCGTTCGCGTTTCAGGACCCTGCCCAGGGCGCCGACCGCCGGCAGATGGTGCGTGATCCGCAGCAAGCGAAGCAGCCGGATGGTGCGCAGGAATCGCAAGTCGACCGGCGTTCCTGGAGCGAGGAAGTAGGGCAGAATTGCTGCGAGGTCGGCGAGCATCACCGGGGACAGCATGAAACGCAGGCGTCCACGCAGTGGATCGGTGTACAGACCTTCCGGGTCGAGTGGCGCGGTCCAGACACGCAGCACGTACTCGAATGCAAAGATCGCCATCGACCCCTGTAGCAGGATGTCGAGGGCGCCCGCGTGGCGGGCGGCGAACGTCGGGACCGTCTGTACGACGAAAGCGGCGATGTTGAGCGCAATCAACACGATCAGCGACATCTGCACGACGGCGGCGCCACCGCCGCAGCCGTCTTGGCGTTCCAGGCATGCGTATGCCTGAACCTTGATCCACTTCAACCATCGAATGTCCGGCATCGCTCCGGTCGCCTGCCCCGCGTCGCCTGCTTGGGTCAAGGATAGCAGTGCGGTCGCTTGGATCTCAGGAAGCCTGTATGCGGCGTGTCATCCGGGCGATGGAACGCTCGACCCAGTCGGTTGCGACGCGGTTGGCAAAGGTGGGCCGCCGTCATCCCTGACAGCGGCACTTGATCGTCGAGTGAGACCGCCGCCCTCCAGGTGGCAGTCGCCGTGGCACAAGGTCCTCAATCGATCGAGCCAATGCTGATCTTCTGCTTGTTCAGCAGACCCGACTGGTTCTGGTTGACGCGGTTCACGTACACGCGGGTGCGTCCGTAACCGATCAGGTTGGAACCCTCGACCGCCCCGATGTTGGCCTCCTGCTTGTTGAGCAGGCCGCTCTGGCGCTGGGTCACCGAGGTAACGCGTGCATTGGTGTCTACTGCGCCGATGACGTTCGATCCCTTGACCGAGCCGACGTGCAGGGCCTGCTTGTTCAGGAGGCCAGACTGGCGCTGGTCGGCACGCTCCACTTGTGCGCGGGTCGATACCGAGCCGATCACATTCGAGTCGCTGACCGAGGCGAAGGTCGCTTCCTGCTTGTTGAGCAGGCCCGACTGCGACTGCGATGCGCGATTGACGTGTGCATTGGTCTCGACACTGCCGATCACGTTGGAGCCGGCGTATGCGGTGCCTGCGACAACGCACAGTGCCGCCAAGGCTGCAGCGAAGGTATATTTCATGGTCGTTCTCCCTTTATCAGTTTGTCTGGTGTTTCAGGGCGGCATGCGCCGACCTGTTGGGAAGAATGATAGGGAGGTGGCCGGTGGCGCTGACGGAACCAAGGCGCACGCCGCGTGTGAAATATTCACCCTTGCCTTGGTGCCTGTGCCCCTCCGTCGACCCAGCGATCCGCGTCGGGATGCAACGACTGCCAGTCACCCAGCGGGCGGTTGCCGCGGGATGAGCGGCATCTCCCGCTCCAGGAGTCCCGGCCATGCCGCCTCCCAACAGCAGGTGTGGTCGAACCCTGGAATGATCTCGAGCTGGGCGCCGGGTTGTCCCATCAGCCCCTGGCGGACCACGTCCGGCGGTACCTGCCGATCGTCGGCGCCCACCCAGTGCCGCTGTCGGACACGGGTGGGCAGGGGCGCTAGCTGTGCAGGGTCGAGCGAGCCGTGCAGCGGGCTGTAACCATGCTCCGCGGTCCATGCCCGCAGGTCGAGATTCGCCGCCAACGTGACCACCTCGGTGACCTCCTCCAGTCGCGCCGCCATCAGCATCGCGAGGCTGCCGCCGCCGCTGAATCCAATCAACACCAGGTCACGCGCTCCATAACGCGCTGCCGCAGCGCGGACCGCCGCGACCATGCTGTTGACCACCGGCTCGCTGTAGCGCCCGTGCGTCCAGATCCACGGATGGCACTGTCGGGCGTCGTAGACTCCCAGGTAGCAGGGGCGGCCCATATAGACCGCGGGCCCATGGTCTCGCGCCATCAGGCGGAGCAGCAGTGGATTACGCGCGGTCGGGTCGAGGGCGGGCCGGCCGGTCCCGCGCCAGGGGATGCCATCGCCATCGATGTAGACGTGCAGCGGACGGGCTGGGGATCTGGCCTGTGCCGCCGCGCTATTCGCGTAGACGCGGTGCCGGAAGCGGTCGCCGCTCAGCTCCAGCGCGCTGAAGCCGAGCGTCGCCGCGGTGTGGTTGTAGTTGCGCAGCCCGGTACTTTCGCAGCCGCCGAGCAGTATCAATACGAGAGCAGCGTGGGCGAACCTCAGCGCTGGCACTCGGATTCTGAGCCGCTGGCGCATCGCCGGCCGTCAACCCAGGTGACCTCGCCAAGCCGTGCCGCATCAAAATCCGCGTTCACGAACTGCGCACCCGTCAGATCCGCCCGGGTCAGGTCCGAACCGGAGAACACCGCATTGACCATCGTCGTCGAACGCAGATTCGCGCCGGTCAGATTGGCATTGATGAAGTCCGTGTTGACCAGATTCGCGCCCTCGAGGCGTGCGCCCTGCAGCGAAGTGCCGTCGAAAGTCGCGTTGACCAGATCCGCGTTGGCAAGGTTGGCGTTGTCCAGCTTGGCCTTGTCGAAAGTGGCGTTGTCGAGTTGCGTCCCATCCAGTTGCGCATCGCGCAGATCGGCCCCGTCGAAGCGGCCGGCTGTAAGCCTGACGCCACTCCACTTCACACCGCGCAGGTCCTTGCCCTTGCAATCCATCGCCGGCGTCGGCTTGTCGGGCTTGCACGGCTTCGGGCCGGTAATCACCGTGCCGCTGCCCGAGTTGCCGATACTCAGCACCTGCTGGTTGCCTTTGCTGTCGTTGTTGATGATCAATACCTGGTCGTTGGCGACCGAGCCCGGTGGCGAATCCTGGCTGATGGTGCCGTTATAGACCGTGGTCCCGGCGAATGCGCCAGCGGCCAGCGCCAGGGCCGTCAGGCCCAGCGCTGTCTTCATTTGGTTCATGGTCGATCTCCTGTTCCGTCAGTTGAGGTAGTTCTTCGGGACGAACAGGAAATCTCCCGACTCGTGACCCGCGTACTTGATCGGTGCGTACTCCGGCACCTGTTCCACTTGGTAACGTGTCGCCTCGAATGCGACCCGCGCGGAGACTTCGCGGTACACGCGTTGTCCCTCTGTAATATCGTTGACGTCGCGCAATACGTTCAGCAGTGCCTTGGCGAACACGGAGTGTTGTCCACCGCCGCCGTCGAGTACCGGCGCCAGGCCGCCCGAGGTCATCGCCGTGCGCGAACGCATCTTCCACAAGGTCTTCAGCCAATGGCTGCGCTCGTCTTCCGACTGTCCCGCGTCGATCTGGGTGAGTGCGGAGCGGGTCAGCGCACCCGAGTAACACGAGTCCGCGATCATCAGCACATGGCGTACCGACATGGCGTTCAGGATGTCGGTAATCGACACATTCGAAATCCAGTTCGCGGTGTTCTGTGCTTCGGCATCGACCGGCAGCCAGTGGCCGCGCAGGTTGACCCGGTCGAGTTCGCCGTGTCCGGCGTAGTACACCAGCAAAGAATCCTTATCGGTCAGTTCCTTGCGCATGCGATTGAGCGCCGACAGGATCTCGTAGCGGTTGGCGTTCAGCAGCAGCGTGACGTCGTAGCCAAACCTCTCTTTCAGGACGGCGGCCACCTCGCGCGCGTCGGCCGCTGCGGTGTCGAGATCGGGCAGTGTCTCGTAGTCCTGGTTGCCGATCACCAGTGCGTAGTACTTTCCAACCTCGACGTCCTTTAGCGGATTGATCGGTTTCGCGATCATCTGCTCCTTGTCCGCGCCGGCGATCAGGCTGAACGCGAGCGTCGTGCGTCGTCCCTGTTTGTCGACCGCGACGACATTCACCGGTGTCTCTTCCGCCGCCAGCAGGACGTCCGTTTCGAACAACCCGGTGGCGTCATGCTGTGTGCGTATGCCATTGATGTTCAGGGCATACAGACCGGCCGGCGCGGTGACCTGCCCGACCACGGTGCGATGTTTCAGGCCGCGTTTGATCGGGATCCGGTTGTCCGCGGTGCCACGCACCGTAAGCAGCGGCGGGTCGATCAGCTGGATGCTCGGCGGTGCGACCTGTTCGTCGGATTTTGCGACTGCGGTCCGGGACTTGGACTGCTGCTCCTCGAGCTGCTGCAGTTTCTGCTTCAGCTGGTCGGATTCCTTGCGCAGGTTCTCGACCATCGTCTGCTGACCGGACAGTACCTGTTCGCGTTCCTGGAGTTGCAGTTCGAGTTCCGCGAGGCGTGCACCGGATTCGCCGGCCTTGCGCTTCTGGGTTTCGAGCTCGGTCTGTGCCTCGTACAGCGCCGCTGCACGTTTCTCCGCCGTTTCACGCGCCAGTGCGAGGTCGGCCTGCGCGTTGTCGAGGGCCTGTTTGACGCGCTCCAGGTCACCCTGTTTCGCGGCCTTGGTCTTCGCCAGCTGGCCGCTGAGTTCGGCGACCTTGTTCTGCAGCCGCTCGACAGCGGCTTCCTGTTGACCGAGCGCCTGTTCGCGTTCGGCCAGGCGACCGGCCAGACGCTTGATATGCGCGTGCGCTTCGTCGTCCTTGACCTGGTCCTTGCTCAGCGCAGCGAGGTCGGTGCGGGTCTGGGCCAGCAGTTGCTGGTTGGTCGCCGCCTGTTGCTGATACTGCTGCAGGTCTTTCTGCGCCCGTTCCAGCTGGGTACGCACGAGATTGAGTTGCTCGCGCTGGGTGCTGCCCTCGGTCTGCAGCAACAGCAGGTTCTCCTGTTGCCGGCGTGACTGCGATTCGAGCTCCTTGATCTTTTCCTGGCGCTGCGCCAACTCGATACGCTGTTTCTCGAGTTCGCGGCGGCTGGCCTCGAGCTGGCGACGCTGATCCGCGCTCATGCCGGATGTGGGCGACGGCAGGGCGTCCAACTTCTTACGTTGCTGATGCAGCCGCTGCTCGCTGTTGCGCAGGTCGCGACGTGCCTTCTCCAGTTGGTTGCGCGAGCGGTCCAGGTCGTCTCGCAGTGAGTCGATCTGGGCCCGCTGTGCGTCGAGCGCCTGGCGGTCGATCATCACCGCGTCCGGCAATTCCGAGGCCTTGCGATACCAGGACAAAGCGGCCTCCGGATCGCGATCGACACCGAGGCCTTTCTCATACAGAAACCCGAGATTGATCTGTGCACGGGGGTGACCCTGATCGGCCGCCTTGCGGTACCAGGCCGCCGCCAACGTGTAGTCGGGCGGGCCGCCCAGGCCGCGCTCGTAGATCTCGCCGACCTTGTTCTGCGCATCCGCATCGCCTTCGTTGGCCAGCGGCATCCAGATATTCAGCGCGGTCTGGTAGTTGGCACGGTCGTACGCCACGTACTCGCCGCCGCGGATCTGACAGTCGTGCACCGTGGTCTGGATCGGACGGCGGGCGGTCTGATAGGTCAGGCGTGACCCGAGCTGTCGTATCTGGCCCGGGAGCAGACAGTCGACCACCAGCAGGTCGTCGGCGTTCGCCCCACGCACCTCGCCAGAGGTGCTGCTCACCCTGGATTGGTCGACGCAGGCGCCGAGCAATCCAGCGGTGAGCGACGCCGTCGCGAGAAGGATGTGTGCCTTATTCATATCCGCCACCCCGCAGCTATTCGATCGTCAATCCCGGATGTCGTACTTCAGCGCACAGAAGGTCTCGCCGAACTGCATCAGGCGCAACTTGCCGTGCTTACCGCTGTTGGAGTACAGCTCCGGTCCGGACAGGTCGTTACCGCGTGTCTTCCAGTCCCGCTCGTCGACAATCAGCCTGCCGTTCTGCCAGCAGCGGATCACCGAGTCGGATGCATTGCGCTGGCTTTTGTCGACCGAGGTCGGCAGCTCCTGTTTGCCGGAAGCGCGCTGCAGTTCATCGCCGGCCGGTTCGACCTGTGCGGTGACTGCGGCGGCACCTTCCATTTTAGACACTCCAGCCATTGCGTAAGTGCCCCAGAGGCCCACTAGCAGTATCGGTGCCAGTGCCGTAAGTGTTTTATTTGACAACGATTTCAAAGTACTTCCCTCCCAGTTGATCCCCGACCACAGTCTCGAAGGTGGACTGCACCTGTTTCAGTGATTTCACAGGGAGATTCTCGAAATCGGTCCCTTTCACCTCGTGCGGCAGCTTCGTCATCACCGGCTGCGGCGAGGAGAAGCACGCCATCTGCTCGTTGCGTTCACTGGCGTACAGCTTGAACGGCAACTTGCCCGGCAACGTCAGTGGCTCCTTGGCCTTGACCAGCGAATCCGGCGTGAAGCGGTTCGGGAAGAAGCGCTGGATGCTGCCCTTGGCGTCGGCGAAATAGCAGAACACGTGTGCATCCGTGCTCGGCTGGATCACGACCTCGAAGCGTTCGCCGCGCTTGAGCGATCCCTTGGCACCGCTCGCATAGCGGATATCCAGCGACGCCACCTGCGACGTGGCAACCGGTTGTGCGGCGACCGCGGTCGGTTTCTCCGGTACCGGCTTGTTCAGCAGGGCGTCAAATACCTCGCGATTGATGTTGCCGGTCGGTTCCATGCCGAGCGCCGCCTGGTAGTCCTTGACCGCCTGGGTCAGCTGGGCGTTGTACTGCCCGTCGACCCCGCCGCTGTAGAAGCCGCGGTTCGCCAGGTGCATCTGGAAGTACTGGACGATCTGCTGGTCGGCGACCAGGTTGTAGTACCAGTCGTACACCTCGTTCTGGATCTCCGGCTTCTGCGGATCTATGCCCATACAGGTCCAGTACGGCGTCTTGGTCAGCTTGCCGACCAGTTCGATGCTCGCCAGTTCGATGAGGTTGCGCATCGCCTGCGCATCGCCCTCGGAACGGGTGAGGTTCATGCTGAAGTTGACACCGAACTTGCCGATCGAGGCGTCGGCGTCGACGCCTTTGCCTTCCTTGAAGATCACGATGGTGTTCTTCGACACGACCCCGGGGATCACCGAATAGTCGCTGGTGTTCATCACCGCGAGATCCAGTGCCATCACCGAGGCATTGGCGGTCTTCGCGCCACCGATGCCGAATTTCTCGATGTTCAGGCCGCCGGCGACATCCTTCGCCGCGACACTCTTGTCGAGCTGGCTGATGGAGCCGCGGATATCGTACTGCGGTACCACCGCATACGGCGTGGTCTGGTTCGCGCTGGCCAGGAAGGACACCAGGTTGCCGGAGTCGTTGCCGAACGCGATCAGGCGGATTGCATGGCTGCGCCGGGTCATCTCCGAGATGGCCGAGATCAGCATGTCCTTGGCGCCGACCTTGACCTTCTCGGTGCTGTCGCGAATGTCCTCGACCAACATCGAGATGTCGTACACCCCGTAGTTGATCATCAGGTTGTCCATACAGCGCAGCGCAGGCGAGAAGTTGGTAATCGTGCGCTGAGGCACCTCCTCGGGGCCTTTGAGCAGCTTCGGCAGCTCTTCTTTTACGTCCTGCTTCACGGGGGCGCAGCCGACGACGGTAGAGCAGGCCAGCGCGGCCATAAAGGCGCGTGCATTAAATTTTGGTTTGTTCATTTTCTATCCTCCGCCGCCGGCACGTCTTGCGCATTCACCGACAGTTGTTCTCCTGAATTACCGGGCCTTCGATCACCACCACGACGTTGCGTGGTACCGGCTGTCCGACACCCGTCTTGACGTTTCCGATGCTCAAATCGCTGCATCCGCCCGCGCTGGTGGCGCCGCCCGACGAACCCTCACCAGCCTGTTCCGCGCGCATTTGGGCCTTGGCCCGCGAGATGGTTGCAGCATCGCGCACGTCGCCGACTTCCATCACCGAGACCCTGCCGACGCTGTCGGCATGCGCCGTAGCGCCGAGTGTCAGCGAGCACACCAGGCCATAGAGGCCGAAACGGATCGTCGAGCGACACATATTGCGTGCAATGTGTTTCATCATAGTTCTCCAGTCCCAGTAACCGGCATCTGCCGACTTAGTTTGCCGCGCGGAACTGCACCCGGCGGTTTGCCGCCGCGAACGGGTTGGTGCTGTCGATCGGCAACGCCTCACCATAACCTTTCACGATCAGCTGTGACGGGCCAATGCCGTGCATGCTGACCAGATACTCCTTGACTGCGGCAGCGCGGCGCAACGACAACTGCTCGTTGTAGCCCTCGGCACCGTAGGCATCGGTGTGTCCTTCGACCACCACCGAAACACCGTTGGTCATCTTGATCCCTTCGGCGATTGCGTCAAGCTGCGGCTTGTAATCAGGCGAGATATCGGCCGAATTGAATGCGAATTCAACCGGAACGCCAATCGCATCGTTTTTCGGCGCGGCGACCTTGGCCAGACCGGCTTCGACCTTGTCGTCCTTGTTATACACCGGGTCGAGGCTGATGCCGCGCATTTTCGGTGCGGACGTGCCTCCGCTGAGGATGCTCGCCACCTCGCCGGCCTGCGGTATCTCGCCCTGTCCGTACATGCGTACACCACCGGCTTCGACCGTGCTCGCAGCGAGCACCAACGCCGGACCCAGGCACCAGTAAAAAGCTTTCTTTTTCATCGTATCCTCCGAATAATCGTCGTGTTTGCGTTGATCCCGGCAGCCGCAGAGCTGACGCTGCCTTGATTTAGGGGAAAGTCTATCCCAGGCCCCTGGTGCCCCCAGCGACAAAGTACGCCGGGATTGTGTGCGAAATTTCACACGCGTCCGGCGCATGAATCGCCCGATGGTGGGTCAACGCAAGCCACCGCAGACCGGCTATTCTTTCCGGTGGGTGGCCCGTCGCACGTTCGCCCGTCGTCTTCCGGACTGGAGGAATGCTGTGATGCGGCAGAACTGGCGTTATTCGGTGATCAGTCTGTCTGGGTATCCCGGATCGTCGCCGGGTCGCCTTGTCCGCGAGATCAATGGGCTGGCCCTCGAGCTGTCACTGAATCCGCCGCCGATTGTAGCTGAGCGTCGCGATGCGTTTCGTGCATCGGGATCTGTCTCGATGCTGCGACGAGACAAGACCCTGCAGTGCGAGTCGCGCGCGACGTCCCGTGACCCGATCCATGTCCGGGCGGCACGGATTTCATCCCGGCGCGGCCCTTTGCCCGGAAGAGCCCGCCAGCTGGTACTGTGCCCAACGCCTGTTTCGTGCGGGTATGCATCGCAATGCACCGGGGTGGTGCCCTGAAGCCGTGGCGAGCCAGGATGCGGGGCGTCGGTCCCGGTTGTCCGACGCCGCCGGCCGACGCGCCTGAGGCAGGTGGCTGCGCAAAGCCGCGAAGTGTGGGGCGTCGATGAGCCGTCATAGCGCGTGCACAGCGAGCCGACTTGCACCGGCACCGCCGCTCTGGCGGCTTGCCCCGACCCGTGCCGCCGACGGTCGGCCGCTGGCCGATTTCATGATGCTGATACCCGGTCTGGGTGAACGGCCGCAGATGGTTCGAGAGCATATCGCGGGATCGATCCGCGAGGTGTGCGAGGCCTACGGTGACCAGGTGGCGTTCGCCGACGTCAATCTTGCGATCAACGTGCTTTGGGTGAGCGTCACGGCCGAGCCCGGTCTGGCGGGTCGGGTCGCACAATCGATCCGTGGACGCGTACCCGAGGCGCGCCTGATCGGGGGCCAACTTGGTGCATCGCCGATGCCGGTGGCGCGCGGCGCGGATTGGCGTGCACGTGCGCGCCGCTGCTGGCATCGTGTCAGGCAGGGTGTCGGGTTGTTGCTCGAAGGGCCCGGCGACCGCTAGATTGAGGATCGGCGTGGCATCGGGGTCGGCGCGCGCCGGTTGAAGGGTTCGACGTTGCAGGGCTGTCCGCCTGGAGGAATGAAGTAATGGGTCGCGATGCGCCCACCGTATGGCCGGGAAAGCCCTATCCGCTCGGCGCCACCTGGGATGGCGAGGGCGTGAACTTCGCGTTGTTCTCTGAGCATGCGGAGCGCGTGGAACTTTGTCTGTACGACAGCCGTGGGCGACGCGAGATCGAGCGCATCCCGATGGCCTGGCGGACCGACCAGGTCTGGCACTGCTATCTCCCGGAGGTCGGGCCGGGTCAGCTCTATGGCTACCGCGTCTATGGTCCCTATGCCCCGCATCGGGGGCATCGTTTCAATCCCGACAAGCTGCTGCTCGATCCCTACGCCAAGAACATCGTCGGCGGGGTGCGTTGGAATGACGCGCTGTTCGGTTACACCATCGGTCACCCTGACGCCGACCTGCAGGCAGATGCGCGCAACAGTGCACACGGGGTGCCGAAGGCCGAGGTCACGGACACGACGTTCCCGTGGGGAGACGATCGGCCGCTACGCACGCCCTGGCACGACACCGTGATCTACGAGCTGCACGTGCGCGGATTCACGCTGCGCCACCCTGAGGTCCCGCCGCAGTACCGCGGCACCTATGCCGGTCTCGCGACCGAGCCGGTCATCGATTACCTGAAATCGCTTGGCGTCACGGCGGTCGAACTGATGCCGATCCATGCCTACATCAGCGACCGACACCTGGTCGAGCAGGGCCTGACCAACTACTGGGGATACAACACGATCGGGTACTTCGCACCGCACCCGGAGTACTCCGCATCCGGCACGGTCAGTGAATTCAAGACCATGGTCAAGCGGCTGCACTCCAACGGCATCGAAGTGATCCTCGACGTGGTCTACAACCACAGCGCCGAGGGGAACCATCAAGGTCCGACACTGTGCTTCCGCGGCATCGACAACGTCGCCTACTACCGGCTCAGTGCCGATGATCGCCGGTACTACATGGACTATACGGGTTGCGGCAACACCCTGAACACCATGCATCCGCGCGTGCTGCAACTGATCATGGACAGCCTGCGCTACTGGGTCCAGGAGATGCATGTCGACGGTTTCCGGTTCGATCTCGCTGCGACGCTGGCGCGCGAGAGCCACACGGTGAATCACTTTTCCGCGTTTCTCAACATGGTCCATCAGGACCCGGTGCTGTCCCAGGTGAAATTGATCGCGGAACCGTGGGACCTTGGCGAAGGTGGATTCCAGGTCGGGAACTTTCCGGTCGGTTGGACCGAGTGGAACAGTCGTTACCGCGACACCTTCCGCGCCTACTGGAAGGGCGAGGGCGGCCTGATCGGCGAACTCGGGTATCGCCTGACCGGTTCCAGCGATCTGTACGCCTCGAATGGGCGCAAGCCCTATGCCAGCATCAACTTCATCACCTGTCACGACGGTTTCACATTGCACGACCTGGTCAGCTACAACGACAAGCACAATCTGGCCAATGGCGAAGACAACCGCGATGGTAACGACAACAACCTGAGCTGGAACTGCGGTGAAGAGGGGCCGACCCACAACCTGCATATCATTCGTCGACGCAACCAGCAGAAGCGCAATTTTCTGGCATCGTTGCTGTTGTCGCAGGGCGTGCCGATGCTGACCGCCGGCGACGAGATCGGTCGTACCCAGCAGGGCAACAACAATGCCTACTGCCAGGACAACGAAATCAGCTGGGTCGACTGGGAACTCGACAGTCATGCCACCGAACTGCTCGATTTCGTGCGCGAGGTGATCCGTCTGCGTCGCACGCATCCGGTGTTCCGGCGCCGACACTTCTTTCAAGGGCGGCGTATCAAGGGTGCCAACGTCAAGGATATCCTGTGGCTGAGTCCGACCGGGGAAGAGATGACGGACGAGCAGTGGTCGTATTCTTACGCGCGCTGCCTGGGCTTGTTGTTGCATGGAGATGCAATCGAGGAGCAGGATGCGCGCGGTCGCCCGATCGTCGATGAGACTTTTCTGCTGTTGCTCAACGCGCATCACCAGACGATCCATTTCACCTTGCCGAAGCAGATCGGTATTGCCCGCTGGGCGGCGGATCTCGATACCGGCTTCGGCAGCGGCAAACGCAGTGACGGGCGTTATTTCCACAGCGGCGAGACCTATCCGCTGACCGCCAGATCGACCGTGTTGCTGCGCCGCATGCGGCTGCCGTGAGAGGTGCACGTGCTCCGGGCACACGGTGGTCCCAGGCGGTCACCGAGCACAGCCATGCGCTGGAACTCGAACCGGGCGTATTTACGTTCGACGACCCGAGGCAGATCGCCGAGTCGCTGAAACGGTCCGCGGAACGCAGCCGTCGGCGCAAGGTCGAACCATTTCGCTCGGCGATGTCGATGCTCACCTTCTACATCAACCGGGCCGGTCGCAAGCTGCCCAGGAGGGATCGTGAGCGGCTGGAGCGGGCGAAAGACGAACTGCGCGTGCTGTATGGACGTCCGCGCCGCGAGCGTCCGCGATCGGCCGGGCACTAGACGCGTGACGACCTCGCGCGAGACCGAAGCGTTCGTCACCCACCTGGTCGACCTCATGCAGTCGATCGGGCCGGTGCTGCCGCGACGCATGTTCGGAGGCTACGGGATCTTCCTCGACGGCCTGATGTTCGGCCTTGTCGCGGACGACACCTTGTACTTCAAGGCCGATGCATCCAGCGTCGGCGAGTTCCGGGATGCGGGGCTTGAGCCTTTCACCTATTCGAAACATGGCAAGGTCGCCACGATGTCGTACTACCAGGCACCCGAAGAGGTGCTGGAGGATGTCGAACAGATGAGGTCATGGGCCAACAAGGCTTATGCCGCTGCGTTGCGGGCGGCTGCGGCCAAGCGTTCGCGATGAGCGATCAGTCGTATTCCTCGGCGCGGCGGGCGTCACCGCGGACACGCTCTTTCGGATACCGGGCCTGATTGATTGCCATCTTCCGGTAGGCGGCATCGATCAGATCGATATCGAGACGCTCCGACAGACGGATCAGGTAGATCAGGATGTCGGCCAGTTCCAATGCGACCGCTTCACGCTTGTCGGGTGGCAGCGTTGCGCTCTGTTTCTCGCTCAACCATTGGAAGTGTTCGAGCAATTCGCCGGCTTCCCCCGCCAGTGCCATGCTGAGGTTCTTCGGCGAATGAAACTGTTCCCAGTCGCGCTCGCGGGCGAACGCGAGCAGTTTGGCGTTCAGGTCGTCGAGACGGTCGCGTGGCATCGCGAAACCCTCCGGGCCGATACAGGCCGCCATCTCAGCACGTTTTGCATACCGGGGCCAAACCCCGCGGTTCACGCGGACATCTGTGCGTCTTCGCCAGACAGGTAGGCGCGCAGCTGGGCCGCGCTGAGCGGCCGACTGTACAGGAATCCCTGGCCCAGCTCGCAGCGCTGCAGCTGCAGAAACTCGGTCTGAGTCCGGTCTTCGATGCCCTCCGCGATCACCTCGAGGTCGAGCGCATGCGCCATCGCGATGATCGCCCGAACGAGCGAGGCGCTGGCCGGATTGCCGGGTACCTGTTGGGTGAACGAGCGGTCTATCTTGAGCACGTCGAACGGGAAGCGTTGCAGATAGTTCAGCGCCGAATAACCGGTGCCGAAGTCGTCGATCGACAGGCGTACGCCGATGCGGTCGAACCGGTGCAGCAGTTTCGCGATGTCGGCGCGGTCGTCGATCAATACAGACTCGGTGACCTCGAGTTCCAGCTGGTTCGGCGCCAGGCCGGAGGACCGGAGCGCATGCAGGGTACAGTCCACCAGGCGGCCCGGGCGAGAGAGCTGCTTCGGCGACAGGTTCACCGCGACGCGAAAGTCCGCGCCGACGTCCAGGTCACCGACGGTACGACAGGCCTCTGCCATGACCCATTCGCCGATCTCGTGGATCAGGCCCGTTTCCTCGGCTATCGGGATGAACTCGTCCGGTCGCACCGCACCGAGCTCGGCACTGTTCCACCGCAGCAGTGCCTCGACCGCCACGGTGTTGCCGGACACCAGGTCGACGATCGGTTGGAACGCAAGCTGCAGTTCGCGACGTTCCAGCGCATGCCGCAGACTGCTCTCGAGGCGTATCGCCTTGGCGGTGCCGGCGTCCATCGAAGGTTCGTAGTAGCAGACGCGGTTGCGCCCCTGCTGCTTGGCCGCGTACATCGCGATGCCAGCGTTCTTGAGCAATCGCTGAGGTTCGCCGCTGCCATCGGAAAAGCCGGCCACTCCGATGCTCGCACTGACGAAAAACTCGTGATTTCCGATATGGAACGGCGCCTCGAGTACCGCGAGCAGGTCGTGCGCCAGCTGCTCCCAATCCGGTGCCGAACGCGCGTCGCTACAGATCAACAGAAACTCGTCACCGCCCAGGCGCGAGACGGTGTCGCTTTCCCGCACCCTGGAGCGCAGCCGCTGGGCCGCTTCGCGCAGCAGTTGATCTCCGGCCGAATGCCCCAGCGAGTCGTTGACCTGCTTGAACCGGTCGAGGCCGAGAAACAACACCAACACGCTGCCTCGATCGCGTTTTGCGCGCTTGATCGCCTGGGCGAGCCGGTCGAGTGCGAGGTAGCGATTCGGCAGGTTCGTGAGCTGGTCGTAGTTCGCCTGGTAGGCGAGCTGCCTTTCCGAGCGGACCCGCTTGTCGATCTCCGACTGCAGGCGCTCATTCTGTCGACGCAGGATCGCCCGTTGCTGGGTCGCGGCCTGCGAGCGGGCCTGCAGAAGCAGGTTGTGGTTGTTGAGCCGCAACAGATAGGCGATCCCGCCGAGCAGTGGCAGTGAAAACAGCGCCAGTGCCCCGAGGAACCAGGGTGAAGAGAGGAACCCCTGGGCGTCACGCAGACGGGGTACGGCGACCAGCGTCAGCGGGCTGCCCGGGATCGGACGGGACAGCAGCAAGTTACCCCTGCGCAGCGCGTCGGCCCGCCAGTTGCCCGGGGCGTCGACGCTGTTGGTGGCGATCACCGTTTCGTCCGGGCCCAGCAGTGCGACCGGGTGGCGTTCACCTGCACCGGTACCCACGGTGAGGAACGGGACCACGGTGGCCTGTACGTCGATCTGTGCGGTGACGAAGCCGGCCACGCGGTCCTTGAATGCCACCGGCTCGGACAGTGTCAGGTAGGTGTTCCCGTCGTGCCGAAGGATCTTCAGGCGACCATCGGTTGGCGGTACTGGCGCCCCGGCGGCACGCGTCCCGGTATCTGTGGATCCGTCGCCGACCTCGACCAGGATCTTGCCCGAGGAATCGACGAATGCAATGTGGTGAAACACCGGGCGCTCGTGGGCCCGTTTGCGATCGAGATGACGTGTCAGCTCGCGCGACACCGCGAGAAGACTGGCACGCAGTCCGTAGTCCGGTGACATGCCGAGCGCTCGATTGGCGAGAAAGGCTTCGACAGCACGGCTCTCACTGATCTCCAGCAGGGTTTCGCGCTGGCTGTCGAGAAAGTAGGCCACGGCGTCGCCTTGTCTTTCGATCGCCAATTGTTCCTGTTCGATCAAGGCGTGGCGCAGGCGCCCCTGGCCGACGTAGCCGAGCGCGATCAGTACGCTCAGATAGACGGCGATCAGCACGCCTGCCACCCCGATTGACCTGCCCAGGCCCCTGAAGTCGGCAGTCCTCACCGTGCTCTCCACGGATGGTTGGGAATGCGTCGCAGCCGGTTGCCGCCATCGCGATAGGCAATGATCTCAGCAGTGCGGTTTGGGCATGAACTGGACGACAGCGTGCGCATACTTCCTGCCGCACCTCTTGTCAGTGCTGGGGTCGGCAATCCCTGCGGGGCACACCGTGACGAATGTGCCGCCGTTGAACAGGCTAGCGGCTGAAGTCGCGTACCTTTTAGGCGCGTGGAGCCTTACTTCGAAGCGCCGCCTTCGCCGAAGAAATTTGGGAAGTAATCGAACATCGCCGGGAAGTACTTCTTCACCGTCCGGGGGTAACTGCCGTCGGCCTTGACCCGCGCCAGATAGTCGTTGAATGCCGCCAGCAGCTGCGGTGAATCGGGACGAAATCCGACAGCCATGGTCTGTTGCTCGGAGATCGGCCCCAACACCTTGATCTCGCCGGGCCAGCGCTCGAGCGACAACAGGGTCGTGGAGACGTCCATCAGCGAGGTCTCGGCGTCCTGGTTGAACAGCGCCGGGATCAATTCGTCCGGTGTCCGCTCTTCGGGGGCCAGGCGGATGTCCGCACCGGTCTGGTCGAGCTGGTACAGGTCCGGGTCCAGGCAGCTGTTGGCAGAGGCCAGCACGCTGACGCCGTTGAGGCTCGCCTTGGTCGCGCGAATGTCGTTCTCGAGTTCGCCGCTGGGCTTGATCGGATGCAGCGGCGACGCAGCCCGGGTGATCAGCCAGACCCCGGACGGGAAGGTCGGTTCCGAGTAGCGCACCACCTGCTTGCGCCAGCCGAGCACGGTCAGGCCGTTGGCGATCAGGTCGCCGCGGATCGGTGTCTCGCCGAAGCGTTCGACCTGGTCGCCGTCAAGCCGCGCATTCTGCCCCGTGAGGTCGCCGAACATGTGCGGCCAATCTGTCTGCACGAACTCGTAGCGTACGCCGAGATCGCGTGCGAAGCCCTGGATCAGTTCGACGTCAAGGCCGTCGCCACTACCGGTGACGAAATGTGCATACGGGACACCGAGGTGCTTGAGGACACCCTCGCGGCGTATGTCGTCGAGATCGCGGGCCGACGCGGTCGCACCGAGCGCCAGCCAGGACGCCAGCAGGAGGTCGATCATGCGCCTCATTGTCCGTTCCATGGTGTTCCCCCCAACGACGCCCGGGTGGGCTTGTGGTTCCGCATGCTTTCGGTAAGCAATAGCGACCGGCTGCGACCGCTGTTTAGTGCTGCGAGCGTCGTTCAGGCGATTCGTTCACGTGCGCGTGCGATCGCTGCGCGCACCTGGGCCGGTGCGGTGCCGCCGATATGGTCGCGTGCCGCCACCGAACCCTCGAGCGTGAGACAGTCAAACACGTCTTCGCCGATCTCCGCCGAGAAGCCCTGCAGTTCAGCCAGACTCAATTCGGACAGATCACAGGCCCTGGCGACACAATGCGCAACGGCTTTGCCGACCACTTCGTGCGCATCCCGAAACGCCACGCCCTTGCGAACCAGGTAATCCGCCAGGTCGGTGGCGGTCGCGAACCCCTTCATCGCCGCGCTGCGCATCGCGTCGGCATTGCAGCGGATCGCGGGCACCATGTCGGCAAAGACCTTGAGGGAGCCCTTGAGGTTGTCGACCGTATCGAACAGCGGTTCCTTGTCCTCCTGGTTGTCCTTGTTGTAGGCCAGCGGCTGGGACTTCATCAGGGTCAGCAAGGCCATCAGGTGGCCGAATATCCGCCCGGACTTGCCACGTATCAGCTCGGGCACGTCCGGGTTTTTCTTTTGCGGCATGATCGATGAGCCGGTACAGAAGCTGTCCGACAGGGTGACGAAACCGAACTGCGCCGACGACCATATGATCAGCTCCTCGCTCATCCGCGACAGGTGCATCATCAGGATGCTGGCGGCGGCACTGAATTCGATGGCGAAATCGCGATCGGAGACGGCATCGAGCGAATTTTCCGCCGGGCCGCTGAATCCGAGCAGCTGCGCGGTGAACGGTCGATCGATCGGGTAGCTGGTGCCGGCGAGCGCGGCTGCACCCAGTGGCATCACGTTGACGCGGACCGCGCAGTCGCGCAGCCGGTCATGGTCGCGATCCAGCATCTCGAACCAGGCCATCATATGGTGCCCGAAGGTGACCGGTTGCGCGGTCTGCAGGTGGGTGAATCCGGGCATGATGGTGTCCGCCTCACGCTCCGCCAGCCCCAGCAGGGCGCGTTGCAGACGACGCACCGCGCTCCGGATCTCGTGGAGTTCGGCGCGTAGCCACAGGCGCACATCGGTGGCCACCTGGTCATTGCGCGAGCGCCCCGTATGCAGTTTCTTCCCGGCAATGCCGATGTCCTCGGTCAGCGCCGCTTCGATGTTCATGTGCACGTCCTCGAGCGCGACGGACCATTCGAATTCACCGGCCTCGACCCATGCAAGGATGCGCTGCAGGCCGGCGATGATGTCATCGCGCTCGTGTTCGCTGAGTATTCCCTGCCGGGCCAGCATCGTGGCGTGCGCGATCGACCCCTGTATGTCGAACGGAGCGAGACGCTGGTCGAATTCCACCGAGGCGGTAAACGCCTCTACGAAGGCGTCGGTCGGCTCCGCAAAGCGGCCGGCCCAGAGTTTCTTGTCGGACATCGGATAGGCACCGGGTTTCTGTAAGGGCGTGATTATATTCACTCCGTGCGCCTCCCAGCACCGTCAACGCGCCGACCCCGCCCGGTGATTTCCTATACTGCGCAGCATGAGGGAATCCGATCGCCGCGCGTTTCTGCCGAATTTCTGCGCGATCCGCATGGTGTTCGCGGTGGTTGTCAGCGCCGAATTACTGGCGATCGTGCTGACCCTGGGGGCCTTTCCGGCACCGGGGGAATTCTGGAGCGAACTGAGCCTGCGCTCGCTGTACATCCAGTGGGTCGCCCTCAGTGTCGCTGCGCTGTACTGCGGTCTGCGCGCACCACTGGGACGGCTGGGCCATGCGGCCGCCGGTGTCCTTGCCTGGCTGCTGATCCTGCTGGTCGTGGTCGCGGTGTTTTTCGCCGCACAGGCGCTGAATCTCGGGCGCTGGCCCAATCCGCTGGTCGTGTTGCTTCATCACCTGGCCATCGGCGGCATCGTCGGGGCGGTGTTACTGCGTTATCTGTACGAGCAGCACCGTGAGCGGCAGCGCGAGCTGGCGGAGTCGCAGGCCCGCCTGCAGGCATTGCAGGCGCGCATCCGTCCGCATTTCCTGTTCAACAGCATGAATACGATTGCCAGCCTGACCCGGGTCGATCCCGACCTGGCCGAACAGGTCGTCGAGGACCTGTCCGACCTGTTTCGCGCGACCCTGTCCGATGCGGCCGACCTGTCGACCCTGGAGCGCGAGTTCGAATTGGCGCGGGGCTATCTGCGGATCGAGAGCCAACGCCTGGGTGACCGTCTGCAGGTGCGTTGGGACGTCGACAGCGTGCCATTGAGCGTGCGTCTGCCGGCACTGTTGCTGCAGCCACTGCTCGAGAACGCCGTGTATCACGGCGTCGAGCCGGCGACCGGCGGTGGCGAGATCACGATCAGCGGGCGCAGCCGCGACGGGGTGCTCAGCCTGGCGGTGCGCAATACCCTGCCGGCAGGTCCGCCTCGCACGATGCGTCCCGGCAACCGTATGGCGCAGCAGAATGTGCGCGAACGGCTGGACGCCGCATTCGGCCATAGCGCCGGCATGGTGGTCGGTGAGGTCGACGGCTGCTATCAGGTCCGCGTCCACCTGCCGGTGATCGAGGCGTGAACATCCTGATCGCCGACGACGAGGCGCCGGCGCGTGCGCGTCTTGCGAAACTGCTGGAGGCGGCCGGTGGGGGGCATCGGGTGGTCGGCGAGGCGGCCAACGGCCACGAGGTGGTCGAGCAGTGCGCCAGGCTGCCGGTCGACATCCTGCTGCTGGATATCCGTATGCCCGGCATGGATGGAATAGAGGCCGCGCTGCGGCTTGCCGAACACTCCAATCCGCCGGCTGTGATCTTCGTTACCGCTTTCGACGAGCATGCCTTGGCCGCGTTCGAGGCCAACGCCATCGACTACCTGTTGAAACCGGTGCGCCCGGAACGCCTGATGCGCGCCCTGGACAAGGCACGCGCACTGAGCATGGACCAGCAGACGGCGCTGGCGAATGCGGGCGGCTACCTGAATGCCAGTTACCGCGGCGGCGTGCTGCGCGTCCCCGTGGAGGACGTCGTGTTCCTGCGCGCCGACAGCAAGTATGTCGAGGTCTGGCACGTCGGAGGGATGGCGTTGACCGAAGAATCGCTGCGCGCGATCGAGGATCGCCTGCCGGGCCTGTTCCTGCGCGTGCACCGCAACGCACTGGTGGCGGCGCAGCGGATGCGCGCGCTGCACAAACTGGCCGATGGCCAGTTGTCACTGCACCTGGACGGAACCGAAGAGCCCGTCGAGGTCAGCCGCAGGCATGCGGCCGAGGTGCGCCGCCAGCTGCGCGGCGGCGACTAGTGGGCTGAGCGTTACACGATCATCCGCTTGGCCCGCCAGGGCCGGCGCGGACCGTGCGGTGGTAGACTGCCGTCTTTGCCTGATAGGCCGCAGGGATCCGATGACCATTGATACCCAGTCCTTCGCGGGTTACCCGTTCACCCGCATGCGGCGCATGCGCCGCGACGATTTCTCGCGCCGGTTGATGCGCGAGACCACGTTGACACCCGACGATCTCATCTGTCCGGTGTTCGTCCTCGAGGGCGAGGGCCAGCGCGAGCCGGTTGCGTCGATGCCGGGTGTCGAACGTCTGAGCATCGACCTGCTGGTGGAGGAGGCGCGCGCTCTGCAGGCGCTCGGCGTGCCGGCGGTCGCTCTGTTTCCGGTCACACCGCCGGCGGCCAAGAGCGAAGACGCGGTCGAGGCGTTCAATCCCGACGGCCTCGCGCAGCGCGCGGTGCGTGCCTTGAAGGATGCGCTACCCGAGCTCGGGGTGATCACCGACGTCGCCCTCGACCCGTTCACCACGCACGGCCAGGATGGGCTGATCGACGCCAGTGGCTACGTGATGAACGATGAGACCGTCGAGGTACTGGTCAAGCAGGCCCTGTCGCATGCGGCGGCAGGTGCCGACGTGGTGGCACCGTCCGACATGATGGATGGCCGGATTGGCGACATCCGCGACGCGCTCGAGGCCGATGGGTACATCCACACCCGGATCCTGGCGTATTCGGCGAAGTACGCGAGCAGCTACTACGGGCCGTTCCGCGATGCCGTGGGGTCGGCGGCCAATCTCGGCAAGGGCAACAAGTACACCTATCAGCAGGATCCCGCCAACAGCGACGAGGCGTTACGCGAGGTCGCGCTGGATCTCGGCGAGGGTGCCGACATGGTGATGGTCAAGCCCGGCATGCCGTATCTCGACATCGTGCGTCGGGTCAAAGACCAGTTCGCGGTCCCCACCTTCGTCTACCAGGTCAGCGGTGAGTACGCGATGCACATGGCGGCGGCACAGAACGGCTGGTTGGACGAGCGGGCGGTGGTCATGGAATCGCTGTTGTGCATCAAGCGCGCCGGTGCCGACGGTATCCTGACCTATTTCGCAAAGCGCGCTGCACAGTGGCTGAATGACTGACCAGCGTCCCGAGCCGATACCGGATATAGACCATCCGGCGCATGCGCGTACCCGGCCTCCGGCCCGCAACCCGCAGGGGCCGCGTCCGAGTCTGGCGCAGATCCTGGTCGCCTGGCTGGGTGCCTTTCTCGGGATCGCCGCGACGGCCGAACTGGTCGCGTTGTTCCCCAATCTGCACCTGCTGGTGATCGGATCGTTCGGCGCATCGGCGGTGTTGCTGTACGGCGCGCCGCGCGCGCCTTTTTCGCAGCCGCGCAATCTGCTCGGCGGCCACCTGATCTCGGCGGTCGTCGGGGTCGCGTGTTTTCTCTACCTGCCGGATATCACCGGCCTGCGGGAAGGCGTCGCGGTGGCGACCGCGATCTCCCTGATGATGGCCACGCGGACCATCCATCCGCCGGGTGGCGCGACCGCACTGATCGCGGTGATCGGCAACGACACCGTGCACGGCTGGGGATGGGGGTACGTGTTTCCGGTGATAGTCGGCGCGCTGGTGCTGTTGCTGGTCGCGATCATCAGCAACAACGCGCTCGAACCCGGCAGCTACCCGGACCGGTGGGACTAGCGGGCCGCGGCGTCCGGCGCGGGCGTCAGGTCTTGAACTGACTGACCAGCTCGCGCAATCCCTCGCCCAGTCGGGCCAGCTCGCCGCTCGCCGCCTCGATCTGCTCACTCCCGCCCACCGTCTGGTCCGCCAGACTGGCGATGTGCGCCACGTTGCGGTCGAGTTCGTTGGAGACGCCGGTCTGCTCCTCGGCGGCACTCGCGATCTGCGTCGTCATGCCGGTGATGCCGTCGATCAGCTGTACGATGTTCGCGAGGGCCTGGTCGGCCCCGGCCGCGTGTTCCAGTGTCTGGTGGGTCTGGCCGCGCCCCGTCTCCATCACGCGGACCGCCTTGCCCGCCTCGTTCTGCAGGCGTTCGATCATCTCCTGGATCTCTTCGGTCGACTGCTGGGTGCGGCTTGCGAGCGTCCGTACCTCGTCCGCGACGACCGCGAAGCCCCGCCCCTGCTCGCCGGCACGGGCGGCCTCGATGGCCGCGTTCAGCGCCAGCAGGTTGGTCTGCTCGGCGACGCCGCGAATGACCCCGAGTACTGCGCCGATGTTCTCGGATTCCTTCTTCAGGTTGTCGATCACCCCGGCGGCGGTATCGATTTCACCGGTGAGCTGCTGCATCGATCCGACCGCGCGAGCCATGACCTCGCGTCCGGCGGCAGCCGCCTCGTCGGTCTGGCGTGCGGCCTCGGCGGTCTCCGCCGCGTTGCGTGCGACCTCCTGGGCCGCGACATTCATCTCGGTGACCGCCGTTGCCACCTGGTCGGTCTCGCTGCGCTGAGACGCCGCGGACGTGCTGTTTGCGCGGGTGACCGCGGACAGTTCTTCCGCCGCGGTCGCCAACTGTGCGGTCGACTCCCCGACTGCTGCGACGATGCGGCGTGTCTTGGCGACGAACTCGTTGAAATACCGGGTCAGCTGCGTCACCTCGTCGTTGCCCTCCGTTGGCAGTTGGTGGGTCAGGTCGCCGTCGCCGAAGGCGACCTCGCGCATCGCGTCCGATGTCAAGCAGATCGGTGTCACGATACTGCGTCCGATCAGGTACAGGCCGGCGACGACCAGCGCGAGCACCAGCAGTGCGATCACGCCGATCCGGGTCGCCACCTGCCAGAAGCTCGCAGCGACGTCGTCGACGTAGATTCCGGAACCGATGACCCAGTCCCAGGCCGGGAAGCCCTTGACGAACGACACCTTGGGTACCGGCTCCTTGTGTCCAGGCTTGGCCCATTGGTACGGCACGATGCCGGCGCCTTTGTCGCGGACCACGTCGACCATGTCCTGGAAGAGGCGGGTGCCGGCCGGATCGCGCATCTCGCCCAGCGGCCTGCCATCCAGATCGGGTTTGATCGGATGCATCACCATGCGTGGCTGCATGTCGTTCACCCAGAAATAGTTGCCGCCGTCGTAACGCAGCACGCGCAACGCGTCGAGTGCCGCCTGTTGGGCCTGCGCCGTCGAAAGCTCTCCGGTGCCTACGCGGGCCTCGTACGATGCCACCAGGCTGTACGCGGTCTCGACCAGTTTCCGGGTCTGCTGCTCTTTCTCGGCCATCATCTGCGTGTTCAGCAGGTGCAGCGTGACGCCGATCGTCGCGAGGCTGCCCGCGAGGACGACCAGGATCAGCCAGGACAGTCGGTGTTTGATCTTGAACCGGCGCAAAATCGACATATCGATCCCCTCGTTCATCGCCGCAGGGCGGCGCAACAGGAATGGGCGCCGCCCGCTGGCGACGCCCGGTCTGTTGTAGAGCGGCCGGTAATTCGCGCATTTGAGTGCGATATGAACGGCATTCCCTTGTTGGCGGGGGTGGCCGGTGCAGCGACCCTCGTCGTGGACGTCAGGCGGCGTGGCGCGCCTTCGCCACGCGCGCGGCCCGGGCGTCATCCGGCGAATAGGCCTCGCCGGACCAGAGCATTTCGTATGCGATCTCTTCGTTGCCGTTCTCGCACAGTTCCAGCACGCGGCGGAACAACGGCTGGAAGGTATCGCTGCGATGCGACGCCTCGTGTTCGGCGAACGAACGCCAGAACGTCACGATCAGAGCCTCGCGGTCTTTCAATTCGTCGTCGACCGGTTTGCCGATCGTCGAGCCCTCGTTGGAGATCTGTCCGCTGTTCAGGGCTACGAAACCGCCAACGAAGCCGGTATCGGAGTGATACGTCTTCACGTTCTCGCACAGTTCGGCGACGCGTTCCTGCAGGTCGTCGACAGTGAACTGCTCGCGCAGGATCACACGGTTGACCGTCACCACACCGTTGTGGGGGAAATTGCTGATCAATCCATTCATGATCTTCTCCGGTATTTCAGTACATTCGAAATATCTGACAATAACGCTCGGGATTAGGTTCCCGGTGCGGCCCCTTCATTTGCCGGCACAATGCGTGTGAATTTGCGAACGCAATAGCCCTGCACGAGCCATGGCACTAGAATTGCTGCCGACACACGGCATAAATAGAAATCGCACAACGTGAAGATCATCATCCTGGGTGCCGGGCAGGTGGGTACCACCGTGGCCTACAACCTGTCCAACGAAGCCAACGACATCACCGTGGTGGACCAGGATCCGGGCCTGCTGCGCGATCTGCAGGACCGCCTCGATATCCGTACGGTACAGGGCCAGGCCTCGCATCCCGGGGTGTTGCAGCGTGCCGGTGCCGACGATGCCGACATGATCATCGCGGTGACCAACAGCGACGAGACCAACATGGTCGCCTGCCAGACCGCCTGGACGCTGTTCCACACACCGACCAAGATCGCGCGTGTGCGCGCCCCCGAATACCTGGCGCACCCTGCGCTGTTCAGCCAGGGTGCCTTGCCGATCGATGTGCTGATCAGCCCCGAACAGCTGGTCACCGACTACATCCTGCGCCTGATCGAGCACCCCGGCGCGTTGCAGGTGCTCGACTTTGCAGGCGGCCGCGTCCGCCTGGTGGCGGTGCGTGCCTACTATGGCGGGCCGCTGGTGGGACACGAGTTGCGTACGCTGAACGAGCACCTGCGCGGCGCCGAGGCACGGGTGGCGGCGATCTACCGCAAGGGACGGGCGATCCAGCCCGTTGGCAGTACGGTGATCGAGCCCGACGACGAGGTGTTCTTCCTTGCTGCGTCAAACAACATCCCGGCGGTTATGGCCGAACTGCGCAAGGCGGAAAAACCGTTCCGCCGCCTGATCTTCGCCGGCGGCGGCAACATCGGCCGGCGTCTCGCCTCGTCGCTGGAGAATGACTACCGGGTCAAGATCATCGAACACAACGAGGCGCAGGCGCGGCGGGTCTCCGAGGATCTGCATCACACGATCGTGCTGCAGGGCGATGCGGCGGACGAGGACCTGCTGCTGGAAGAGAACATCGAGGACACCGATGTATTCTGCGCGGTCACCAACGACGACGAGGCGAATATCCTGTCCGCGATGCTGGCCAAGCGCCTGGGCGCGCGCAAGGTGATGGCACTGATCAACCGTGCCGCCTATGTCGATCTTGTGCATTCGGGTACTGTCGATATTGCGATCTCACCGCAACAGGCAACCATCGGCACGCTGTTGACCCACGTGCGGCGTGGCGACGTGGTCATGGTGCACTCGCTGCGCCGTGGCGCGGCCGAGGCGATCGAGGCGGTGGCGCATGGTGACCGCACCTCGTCGCGCGTCGTCGGCCGTGCGGTAGAGGACATCAAGCTGCCGGAAGGCACCAGCATCGGTGCCATCGTGCGCGGTGACGAGGTCATCATTGCGCACCATGACACGGTGATCGAATCGGAGGACCATGTCATCCTGTTCCTTACCGACAAGCGACGAATCTCTGATGTAGAGCGACTGTTCCAGGTCGGTATCACGTTTCTCTGATCATGATGTCGCTCGCTGCCGTTCAGCGCATTCTCGGGCTGTTGCTGACCGTGTTCAGTTTTACCCTGATGCCGCCGTTCATCGTCGCTCTGATGGCACAGGATGGTGCCGCTGTCGCATTCGCCAGCGCCTTCGCCCTGACCCTGGGTGTCGGCATCATCAGCTGGCTGCCGGTGCGACGGGTGCGCCGCGAGCTGCGTCTGCGTGACGGTTTCATCGTCGTGGTAATGTTCTGGTTCGTGCTGTCGGCGATCGGCGCACTGCCGTTCATCCTCGCCGAACACCCTCACCTGTCGCTGACCGATGCGATGTTCGAGTCGGTATCCGGGTTGACGACCACGGGTGCGACCGTGATCACCAATCTCGAAGAGCTGCCGTTGTCGATCCTGTATTACCGCCAGCAGCTGCAGTGGCTGGGAGGCATGGGCATCATCGTGTTGGCGGTGGCGGTACTGCCGATGCTCGGCATCGGTGGTATGCAGCTGTATCGCGCCGAGACCCCGGGTCCGATGAAGGACAACAAGCTCACGCCGCGCATCACCGAGACCGCGAAGGCACTGTGGTATATCTACCTCGGCCTGACGATCGCCTGCGGGTTCGCCTATTGGCTGGCCGGCATGAGTGTGTTCGACGCCGTCGGCCACGCATTTTCGACAGTGGCGATCGGGGGCTTTTCGACCCACGATGCCAGCATGGGCTATTTCAACAGCCCCCTGATCGATATGATCGCGGTGGTGTTCATGTTTCTGGCCGGGATCAATTTCTCGCTGCATTTCATCGCCTTCCGGCACCGCAGCGTGTCCGGTTACTGGCACGACTCGGAGTTCCGTTTTTACCTCTTCCTGATCACCCTGGTCAGTACCCTGACGGTCCTGGGTCTGTATTTCACCGAGACCTACGACCGCTGGCAGGATGCCCTGATCAACGGACTTTTTCAGGCGGTGTCGATCGGCACCACTGCCGGTTTCACCACCGCGGAGTTCTACAACTGGCCCGGTTTCATCGCAATCCTGTTGTTGTTTTCCAGTTTCGTTGGCGGCTGTGCCGGATCCACCGGCGGTGGCATCAAGGTGATCCGCCTGCTGCTGCTGGTCAAACAGGGGCTGCGTGAGATCACCCGCCTGGTGCATCCGAGCGCGCACATTCCGGTGCGTGTGGGGACGAAGAATGTGGATTCGCGCGTGGTGGAGGCGGTATGGGGTTTCTTTGCCCTCTATGTCGCCAGTTTCACCGCGATGTACCTGGCCCTGGCGACCACCGGCCTGGACCTGATGACCGCGTTCAGTGCAGTGGCGGCGAGTATCAATAACCTCGGCCCCGGGCTCGGTGGCGTGGGTGCGCATTACGCGGAGATGCATGACCCTGGCAAGTGGATCCTGTGTTTCGCGATGCTGCTCGGTCGTCTCGAGATCTTTACGCTGCTGGTGTTGCTGACCCCGGCGTTCTGGCGCCGCTGAGCGGAGACCGGGGCGAGCTTCACCGCCATCCCGTCGGCCGGTTCCCACGCAGATCCCGAGAGTGCCGGCCGGGTCACGCCGCGCCTGCGTACAGCATGTTAGAGCGCAACTGGGATTCGCGTTCCCGGCCGATCGTCGTCGGTCTTGGCGCGGACCGGTCCAGGGGGAACCCTGGTCCGCAATCCGGGTCTGACCTGGGCGGCGAATTGCGAATCCTTCTGGCGCACGCCGAAACGGTGATTTAAAGTCTCGGGCCGAGATTTCGGCGGAACTGTGTGCGTCCCGGGATCGACCATCAACGCATTTTGGAGAAGATTAGTGAAAAAACTCTTTAAAATCGGCCTGTTGGCCTCGGCTACCGTACTCGCCGGCACCGCAGTGGCCGACGAAAACCTGGCGATGAAGAGCGGCTGCCTCGCCTGTCACAAGGTCGATGTCAAGTTGGTCGGTCCTGCCTACCATGACATCGCGGCCAAGTACAAAGGCCAGGCCGACGCCCAGGCGGTGCTGACCGAGGCGGTGCTCAAGGGCAGCGTCAACAAGTGGGGCCCGGTACCGATGCCGCCGAAAGGTGGCCGCGCCGACGTCAGCGACGAGGACGTGGGCAAGATCGTCGCCTGGATCCTGACCCTCTGATCCAGTTGCGGATCGTCGGCATTCGCCGACGATCCGCGTCGGCCGCACCGGCCGGTTTCTCCTCCCGGTTCGCCCATCGCGCGCGGACCCTTCTCGCGGTGCCTCGTCCAGGCAACATCGCCGCGTGTGCTATTTTCCATAGACGAACAAGAAGAACGCCACTTGCCGAGCCCTCGTGCACAGGGAGTGTTGTGTTGGCCGGACGCGCCGCGCCGGAACCCGATCCCGCGTCTGCGTGGAGGTGTTTTCCCTCGACAACACAATAACTTACCTGAGAGAGGATGACTGTCATGGAGCTCGCCAACCTGATTACCGCCCCCGTGGCCGGCCTCTGCCTGTTGCTGGCCGCGATCGCCGCCTGGATCGGCTACGCACTCGGTCGTTCGAATGAAAACCAGCGCAAACAGGCGGCGCTGGCCGATGCTGCGACCGCGTCGCAGAACGCCCTGGAGGCGCTGCAGCACGAAACCCAGGAAAAGCTCGAGGTGCTGAACAAGGCCAATGCGCACGAGATGGAGAAGGCCAAGCAGGCCGGTGCCCAGCAGGTCGACCGTCTGAACCAGGCCCACCAGACACTGGTCGAGTCCATCCGCGCCACCCACGCCACCGAGGTGGAGCGCCTGACCACGGAACACAGCGGACTGCTGGATCGGCTGAATGCCGCGAACAACGCGAGCATCGCCGCACTGGAACGGCGGCGCGAGCAGGAGATCCAGCAACTGAAGGCCGAAGGCACGGCCGCACTTTCGGCGCTGAAGGAAGAGCACCAGGCGGCGTTGCAGCAATTCAAGGCGGAGCACCAGGCCGCATTGCAGACACTGCGCGACGAGCATACGCGTCAGATCGACGAACTCGACCGCCGTCGTGTCAGCGAAACCGCCGACCGCGACGCGCGGATCGCGGCCGTGGAACAGCAGCACCAGGCGCTCAATGCGACCCTCGGAGAGCGCGACCGGGCGCTGGCCGATCTGAAAGAGGTCGTCAAGGAGGCCAAGCTGAAGAATATGTTCTCGGTGTCGAAATCGGGCGAAAAACTGATACGGGTGGTGCGTAGCGTGCAGGAGCTCGCCAGCGAGCTGGACGAGACCTCGCGCACGGTCACCGATGGCGAATATTCGTTCTTCGATCAGATCAAGGACCAACGAGACCGCGAGACCGTGCTCAGCCTCGCCGGCAGCAGTCAGACGGCGAGCGCGGCGGACGCAGGGGATGACGTGGATGGCGAGGTCGGCGACGCGCCGCTGGCCGACGACGCGGTGGAGCCGCAGGCGGATGCGGACGGCTTCGGGGCCTGGATGGAGTCCGGCGACGAGGCCGGCGAAGGGCGCAAGGCCCCGCACTGAGTTTGGCGTACTCGTCGCGCGCTGAGGTCGCGCGGCGAGCGCACCGCCGCGGCACGTGGACGTAGTATCCTGCGCCGATGGCAAATGCTCCCCCGTTCATCCTGGTCGACGGCTCTTCCTACCTGTTTCGGGCCTTCCACGCGTTGCCGCCACTGACCAACTCGCAGGGCGAGCCGACCGGCGCCACCGTCGGTGTGATCAACATGCTGCGCAAGTTGATCGCCGACTATCAGCCCACGCACATCGCGGTGGTGTTCGATGCCCCGGGCAAGACCTTCCGCGACGCGCTGTATCCGGAATACAAGGCCCACCGCCCGCCGATGCCCGAAGAGCTGCGTGTGCAGATCGAACCGACGCTCGACATCATCCGCGCCATGGGCCTGCCGCTGTTGATCGTCGACGGCGTCGAGGCCGATGACGTGATCGGGACCCTGGCGCAGCAGGCGACCGAACAGGGCGTCGACACGCTGGTCTCGACCGGCGACAAGGACATGGCGCAGCTGGTGAACGCGCATGTCACGCTGATCAACACGATGACCGACACGGTCACCGACGAATCCGGGGTGATGGCCAAGTTCGGCGTGCGGCCTGACCAGATCATCGACTTCCTCGCATTGACCGGCGACAGCGTCGACAACATCCCGGGTGTCCCCAAATGCGGGCCCAAGACTGCCGCCAAATGGCTGGGCGAATTCGACACGTTGGACAACCTGATGGCGCACGCCGACGAGGTGAAGGGCAAGATCGGCGAGAGCCTGCGTGCCAGCCTCGATTTCCTGCCGCTGTCGCGGGCCCTGACGACCATCAAGACGGACGTCGCCTTGGATCTCGGCCCTGCCGACCTGGCACCACAGGCTGCCGACCAGGCGGTATTGCGCCGCCAGTACGAGCGGCTCGAATCGCGTCGCCTGTTGGCCAGCCTCGACGCCGCCGCCGAACAGGATGACGCCGGGCCGTCCAGCCCAGAGCCGACCGCGGACTACACGACGGTGCTCGACCAGGCCGTCTTGGACGAATGGCTGCGACGCCTCGGCGAGGCCGAGTTGATCAGCTTCGACACCGAAACCACCAGCCTCGACTACATGCAGGCACGCATCGTCGGCGTCTCGTTCGCGGTCGAAGCCGGCGAGGCCGCCTACCTGCCCCTGGCACACAGCTACCCGGGCGCACCCGATCAACTCGATCGCGACCGGGCGCTGGATGCATTGAAGCCGTTGCTCGAAGACCCCGGTCGCCGGAAGGTCGGGCAGAACCTGAAGTACGACATGAGCGTGCTGGCCAACCATGGCATCGCGCTGCGCGGTATCACCTTCGACACGATGCTGGAGTCTTACGTACTCAACGCGGGCACCGGAAGGCACGACATGGACACCCTGGCCGAGCGTCACCTCGGCCACAAGACGATCCACTTCGAGGACATCGCCGGCAAGGGCGCAAAACAGCTCACCTTCGATCAGATCGAGATCGAGCAGGCGGGACCCTATGCCGCCGAAGACGCCGATATCACGCTGCAGCTGCACCAGGTTTTGTGGCCGCAGGTCGAACAGATCGCCTCGCTGCGCAAGGTGCTGACCGAGATCGAGGTGCCTCTGGTCAGCGTGCTGTCGCGCATGGAGCGCACCGGGGTGCGCCTGGACGGCAAGATGCTGGCCCGGCAGAGCGCCCAGCTGGCAAAGCAGATGCATGAACTCGAGCAGCGCGCCTACGAGATCGCCGGTCACAGTTTCAACATGGGGTCACCAAAACAGATCGGGCAGATCTTCTTCGAGGAACTCGAACTGCCGGTGATCGCAAAGACGCCCAAGGGTGCGCCTTCGACCGCCGAGTCGGTGTTGCAGGAACTCGCCGAGCAGGGTCATGAGCTGCCGCGGGTGATCCTGGAGCACCGTGGCCTGGCCAAGCTCAAGTCGACCTACACAGACAAGCTGCCGGAACTGGTGAATCCGCATACCGGCCGCCTGCACACCAGCTACCATCAGGCGGTCGCGGCGACCGGTCGGCTCAGCTCGTCGGATCCGAATCTGCAGAACATCCCGGTGCGTAGCGAAGAGGGGCGGCGTATACGCCAGGCATTCGTGCCCGATCCGGGCTGGCGCATGCTCGCCGCGGACTACTCGCAGATCGAGCTGCGCATCATGGCCCACCTGTCGGGCGACGAGGGACTGCTCGAGGCCTTTGCCGCCGGTGAGGACATCCATCGCGCGACGGCCGCCGAGGTGTTCGGTGCCGACAGTCCGGAGGCGGTCACCAGCGAGCAGCGTCGCTCGGCCAAGGCGATCAATTTCGGTCTGATCTACGGGATGTCGGCGTTCGGCCTGGCGCGCCAACTCGGCATCGAGCGCAGCGCGGCACAGGAATACGTCGATCTGTATTTCGCGCGTTACCCGGGGGTCAAGGCGTTCATGGAAGGCACCCGCGAACAGGCCCGCGCGCAGGGGTTCGTCGAGACGCTGTTCGGTCGCCGCCTGTACCTGCCGGAAATCAATGCGCGCAACCAGCAGATCCGCGCGGCGGCCGAGCGCACCGCGATCAATGCGCCGATGCAGGGCACCGCGGCCGACATCATCAAGCGGGCGATGCTGGCGGTGGACGACTGGATCGTGCACGACCGGCCTGCGGTGCGCATGCTGATGCAGGTACACGATGAGCTGGTGTTCGAGGTCGAGCGGGAGGCGTTGGAGTCCGCCGGCCAGAAGATCCGCTCGTTGATGGAGGGCGCGGCGAAACTGGCGGTGCCCTTGGTGGTCGATGTCGGGATCGGTGACAACTGGGACCAGGCGCACTGACGTCTGCGTGCCGCGCGTCCCGCCTGGTCGGTCCGGCGCAGGAAAGAACGCCACGCACGGCCGCGTGGCGTTCCGGTGCCGACCGTCCCCCCCGGGTGCCGGCGGTCAGTCGTGACCGGGCGCTACTTGGCCGCGCCGCACTTCTTCGCCTCGCCGCACTTGCCCTCGAGCATCTTGGCGCAGGTCTCCTTCAGTTCGGCGCCGCATTTGCCTGAGGCGCATTTGCCGGCACCGCAGAAACCGCTGCGCACCTTTTCAGCGCACATCGACTTCAGTTCCGCCTTCCGCTCGGTCGACATGCCGCCGCATTTGCTGGCGTCGGGCGCACCTTTGCACTTACCGGTCTGACATTTGCCAGCCGCGCACTTGAGGGAATCGGCGGCCAGCTGAATCCCCGCCGACTGCGCAACCGAGAACGGGTTTTCGGCGGCGCCTGCCGCCGAGATGCCTAGCGCCAGGGCGCCGAACAACAGTGCGAACAGCGAATGGAATAGTTTGTTCATTTCGGGTGTTTCCTCTTTCGGGGACCAGATAAAAGGTTGCTCCGCGCGCACTACCCCGCTGTCGGGACGGAGTGCTTCAAATTGTAGGCTATTGCAATTGATTGTCGAGAGCTAAACTAAATCACAATAACAACGCCTATGATTCTCATTTTATAGAATCGACCGCCACGCCCGAATCGCGAGGGCTCTGGCCCGATTCGAACCCGCGATCGCATTTCTCAGAGGAGAGGCCACAAGATGACCAAAAACAAATCCTATCGGCTCGCTATTGTCCTTTCGGTCGCCGCGCTTGCGGCGTTGTCCGGCTGCAAGACCAGCGAGCAGAAGGCAGACAACCCGTTCAGCGCCTCGGCCGAGACGCGCGCACTGTGTGCGGACAAGATCCGCAATGGATTCTGCGGTGCCGGGAAGTGCGCCGCCGGGAAGTGCGGCGCGAGTCTGAAAGATACCTGCGCCAAGATCTTCGACGGCGAGTAGGCGGGGACCTCGACCCCTGGGCGATGGCATGCCCGGGGCGTGCCGCGGTGGTATGCAACAGATCGCGCGCGAAGACGGTCATAATTCCGAGGTGACCGGAAGAGGATCAGTCCCCTATGCATAACAGGGTCTGGATGCCGTTGTTCGGCCTCCTGTTTTCGTCGGCATTGTTCGCGAATGAGGCGGCCGAGCCGACCGAACGCGGCACGACGGCTGTCGTCCCCGCCTACAGTCGCGCCTACGATCCCGCACGTGACCCCTATGCCGACGGGCGTGACGCGCTGGCGCTGGCGCGCGACACCGACCGTCGCGTGCTGATCGAACTGGGCGGCGAATGGTGCCAGTGGTGTCACGTGCTGGAACGCTTCTGGAACCGGAACGCCCGGGTGCGCGCGGCACTCGACCGACATTTCGTGCTGCTCAAGGTGAACGTCAGCGAGGAAAACGACAATGCCGCGTTTCTCGCCGGTCTACCGCCCAACCTCGGATTTCCGCATATCTACGTGGCGGCCGACGATGGGCAGATTCTGCATTCCCAGGACACCGCCGAGTTCCTGGTCGACGGACACTACGATGAACGGCGTATGCTGGGCTTCATCGAGCGCTGGCGCACACCGGACGACGACGTGGAGGCCGAACGATGAAACATCTGTCCAGGCGGCTGGCCGAACAGGCGGGCCTGCACGGCTGGCTGCAGGAATGGCAGGCGCAGCTGCTGTCGCGGCGGCGTTTTCTACTGCGCATGGCAGGTGGCTCTCTCGCGGCCATGCTGCCGTTCGGGATCGCCGATGCGGTATCGGCATCGACGTCCATCGACGACGCGGCACGCTGGAAGATCCTTGACGCCGTGCAGCGCCACATGCTGCCCAGCGAGACAGACGCGCCGGGCGCGGCCGAGATCCACGCGCTCGATTATCTGCGCTTCATCGTCGCCGACGAGAGCATCGATGCCGAAGACCGGGCGTTCCTGCTGCAGGGGGCCGGCTGGCTGGAGGACATGGCACAGCAGATGACCGGGACCTCGTTTACCGCACTCGACGAAGACGGGCGCGAACGCGTGCTGCGCCGGATCGAAGGTTCGTCGGCCGGTCACAATTGGCTGTCGCAGATGCTGCTGTACCTGATCGAGGCGCTGCTTTCCGACCCTGCCTACGGTGGCAATGCGCAACGCGCCGGTTGGCGCTGGCTGGCACACATCCCCGGTTTCCCGAGCCCGCCCCCGGACAAACTGTACCCGGAGTTGCTGAAACGATGAGCGAATACGATGTCTGCGTGATCGGCAGCGGCGCTGGCGGCGGTCCGGTCGCCTATACGCTCGCGCAGCAGGGCCGCTCGGTGGTCGTTCTGGAAAAGGGGCCCTGGTTCACCGAGGCCGATTTCTTCAAGGATGAGCTCGCGTGCTGCCGGCGCAGCGTGTACACGCCGCGCCTGCAGGACGAACAGCACGTGATCGAGGACCGCAACGACGCCGGCGACTGGGTCGGCACCCCGACGTCCGAGTCGGGTTGGGACTTCTGGAACGGCAACTGCGTCGGTGGATCGAGCAATTTCATGAGCGGCTTTTTCCATCGCCTGAAGCCGGTCGACTTCCGCCTGCTTTCCGAGTTCGGCCCGGTCGACGGGGCGAATATCGTCGACTGGCCGATCAGTTACGACGATCTGGAGCCCTATTACGACAAGGTCGAGAAGGTCGTCGGGGTGTCCGGCAGGGCCGAGGAGCATGCGCGCGCAGAGCCCCGCTCTAGTGCCGACTTCCCCTATCCGCCGACCGCCGAGCACCCGGTATCCGCCTGGATCGACGAGGCCTGCGGTCGACTCGGTTATCACCCGCTGCGGGTGCCGCGCGCGATCCTCAGTCAGCCCGACCACGGGCGGCGCGCCTGCGAGTACTCTGGCTACTGCGGCAGCTACGGCTGTTCGAGCGGTGCGAAGGGCGGTTCACGCGCGGCGTTGCTCGACCACGCGGTCGCCAGCGGGCACTGTGAGATTCGCGCCCGGGCCAAGGTCCACCGCTTGATCAGCGATGCGAAGGGTCGGGTGGTCGCGGCCGAGTATTCGGACCAGGCGGGCAGGCGTCGCCGGGTGCACGCCAAGGTGTTCGTCGTCGCCTGTCAGGCGATCGAGAGCGCGCGACTGCTGCTGGCGTCCACCGGTCCGCGATTCGCGAACGGCCTGGGCAACAACAGTGGCCAGGTCGGGCGCAACCTGCTGTTTTCGGCTGGCGGGGCGGGTGGCGGCGACCTGGTGTTCGCTGACCTCCCCGCGGAAAAGGTCGAGCAGCTGCGCGTGATGGGACCCTTCGTGAACCGCGCGCTCGACGACTGGTACGTGATCGACGACCCGGGGTTCGACGGCGGCCGCGCCAAGGGCGGGGTGGTCGAGTTCCTGCTGACCCATCCCAACCCGATCGCGCGTGCCAGTGGCGCGAAATGGGGCGAGGACGGCCTGCTCTGGGGCAGGCCGCTGAAACGGCGCCTGGAACGCTGGTTTCGCGAGGACCGCCGCCTGGCTTTCGAGGCGTTCAACGACTGGTTGCCGGTCGACAGCTGTTTCGTCGCGCTCGACAAGCAGGTGCGCGACCGCTGGGGCGACCCGGTCGCCAGGGTGCGCATCGGTTATCACGCGCGCAACCTCAGTGTCGGCGAGTACCTGGCGACGCATGCCGAGAAGGTCCTCCGGCAGATGGGGGCGCGCAACATCGCGTCGAACATCAGCGGCGCGCCGCCACCGAATCTGGTCGCTGGCGGCTGTCGCTTCGGCACCGACCCGGCGTCGTCGGTGCTCGACGCCGACTGTCGGCTGCACGAGGCCGACAATGTCTATGTCAGCGACGGCAGCTTCATGCCGACCGGGGGCAGTGTGCCCTACACCTGGACCATCTATGCGAACGCATTCCGGGTGGCCGACAAGATTGCCGCGACGCTGTAGCGCTCCCGTCTTTCGCGATCGGAAGGGCGCGGTATCGTCAGCGTCCGGTCGGCATGGCGCCGCGTGCCACGATCCTAGGCGGTCACCTCGAACCACTCGTCGAGCTTGGCGTGTGCCTCGTCGATGCCGTCGCGCTTCAGCGATGAGAAGGTCTGCGCGCTGAATACCGGGTCGATCTTCTGCAACTCGGCGCGCACCTTCAGCAGCGTGCCCTGGGCCGGACCCTTTTTCAGCTTGTCGGCCTTGGTCAACAGCACATGCACCGGCAGCGCGATGTGGCTCGCCCACGCAAGCATCTGGCGGTCGTAGTCCTTCAGCGGGTGGCGGATGTCCATCATCAGCATCAGGCCGCGCAGGCACTCGCGTTGCTCGAGATACGAGGCCAGCGCGCCCTGCCACTCGCGCTTGATGCCCTCGGCGACCTTCGCATAGCCATAGCCCGGCAGATCCACGATGCGTCGCTGTGAATCGACCGCAAAGAAGTTGAGCAGTTGTGTTCGGCCAGGGGTCTTGCTCGTGCGTGCGAGCGTCTTCTGGTCACACAGCGTATTGATCGCGCTGGATTTCCCCGCGTTGGACCGCCCCGCGAACGCGACCTCGTAACCCTCGTCGGCCGGGGTCTGGCTGAGCTTCGCGGCGCTGGTCTGGAAGGCGGTCTGGCGGTACAGCGGGTTCATGCGTCCGGGAAGTCGCTGCGTCGCCAGTGGCCTGACTTGCCGCCGGATTTTTCTTCGAGCCGCACGTTTTCGATCACCATGCCGCGGTCGACCGCCTTGCACATGTCGTAGACGGTCAGCAGGGCGACCTGCACTGCGCACAGCGCCTCCATTTCGACACCGGTCTGGCTGCGCGTCTTCGCGGTCGCGTGGCAGTGGATGCAGTCGAGCCGGGTGTCCGGTGTGAACTCGATGCTGACCTTGGTCAGCGGCATCGGGTGACACAGCGGGACGAGGTCGGCGGTGCGTTTCGCGCCCATGATGCCGGCGATGCGCGCGACGCCGAGGACGTCACCCTTCTTGTGTCCGCCTTCGAGGATCTTCTGCAGCGTGCTGGCCTGCATGCGGATGCTGCCGCTCGCGACCGCCAGCCGCTCGCTGACCGCCTTGTCGCCGACATCGACCATGTGCGCCTGGCCTTCGGCGTCGAAATGGGTGAATCGTTCAGACATGCGCAGCTCCGCCAGCGGTGTACTCGAGTGACTTGGGCACCTCGTGCAGCTCGAATGTCATCGCCGCAAGATCCGCCAGCACCCAGGTCGCCGGTGCCTGACCGACGCCGCCGATCGTGCCTGGATTGACCAGGTGGGTCGTGCCGCCGGCGCAGTTTTTCTGTTCGACGATCTCGGCCTTGTGGCTGTGTCCGCAACACACCAGGTCCCAGTCGCCGGTCGCCGCCATCGCCCGCGCATAATGCGGATAATGGACCAGGAAGATCCGCTTTCCGGCCAACTCTATGCCGGCATCCATGCCGTGAAAGCGCACGATCCCGCCGGGTTTATGGGCCAGCTGGGTCAGTGCGAACAGGTCGCCGGTGTTGTTGCCATGGATCACGTGCACCGGAAGGCGGTATTTTTCCAGGCAATGCAGGGTGCTGGGTGCGACCAGGTCGCCGCAGTGCAATACCGCCTCGGCGCCGGCGGCCTTGGCGTCGGCGACTGCGGCATCGATCAGCGGGATGTGATCATGGCTGTCGGACAGGATACAGACCTTCATCGGTTACGGCTTCGACGGTGGCAGGGCCGGTTATCGTACCGCAATCCGCTCGCCGCGGCCGATTCGGCGCCGCGCGCCGGTCGCGGCGCCAACGTGGTTCGAACGCCACGCCGCGGTATCCGCGTGGGTGCCACGATCGCGCTGGTGCTTCTGCTGGCATCGCCGTCAGCCGCGTCCCCCGAATCCGGTGAACTGGTCCAGGTGCTGGCGGAGATCGCCCGGCCGCTGCGCGATGCGCGGGATCTCGCCCCCCTGCTCGAAGCGGCCGCCGACGCGCGCCTGGTATTGCTCGGCGAGGCCTCGCACGGGACGCACGAGTTCTATGCCTGGCGTGACCGGATGACCCGGCGCCTGGTTGCCGAGCAGGGCTTTTCGATGCTCGCGATCGAGGGTGAATGGGTGAGCCTGCTGCCGCTGGATCGCTATGTCCGCCACGCGCCGGACGCCCCGGCGTCGGCGCGCGCCGCATTGCAGGCGATCGACCGCTGGCCCCGCTGGGTCTGGGCAAACCGCGAATTCGAATCCCTGGCCGAATGGTTGCGTGGATTCAACGCCGACCGTCCGCCCGCCCGTCGTGTGGGCGTGCACGGCATCGACCTGTATGCGATCTGGGAATCGCTGGATGCGGTCCAGGCGTTCTACGCGAGCCACCTCGTCGGGGCGGCACCCAGGACCGAGCAGCGCTATCGCCTGCTGCGGCAGTTCCGGGAACGGGATCGCGCCTACGCGGAATTCGTGCGTACCACCGGTCGGTCGGCGGAGACTGCGGTGGCGGAGGTGGCCAATGAGCTGGATGCCCTCTACCGGCGTGCGCGAGCAGCCGACCGCGACGTACTGTTCGAGGTCTTGCAACACGCGCGCGTCGTGCAGTCCGGCGAGCGCTACCTGCGCCTGTTGCCGTCGGCGGGCCCGTACTCATGGAACGCGCGTGCCGAGCACCTGGCGCGTTCGGTCGACCACCTGCTCGCGCACTATGGCGATCACAGCCGGGCGATCGTCTGGGCGCACAACACCCATGTCGGGGACGCGCGCGCGACCGACATGCGGCGTACCGGCGAGGTCAACCTCGGGCAACTGGTGCGTCAACGCTACGGCCGCGACGCGGTGTTCGTACTGGGGTTCGGGAGCGCCCACGGCAGCGTGTTCGCGGCGCATCGCTGGGACGGTCCCGGCGAGGTGATGCAGCTGTCGGCTCCGCGGCCGGACAGCGTCGAGGCGGCACTGCTCGCGGCGGGCAGCGGCGATCGGCTGCTGCTGTTCGATCCGGACTCGCCGGCGACGCGGTCACTTTTGCGGGCCCTGCCGCACCGCGCGGTCGGCGTCGTCTACGACGCGGCGCACGACGGGGTGAAGCACTATATGCGGAGTTGTCTTCCGCAGCGCTACGATGCCTTTGCATTTCTTCCGGCCACCCGCGCACTGGAGCCGTTGCAGGCCTTGCCGGGCGGCCGCGACGCCCAGGCCGGGCCGGCCCACCGGCCCGCAGCGCGCTGAGATCGTCAGAAGTTCGGTTTCTCCGGCGCGTCCTGGTACATCTTCACGCTGTCCAGGATCTCCTGTCTGGCCTCGTCGACGCCGTACCAGCCATCGACGCGCACCCACTTGCCCTCGTCGAGGTCCTTGTAGTGCTCGAAGAAGTGCGAGATGCGGTTGAGGACCTCGCCGGGCAGGTCGCGAAACGACTCGACACCGCGGTAGGTCTTGCACAGCTTGTCGATCGGCACCGCGAGGACCTTGGCGTCGTCGCCGGACTCGTCCTTCATCTTCAGCACGCCGACCGGCCGGCAGGTGATCACCGAACCCGAGATCAGCGGGTGCGGGGTCAATACCAGCACATCCACGGGGTCGCCGTCCTTGGACAGCGTATGCGGGACGTATCCGTAGTTGCACGGGTAGTACATCGCGGTCGACATGAAGCGGTCGACGAACATCGCGCCGGTGTCCTTGTCGAGCTCGTATTTGACCGGATCGGAATGGGCCGGGATCTCGATGATCACGTTGATCTGATTGGGCACTTCGCCCTTGCTCACTCGGTCCAGGTTCATGATGGCTCCTGTGGTTTACGGACACTGTCGTGCAAGCGGCACAGTATATCGTCAGGCCGTCGCGGTGCGTCGATAGGTGCCGTCAATAGTCTGGGGTGGATCGTTCCGCCTGGTAAAAAATGGCCGGGTTGCGCCGCTAAACGTGGAGGTGCCGACGTGGCACGCGACACGAATCCGTTTCCCCCACGGCGATCCGATGGAGACATCCAGCGAACACCTGATCGAGACGGAGCGCACTGCGCTGCTGTTCCGCAACGGGCGGTCCTCGAATGCCGCGGTGTTGTTCGCCAGCCTGGTGATCAGTGGGATCTTTGCAGGCCTGGTAGCGCCCCTCCCGCTTGGTGCCTGGCTGACGCTGATGACGGTGGGTGTCGGTCTGCGCACCGCGTTGATCGTCGTGCACAACCGGCACCCGGATGCCGCCACGCCGGCGGGCTGGGCGCGCGGCTATGCGCATGCGACCGCCCTGCTCGGTCTGGGCTGGGCACTGATGGTGGTGATGGCTTACAGCGACGACGTGTGGATGAACATGGTCGTCGTGGTCGTGGTCATCGGCATGGTGTCGCTCGCGGTACCGGTGTTGGTCGCCAGCCCGCGGGCCTTGTATTTCTATACGCTCCCGGCGGTTGCCGCGGTGGTCCTTTCGTTGTTCCTGGAGTTGGAGCGGGGCCCAGTGCTACTCGGCGTGGGCATGCTGTCGTTCGGGCTGCTGTTGGTTCGGGCGACGCACAATTTCCACGCGCTGCTGCTGTCGTCGCTGCGTCTGCGCTTCGAGAATCAGGCCCTGGCGGCCGGCCTCAGACGCCAGAACGACGCGGCTGTGCTGCTCAACCGGCAACTCGCCGAGGAGGTTCGCGAGCGTACCGCCGCCCAGACGGCACTCGAGGTGCATCACGGCAACCTCGAGGCCCAGGTCCGCGATCGGACCGCGGAGCTGACGAGGGCGAAAGAGGCGGCCGAGGCCGGCAACCGGGCGAAGAGCGAGTTTCTCGCGACGATGAGCCACGAGATCCGAACCCCGTTGAATGGCGTGCTGGGTATGAACGAGCTGTTGCTACGGACGTCGCTGGACGAGCGCCAGCGACGTTACGTGACGGTCAGCTACGAGTCCGGCAAGACCCTGCTCGGACTTATCGACGACGTACTGGATTTTTCGCGGATCGAGGCGGGGCAGCTCGATTTTGTCAGCGAGGATGTCGATCTGCGCGAACTGGTCGCGCAGACGGTGCAGATCGTCGCGCCGGCGGCGGCGAAGAAGGGGCTGACGATCGCCTCCCATCTGGACGACGATCTTCCGCCGCACGTTGTCACCGATCCGCTGCGCCTGAAACAGGTGCTGCTCAATCTGTTGAACAATGCGGTGAAGTTCACCGAACGCGGCGAGGTGACCGTTAGCGTCGGTTGCAGCGAGGACGACGGAACCAGCGCCCTGATTGAGCTGGCGGTGCATGACAGCGGGATCGGCATCGACCCGGCGGCAACCGAGCAGATCTTCGGCGCCTTTGCCCAGGAGGACGGCTCGATCACCCGCCGGTTCGGCGGCTCCGGTCTGGGCCTGGCGATCACCCGAAGGCTGGTCCGTGGCATGGGCGGGGAGGTCACCGTGGAAAGCCGCAAAGGCGTCGGTTCGACGTTTCGCGTGCGGGTCCGCCTGGAACACCGCGGGCCCGCCGCGTCCGCGGTCCAAGGGGCCTCCTCGGAGGCCGCGCCGCGGCCCTTCGCCGATGGCCCCAGGGTCCTGGTCGTGGACGACAACGCGGTGAACCGGCTGATCGCGGTCGAAATGCTGGAGACCCTCGGATGTAGGGTCGACACCGCGGACGACGGTGCCGGGGCCTGTGCCAGCGCGGGCCGTCACGACTACCGGCTGATCCTGATGGACTGCCACATGCCGGGAATGGACGGTTATCAGGCGACGCGTTCGATCCGCGATGCCGAGCGGCAGCGGGGAAGGGGTCGTGCGCCGATCGTCGCGATGACCGCAGACGTCGCGGTCGACACCCAGGCACGCTGCGCAGCGGCCGGGATCGACGGCTTCATCGAGAAGCCGTTTACGTTGCAGCGCCTGCACGCCGAGGTGGCGCGGCACACCGCGGTGCGGCAGGCCGGGGCGCAGGCCAGGGCCGAGGCCGTCGACTGATCGTCTACAGTGCGCCGACACACAAAGGGGGCCCGCAGGCCCCCTCGATGCAGCGTCCGTCGAAAGCGCCGCCTCAGATCAACGGCACGATCAGCAGTGCGACGATGTTGATGATCTTGATCAGCGGGTTCACGGCCGGGCCGGCGGTGTCCTTGTAGGGATCGCCGACCGTGTCGCCGGTCACCGCGGCCTTGTGGGCATCGGATCCTTTGCCGCCGAAGTTGCCGTCCTCGATGTACTTCTTGGCATTGTCCCAGGCGCCACCACCGGTGGTCATCGAGATCGCGACGAACAGGCCGGTGACGATGGTGCCGATCAGCAGGCCGCCCAGTGCCTTGGGTCCGAGCAGCACACCGACCAGGACAGGTACCGCGATCGGCAGCAGCGACGGGATGATCATCTCTTTGATCGCCGCCTTGGTCAGCATGTCGACGGCACGGCCATAGTCGGGCTTCTCGGTGTGGTCCATGATCCCCGGCTTTTCCTTGAACTGGCGACGTACCTCGTTGACGATGCCGCCCGCCGCCCGTCCGACGGCCTCCATCGCCATCGCGCCGAACAGGTAGGGTACCAGGCCACCGATGAACAGGCCGATGATCACCATGTGGTCGGAGAGGTCGAAACGCAGGTCGAGGCCGCTTTTTTCCAGCGTGTGCGTGTAGTCGGAGAACAGCACCAGCGCCGCGAGGCCTGCCGAACCGATGGCGTAGCCCTTGGTGACGGCCTTGGTGGTGTTGCCAACGGCATCCAGCGGGTCGGTGATGTTGCGGATCTTTTCATCCAGTTCGGCCATCTCGGCGATGCCACCGGCGTTGTCGGTGATCGGACCGTAGGCGTCGAGGGCGACGATGATCCCGGTCATCGACAGCATCGAGGTCGCAGCGATCGCGATGCCGTACAGACCGGCCAGGTCATAGGCGACCCAGATCGAGGCGCACACGGCGAGCACCGGCGCAGCGGTGGCCTTCATCGAGATGCCGAGCCCGGCGATCACGTTGGTGCCGTCGCCGGTCGTCGAGGCCTGCGCGATGTGCCGCACCGGGCTGTACTCGGTCGCGGTGTAGTACTCGGTGATCACGACCATCGCCGCGGTCAGTACCAGGCCGACCAGCGAGGCGAAATACAGGTCCATCGACGTGAACTCGGCATTGCCGCCCATCATGCTGTCGGTGACGAAATAGAAACCGACCGCGGCGATCACGCCGGACACGATCAGGCCGCGGTACAGCGCGTTCATGATCTTGCCACCTTCCCGCGCCTTGACGAAGAAGGTGCCGATCACCGAGGCCACGATCGATACGCCGCCGAGCACCAGCGGGTACAGCACGGCGTTCGCGGAGTCGGCCAGCAGCAGTCCACCGAGCAGCATGGTTGCAACCACGGTGACCGCATAGGTCTCGAACAGGTCGGCCGCCATGCCGGCGCAGTCGCCGACGTTGTCGCCGACGTTGTCGGCGATCACCGCCGGGTTGCGCGGATCGTCTTCCGGGATACCGGCCTCGACCTTGCCGACGATGTCGGCGCCGACGTCCGCGCCCTTGGTGAAGATGCCACCGCCCAGTCGGGCGAAGATCGAGATCAGCGAGCCGCCGAATGCCAGTCCGACCAGCGGGTGGAGGGGGTCGTGGACGCCCATCCTGACCAGCACCGCATAGTAGCCGGCGACCCCGAGCAGACCGAGGCCTACCACCAGCAGGCCGGTGATCGCGCCGCCACGGAATGCGATCTGCAGCGCGGCGTTCAGGCCGTGGTTGGCGGCCTGCGCGGTGCGCACGTTGGAGCGCACCGAGATGTTCATACCGATATAACCGGCCAGACCCGAGAATACCGCGCCGATCAGGAACCCGACCGCGGTCGCCCAGCCGAGGAAAAAGAACAGCACGACGGTCAGGACCACGCCAACCAGTCCGATCGTGGTGTATTGGCGGTTCAGGTACGCGGATGCGCCCTCCTGGACAGCCTGTGCGATCTCTCGCATACGCTCGTTGCCGTCAGGCTGGCCCAGTATCCATTTGACCGAAACGACGCCGTAGCCAATCGCCAGCAACGAGCAGGCGAGGGCAAACCAGAGTGCAGTGTTCATGACAGATTCTTCCCCTCTACGAAGTACTTTTGTCGTGGGCGCCTATGGTTTCGTTGTTGTAGCGTCCAGCGAGGAATTCTTGGCCCTAGCAGTCCATTTACCAACCAAAATATTCGAATGTGGTGATTAACGGTGCTGCTGTTGGGGTATTGCCGGCGCAGTGTAGCCCAATCATCCGCCGGGATGTCGAGTGGTTCGCGGTCTCCGCCGGCAGCGACCGGCCGGCGACGACGGTTGCCGGGCAAGCCGGAGTTCAGCGTCCCACGTGCGAGAAATCGGTCCCGGGCGAGAGCCCAAACCGTTGTTCCAGATCGAGTTCTCGGATCAGTCGGTCGACCGCCGCCTGGCCGTGCTCGTTGCTGATCTCGGCCAGAATCAGGCGTACCGCGTTGCGGTTGTATCCGCCGCCGAATGACAGTTGCACGGCGATCAGTTCACGGGCCTTGTCGAGCGTCATGGTGGAGTCCCCCGGTGCGTGACTGCCCCACTAGGGATGCCGGACATGCCTGGCGTCAGGTAGCTGTGGCAATCGGCTGCGCAGCAGGTCCTCGACGGCATCCGCGGACAGCGGGCGCGAAAAGGCGAAGCCCTGCTGAAAATCACAGCCCAGTTCACGCAGGCATTGTACTGCGGCAGTCGTCTCCGCCCCCTCGGCGATGATGCCCAGCTCGAGGCTGTGCGCGAGACCGACGATTGCGCGTACGATCTCGCGGCTCTTCGGGTCGCGGTCGATGGTTTGGGTGAACGCCTTGTCGATCTTCAGCGAGTCGAACGAAAAGCGGTGCAGGTAGTTGAACGAACAATAACCACTGCCGAAGTCATCGATCGCTGTTGCCACGCCGCAGGCACGCAGCTGTTCGAGAACTGCCGTTGCCTGTTGGGTTCCGTCGATCAGCGCGGTTTCAGTGACCTCGAGCTTCAGGCGGCCGGGTTCGAGTCCGGTTCGCTGAAGCGCGCCCTTCACCTGTGCTACCAGGTCCGGGTGCACGAATTGGGCATTCGACACGTTGACTGATACGAACAGGTCGCCGAGCTGCGGCAGTGCGGCCAGCCAGCCAGCGAGCTGACGGGTTGCCTCGCGCAGCGTCCACTGCCCGATCGCGATGATCAGGCCGGATTCTTCCGCGACGCGTAGAAACGCATCCGGGTTCAACAGCCCGCGTTGCGGGTGCTGCCAGCGCAGCAGCGCCTCGAGGCCGACGATGCGGTCGTCGTCCAGGCGACTGATCGGTTGGTAATAGAGCACCAGTTCCTGGCGGGGGACCGCTGCGCGCAGCGCAACCTCCATCTCCAGCAGAGAAGACACCTCGTCATGCATGCCGTTGTCGAACACGACGTGCTGGTTTCGGCCTTTGCCCTTGGCGTGATACATCGCGATCTCTGCGTCGCGCAGCATGTCTTCGGCGCGCTCGTAGTGCGGCGCGTGCAGCGCGATACCGGCGCTCGCGGAGGTCGCCACCTCCTGGTTCACCAACACGCTGGGCTGCGCAATCTCGCGCTGAATCCGGCTCACCAGTCGATCGAGGTCGGCGACTTCGCCGCTGTCGTCGAACAGGATCGCGAACTCGTCCCCGCCGATCCTGGCGAGGGTGTCGGATGCGCGCAGGTGCCCGCCGATGCGCTCAGCGACCCGCCGTATCAGGCTGTCGCCGGCGCGGTGCCCGAGACTTTCGTTGATGCATTTGAATCGGTCGAGATCCAGTACCGCGACAGCAAAACGGTAGTGATGGCGCCGTTGCGCGAGTTTGATCGAATGGGTGATGCGTTCCAGCAGCAGTTTGCGGTTGGCCAGCCCGGTCAGCGCGTCGTGCAGGGCGTCGTGCGCGAGACGCTCTTCGGTCTGTTTGCGCTCGGTGATGTCGGTCTGCGATCCGGCGATACGGTAGGCCTGGCCATCTTCGTCGCGAATCGCCAGCGCCCGACAGAGCATCCAGCGGTAGTCGCCGTCTCGGTCAAGGATGCGATATTCGACCTCCAGTTTTGGAATGTCGCCGGCCAGGTGGGCATTGAGCTCGTTGCGAAACCCGAGCTGATCGTCCGGGTGGATGCGCGCGAGCCAGGCATCCATCTGCTCACCGATCTCGGATTCGCGCAGTTTCAGTTGTTCGCGCCAGCGTGGCGAGAAGTACACGCGCTGTTCGCTGATGTTCCAGTCCCACAGTCCGTCATTCGCACCCGCCGCGGCCAAAGCGTAGCGCTCCTCGCTCTCGGCCAGGCGTGCCCGGTCGCCGCTGGCGCGCAGGATGCAGCGTAACTGGTGGCGCAACAGTGGCCAGTTGATCGGTTTGTTGACGAAGGCCGTCGCGCCATCGCTGTATGCGCGCTCGATCGACTCGCTGTCATCGAGTCCGGTGGCGATGACGATTGGGATCTGTCGACCGGTCGGCAGCGTGCGCACGCGGCGGCACACCTCGAAGCCGTTCATCCCCGGCATGAGGACATCCAGCAGGATCACGTCGGGCGGTGCTGTCTCGACGGCGGCGATCGCGGCGTCGCCGGAGGTCACTGAGCGGATCAGGAAGCCGTGTTCGGCCAGCCCCATCTTGGCCATCAGAGCGACCGTGGGATCGTCGTCTACAACGAGGACTGATTTGGGCGGGGCTTCGGCGCGGTCCACGTTCATCGCGCGCAGCCAGCGGCAGGCAGTCGCGCTGCACGTCGATTGGCGTGGGGCCTGGGAGCTGCTGCGGCTACATCGTGGGACATCGTGACGGACCGAGGTTTTGTGCGATTTTGTGAACCGATCCAACTTCTCAGTGTGAGTCTAATCGGAACTCCTCTTCGTAACACGCGGGCGAGTTGCGGAAAATCAAACAAAGATGCGTTTGATGGTTGGGAAATCGCGGCGCAAGCAGCGGATCCGTCAAACAAAACGGGGTCCGACAGGACCCCGCTTCGAACATGCGCAAGGTGACGGCGTTTAGAGTTCGAAATCACTCAGTTTGCGCGGCACACCGGCGAGTTTCAGGGTCACGTAGTCGGGCATGCCGTTGGGTTTGTACGGCGGGTAGGCCTCGCCCTGGATCAGCGGATAAAGATAATCCTTACACTTCTGTGTAATCCCGAAGCCATCTTCGGAGATGAAGTCCATCGGCATCATTTTCTCGACGTTGGCGACCTCGCTCAGTGGTGCCTCGCCGATCTCCCACGCGTAGGGGTTGTTAGAGGTACGCACCACGGTCGGCATGATCGAATTCTTGCCTTCGAGCGCCTTCTCGACCGCGGCTCTGCCCAGCGCATACGCCTGTTCGACGTCCGAATTCGATGCGAGGTGACGCGCTGCGCGTTGCAGGTAGTCGGCAACAGCCCAGTGGAACTTGTAGCCCAGGGCATCCTTGATCATGTTCGCCACCACCGGTGCGGCGCCGCCCAGCTGGGCGTGTCCGAACGAGTCACGGGTACCCTGCTCGGCAAGGAACTTGCCGTCCGGCCAGTGGCAGCCTTCCGAAACCACGATGGTGCAGTAACCGTGCTGCTTGACCTTGGCGTCGACATTGGCCAGGAACTTCGCCTGGTCGAACTCGACCTCGGGGAACAGCGTGACGACCGGGATGCCCTCGTCCTCGACCAGCGCACCGGCCGCGGCGATCCAGCCCGCATGTCGACCCATGACCTCGATCACGAAGATCTTGGTCGAGGTCGCGGCCATCGAGCGCACGTCGAAGCTGGCCTCCAGCGTCGATACCGCGATGTACTTCGCGACCGAGCCAAAGCCCGGGCAGTTGTCGGTGATCGGCAGGTCGTTGTCGACCGTCTTCGGGACATGGATCGCCTGAACCGGAAAGCCCATCTTCTCGGACAGCTGCGACACCTTGTAACAGGTATCGGCGGAGTCACCGCCACCGTTGTAGAAGAAGTAACCGATGTTGTGCGCCTTGAACACCTCGATCAGGCGCTCGTATTCGCGCTTGTTCTGCTCCAGGCTCTTGAGCTTGAAACGGCAGGAGCCGAAACCGCCGGACGGGGTGTGCTTGAGGGCGGCGATGGCCTCGGAAGACTCCTGGCTCGTGTCGACCAGGTCCTCGGTCAGGGCGCCGATGATGCCGTTGCGACCGGCATAGACGTTGGCGATCTTGTCGGGATGCGCGCGCGCCGCCTCGATCACGCCGGACGCCGAGGCGTTGATGACCGCGGTCACCCCGCCGGATTGTGCATAGAACGCGTTCTTCGCCGTCATAAATGGTTTCCCTCTAGTCAATAGTCGCTGTTGTTCTGCCCGACCGGTGCCGGTTTCAGTGCCGTTTGTCGTCGATCTCGCCACGTTCCCGGGCGGTGTGGTCGGCCTGCGTCTGCAGCAGGGAGACGGCACACTCGGTCAGGTCGTCGTATTCGTGCACGCCGGTGCCGTATTGCTGGTAGCCGCGATAAAAGAACTGGCAACGATAACGCCGTTCGCCGGTCTTGAAGATGACGAAGTGGCAGCCGTCGGCCTCCCAGACGAATACCGGACAGGATGTCAGTTCGCGGTCGGCTGGGTTCAGGCGAATCTCGGCGTCGGCGTACTGCAGGTCGATCTCTCGTCCATAGCGCTCCTTCAGGGTCGTTTTCACGATCCATTCCTCGGTTGCGCTAATGTCAGGAATTTGACTCATGTTCGCTGGGCGCCGGTCCAGTCACCTCTGGTACGGGGTGTGGTCCCGGTGGATTGATCGGTTTTCGGGAAAATCGCGGCGATCTACTCGTTAATTTCTGCCGATCACCTAAAATCCGTAACAAATCAGGCGCTTCGTTGACACGCTATTTGTAGTGCGATTAGCTTAGTCAATGCAGCTAGGGCTAGCCAATGCAAAACACGCATGCCCCCATAGGAAAACCCTAATTTCCTTATATGGTAAAAGGTTGGGGATGAGGCGTGGGTGGCCGGCCGGGCGTCGAGCAGAACAATAATGGCCATCTAAGGAGCCAAAATGAGGATCGTTTTATTGGGCCCACCGGGTTCTGGTAAGGCTGAACTTTCGCAGCGCATCTCCGATCATTATGGGATTCCCGTCATCACCGTCAACAGCGTGATGCAGCGCGCTGCCGCCGAGCAGTCCGAGTTGGGCCGCCTCGCCAAGGAAGCCATGGACATGTCGCGGGTCTCGGATGAGCTGCTGCTGGCACTGTTGCGTATCCAGCTACCGCAGATGGATCTGGGCAAGGGTTTCGTGCTCGTCGACCTGCCGAAGAACGCAGGCCAGGCCGACGTACTCGACAGCGTATTGAACGATCTGGGTGCCGGCATCGAGTTGGTGCTCAACCTGGAGGTCGACCCGGACGAACTCATGGAGCGCCTGGTCGGGCGGATCACCTGCGACAACTGCGGTGCGAAATATAACCTTTACGTGAACCCGCCGATGGTCGATGGCGTCTGCGACGAATGCGGCGCAAGGGTGGTGCGCAGGCCGGATGACTACGAAGAGACGATCAGCAACAGGCTGCGCGTCTACGAGGGGCAGATGGGGCCGCTGCTGCAGTATTACCGTCTGGGCGACAAGCTGAACCGCGTCGAGGCGGACGAGGGTGCCGACAAGGTCTGGAAGGCGGTGCGCAAGCTGATTGACGCAATGCCTCCCAGCATCCCGCCGGGTGGACAGCAGGATCGGGAGCAAGCCACGGTCGCCGCCGAACAACCGCGCAAGAAGGCAGCGACGCCGAAGAAGGCCGCGCCGGCCAAGCCGCGCACTGTGCCCGCCGCCGGTCCAGCCAAGGCGGCAGCCAAGACGCCGGCAAAGCGCCAGAAACCGGCTGCGGTGGCTGAATCCAAGGCGGCCGGGAAGGCCGGCCCGGCAAAGACTGAAGCAAAGAAGGCACCGGCCAAGAAAGCCACCGAGAAAAAGGTGGCGGCGAAAAAGCCGGTGGCGAAGAAAGCGGTCGCCAAGAAGACCGCGACCAAGAAAGCGGCGACCAAGAAAGTGGCGACCAAGAAAGCGGCGACCAAGAAAGCGGCGGTTAAGAAAGCGGCGGTCAAGAAGGCCGTCGCCAAGAAGCCGGCGGTCAAGAAGGCCGTGACCAAAAAGTCGGTGGCCAAGAAGGCGGCGGTCAAGAAGGTGTCGGCGAAAAAGCCGGTCGCAAAAAAAGCAGCGCCCAAGAAGGCTGCGAAAAAGAAGGCCTCGGCGAAGCCGCCGGTCGCCAAGAAGACGTCGGCGAAAAAGCCGGTCGCAAAAAAAGCGGCAACCAAGAAGGTCGCGAGCAAAAAGTCCCCGGCCAAAAAGGCGGCGACGAAAAAGAAGGTCGCGGCGAAGCGCTCGCGCCGTTGATCGGTCGGATCGTCGCAGGATCCCGGCGGTCGTTACGCCGGGAGACCCGGCGGGACCGCCCTCGATCAGTCGAGCGACGGTCCGAGTTGGAACTCCACCGGTTCGAAGCCGCGGTCTTCGAGCATCGCGAGCACGTCTTCCCAGGTGTGGTCCGCATTCTCTTCTTCGACCTGGGCGATCAGCCCCGTCACGTGACGAAACACCTCTTGATCCTGAAAATCCGGGGGGATCCGTACCAGTCGGATCTTGGTCTTGTCCTGGGCGGGCAGGATCATCAGTCTGTCGTTCATCGCGTTTCCTGAACCTTCGGTGAGCTGGGCCTACGTCGCATGATCGCGGCACGTACTCCGCATTTTCGCCGAATCTCCATGGGGGTGCACCTGCGCAAAGCGTAGGGTCAAACCCCCTTCACTCGGATGACGCCAGGGCGGGCAGCCAGTCCCGTTCGCGTGCCTCGCCGCGGTTGTCGTGTCGGGTGAACCGCGGGATCTGTTGCGCTGCTACCGGTCGACTGAAGAAATAGCCCTGCATGCAATCGCAGTTCAGCGCGCGCAGCTTCGTCACCTGCGCACGTTCCTCGACGCCCTCTGCAACCACCCCGCAACCCAGGACGTGGGCCATCTCGATAATCGTACCGAGCAGCGCGGTGTCCTGTTCACTGGATAAGGTGTCGGCCACGAACGATCGATCGATCTTCACCCGGTCGATCGGCAACTCCTTGAGCGACACCAGCGACGAGTAGCCGGTGCCGAAGTCGTCCAATGCGATGCGCACGCCGAGTTCGCGTAACTGGGCGAGCGCGTTGCGTGCCTCGATATGGGTCTGGATCGCGCTCTCGGTGATCTCGAGTTCGAGCAGCTCTGGGCTTAGACCGGAGGCGACCAGCGCCGCACGCACGCTCGGTACGAAATCCGCGTCGAGCAGTTGCAGCGGTGACATGTTGACGGCGACCGTCATTGGTGGAACACCGGCGTCGAACCAGGCCATTGCCTGCCCGCAGGCCTGTGCCAGGACCCACTCGCCGAGGGCGTCGATCAGACCCGCCTGCTCCGCGACCGGGATGAACTCGAGCGGCGGAATCAGACCGCGCTCGGGGTGGTTCCAGCGCACCAGTGCTTCGACGCCGCAGCAGCCCCCGGTCAGGGCATCGATCTGCGGCTGATAATGCAGTTCGAACTGCCCCATGATCAGCGCCTGGCGGAGTTCCTGCTCGATCGTCAGGCGCTGTTCAGCAGCGCGCGACATCTCCGGTGCATAGCGCAGGCAGCGGATCTTGGTCGTGTGTTTGGCCGAATTCAGCGCGCTCTCTGCCGCCTTGAGCAGGCTCTGCGCATCCGCCCCATCGGTGGGATACACGGCGATGCCGACGCTCACCCGCGGACACACCGCCCGGTCGCCCAGACTGACCGGTAGCTGGATCTCTTCGCGACAGCGTTCGGCGACCCGGGTTGCGTCGAGGTCGTCCGAGATTCCGTGCACCAACAGTGCGATCTCGTCGCTGCCGAGGCGGGCCGCGAAATCGGTGCTGCGCAACAGACTGCCTACCCGTTGCGCGACGATCTTCAGCAGGTGATCCCCCGATTGGTGGCCAAAGGTATCGTTGATGTCCTTGAAGCCATCCAGATCGAGATACAACAGCGCAAAGCTGCCCGCACCCAACTGGTGGGACGCAATGCTGTTCTGCAGACGTTCGTGAAAATGCGTGCGCGAACCGATGCCGGTAACCGGATCGTAGTAGGACAGCTGGTGTGCCCGATCCTGGAGCTCGCCGAGACGTTCGCGGTGCTCGTCGAGCGATTTGCGTTGTCGCGCTATCGTCGTCGTCGCGTGTTCCAGGCTGTGGCGGGTCAGTAGACCGTCGATGTAGTCGCGTACCAGGCGCTCGCCCTGCAGCGTCAGCACGACCGCGAACAGCACTTCGATCCCCAGCAACAGCCAGCCACCGGCGGTGCCGTTGATCGCGACGGCAGCGGTCATCGTGAGTATCGGCAGCCAGAGAGACAGGGAGAAGCGCCGCCACAGCGAGCGCTCCAGCGTCAGCGTCGAATAGGCGCTGGTGGTGAACGCCAGCGTGGCGACCAGCAACAGTTCGGACATCCTGTCGATGCCGTGCACGAACAATACCGCGCCGACCAGGGCCCCCCATGAAAAGCCGCCGAGGTCCACTGCAGTCTGGTAGTCATGCACCCGGTGCAGGAAGTTGGCACTGCGCACCGTGACGAACCGCCGTGCCAGATGCACGCGCATGACGGCGGCTCCCACCATCAGCAGATAGAGCATGGATACCGCCGGCCAGTGCGCCGACATCTGCGGACTCAGCGCGATGAAAAAGGCCATTGCGGCGGGTGCCGTGAACGGTTGATAGCCGGTGCGCCGTCCCAGCTCTGCCGCGGATTGTTCACAGATGCGCTGCAGGGCCGGGCTTGGGTTCGGCGAACAGCTGGTGAGCCAGTCCTGCGCGGTATCCCGCAGTGGCCTGTCTAGCAGCCGGTCCGTATCGTCAGTTTCCATGCCCACTCTCCTCGTCGTGCGGGAAGCGCCCTGGGGCGTCGGTTCGCCGCAGTACGATGCAAGGTCCATGGTGCGATTGTCGGCATCGGGCCGGCTCTGCAGGATCGGGGAACACCCGATTGCGTGCTTCGCAAAACCTGAAGTTGGGAAACCCGTGGCGCCGGTTTCAGTGGGTCCCGGCACAGTCGGTCGCCCCGCACAGGTCGCCCGATTCGAGTGCGGCGCAGGATCGGGAGACGCCCTGGACGACAAAGTCGACGGCGAGCTCGCGTACGGCCCGCGCACCACCCATCCAGTCGAACTCCCGCAGCTCCATCCACAGTATCTGGCAGGAGGATGCCTCGATTAGCTGGCAAAACAGTCGCAGGCGGTTGCCCGACCAGCGCAGGGTGCACGCGAGCTGGAGCTCATTGGCGCCGGGGAGCCGAGAATGTTTCGGAAGTGCTTGCTCACTTTCAAACAGGTTGCCGGGAGGTGGCAGAATGACGCATTCGGTCGATGCCAGCGCGAGATAGATCTCGCCGAGCAGGTCTGCGCTGAATTCCTGGTGCTCCGGGACGCCGCTTGTGCAGTCGAACGCGTCGATACCCAGTACCGGGTGGGCCGTATCCCGTCCGCGACCGGGCGACGCGTCGCGTCCCGTACGATCCTTTACCACGACTGCCAGCCGGCCCGGCAGCATCTCCAGACGAAGCAGATTGAATCGCCCATCGGTTCGGTAATAGTTGTCGAGCCTGCATCGCAGCCGTTGGGCGGCGCTGTCTTCGATGGCGGACCACGCCGAACTCGACCGATCGATCGCGTCCTGATCATGGCCGACCACGGCGTGCTGTCTGGATGGGTGTCGCCAGTTGGCGAGATGCTCGAACACCACCTGGGTCAGCAACAACTTGAACAGCCGGGCATCGCGAAACTCGGCGCTGGTGACCACCCGCTGCAGTTCGTCCAAGACCTGGTTTTCGTAGTCGATGCCCGTCATATCCCCATCCTCCTTGGCCACGCGGTGGCCCTCGAGGTGCCACCCCGACCGAGCGCGCGAGTGGCGCCCCGGGGGCCTCGTTCCACCCAGATATTCGGCGAGATGGGGGATTCGGCGTATCAGCGATTGCCTGATATGCGGGTTCCAAAAACCTGATGTGCAGCGGACCCGGTGGCCGGGGGTTCAGTCGTCCAGCGAGGTGATCCCGACCCGGACGGCATATTTGGTGAGTTCTGCCACGCTGTGCAGGTCCAGTTTGTCCATGATCTTCTTGCGGTGGGTTTCGACGGTCTTGACGCTGACGAACAGGCGTTCGGCGATCTCCGCGGTGGAATGGCCTTCGGCGATCAGCTGCAATGTCTCCTTTTCGCGCGCGGTCAACGGCGATTGCGCGTCGCCCTCGTTCAGCTGGCCCAGTGCCACATCCTGAAGGATCCCTCCCGAGGCCTGCGGGCTCACGTAGATGCGACCACCCAGCAGTGAGCGCAGTGCGGTGACGATCTCTTCGAATGCGTTTTCCTTCAGCAGATAACCCAGCGCGCCCGCTTCGAGCATCTGACGAACAAATCGACTGTCGGAGTGCATCGACAGCGCCAGTACCCGGACCTCGGGCCGCGCGGCGACCAGTTGGCGAGTGGCCTCGATCCCGTTCATCTCGCTCATCGCGACATCCATGATCACGATCTCGGGATTGAGTTGTTTCGCCAGGCGCACCGCTTCGCGACCGTTGCTGGCCTCTCCCACCACTTCGAATCCGCCTGCGTCGCCGATCAGTTTGCGCAGCCCTTCGCGCAATATCTTGTGATCGTCGACGATCATTATCCTGGTCTTCACGGTGCGACCTCGCTGCGGGTCATCGGCACCTGCAATGTTATGCGCGTACCGGCCCCGCTCTCCAGCGAGAACTGGCCCCCCAGGGAATCGATCCGGTCGCGCAGCGCGAACAGGCCGAAGTTGCCGTCCTCGGGGCGGTGGCCCGGGGACCTCGCCGCCCCTATGCCGACACCGTCATCGCGCACCTCGATGACGATGTCGCCGTGATGCGTGTTCAGTGCGATCGACGCCTTGGTGGCATGCGCATGTTTCACGATGTTGATCAGCACCTCACGTATTGCTCGGAACAGGAACACCAGGGTCTCTTCGTCGAGGTGGGCATAGGATTCCGCAGTGTCCACCCGGTATTCGATGGCATGTCGGCCGAGTATCGTCTCCGCGAGCCACTCGACGGCTGGTCCGAGCCCCAGCTCATACAGCGCAGGCGGGCTGAGCTGGACCATCAGCGTGCGCAGCTCCTTCAGCGTGGTGTCGATACCCACCACGAGTTCGTCGAGTTCGGCGTGAGCCTTGGGGTCGACGGCGGCGCGCAGGCGCCCGAGGTTCATCTTGGACAGCACCAGTCGTTGGGCGGGGCCATCGTGCAACTCCTGTGCGATCCTTCGTCGTTCGCGCTCTTCGGCCAGCACCAGTTCTGCGCTGACGATACGCAGGTGTTCGGTGCGCTCCTTCACGTGCTGTTCGAGGGTCTGGTTCTGCAGCTCCAACTCGCGACGGACACTGCGCAACGCCAGGTGGGTGCGGATGCGCGCCCTTACCGTCGGCGGGCTGATCGGTTTGGTGATGTAGTCCACGGTACCCAGGCTCAGTCCGTGGGTCTCACCCTCGACGTCGTCACGTGCGGTCAGGAAGATCACCGGGATCTGTTTGCCTACCGCGTCCTGTTTGATCCGCCGGCAGGTCTCGTAACCGTCGATACCCGGCATCAATACGTCGAGGAGGATCAACGCGGGCGGGTCGCCGTCGTGCAGCCGCGACAGTCCCTGTTCCCCGGACTTGGCGACGATCAACCGGTAGTCGTCTTGCAGGGTGTCGACCAGGATATCCAGATAGGGTCTTTCATCGTCGACAATCAGGATCTTTGGTTTGTCGGTCATGCGTCAGGTCCCTGTGCGGGCGCCGAGTCAGTATCCTCTTGAGCCAGGCCCAAGTGTGCCCTCAGTCGGTCGAGGGCCGCCGAGGCGTTGCTGAAATCGTAGTCGGCGACATGGCCCCGCAGTGCCTCCAGGATTCGTCGCGCCGACGTGTCGAGGTCACCGTCGGGAAGTGTCTCCGCCAGATTCAGCGACTCGGCGTCGCCCGCAGCCAGCAGCTCGGCCAGGCGGACGAGCACCTGGCCGATGTCGGTCGCAACGGTCGTGTCGCGGGTAGCTGGGTGGCTCGCGGTCGTCGTGCCGGCGACGAACGCCGTCGCTGCCGTCAGCGCCGGCTCGAGCGACCGCATGAGCTGCGGAATACCGTCGCGTACCGCTGCTATGTTTCCGGTACGGGCGAGTACGTCCAGCTCGGTCGCGACCGCCTGAACACGGCTTGCGCCGATATTTCCCGCGACGCCCTTGAGCGAATGCAGCAGCAATTCGACGCCGGCCGCGTCGGCGGCCTCGCATCCGGTCTCCAGCGACTGTCGGACGTCGCGATATCGCGCCGCGAAATCGGCCAGCAACCGGGTGTACAGGGCGCGATTGCCGCCGACCCGCATCACCCCGGTCTCGAAATCGATCGCGGGTGCGCCACCTTCCCGGCGCAGCTGCGCAGGGGGCCCTGTCGGTGGTGTGGGTCGGCTGTCGATGTCCGGCATCGACGGGTGTCGTTCGGCACCGCTGTCAGTCAGGTCCTTGCCATCGGCATTCAGCCAGGCGTGCAGCGTGTGATGCAGGAGCACCGGATCGACCGGCTTTGCGATGTGTCCGTTCATGCCGGCCTCGATCGATCGCTCCGCGTCTCCGGACATCGCGTTGGCCGTCATCGCGATGATCGGCAGCGATTCCATGCCGTCGAGTCGTCGGATCTGCGCAGTGGTCTCGTAGCCGTCCATGTCCGGCATCTGGATGTCCATCAGGACCAGGTCCGGGCGCTGCCGGCTGACCTGCGTGACGCTTTCGGCACCGTTCTGCGCAATCGCGACCTCGAGCCCCATCTGCTGCATGATCTCTCGGGCGACCTGCTGATTGATCGGATTGTCCTCGACCAGGAGCACCTTGCCATGCAGCCGGTACTGGACCGGTTCGTGGCGCTGCAGGCGGGTGGGCACCGGCGGGTTGCGTCGAGGTCCTGTGCTCTGTGCGACTGCATCCAGCAGCTGCGACGGCGTGATCGGCTTGATCAGAAATCCGTCCAGATCGGCGAGGTCGAGATCCTGTTCCAGGGCATCGTGCCCATAGGCGGTCATCAGGATGATGCGCGGCGGATGTTCCAGCCCCGCGGTACGGATGCGGTGCGCCGTTTCGAGTCCGTCCATGTTCGGCATTCGCCAGTCGAGCAGCACGATGTCGTAGGTACGGCGCTCATCGACCAGCCTTTTCAGCGCGGCACTGCCCGACGCGGCGACGTCGACCCGAAACGCCAGCGACAACAGCAGGTCACCCAGCACCTGGCGGGCGATCGCATTGTCGTCCACCAGCAGGACACGCAGGTTGGGTGCATCGGGCCCGAAGCGTGCGGGCCTGCTGGGCTCCGCGGCACCGAACGGGAGTTCGAACTCGAATCGACTGCCTTCGCCGGGCACGCTGTGCGCCAGGATGTGGCCGCCCATCAACTCGGCCAGCTGACGACATATCGACAGCCCGAGCCCGGTTCCGCCGTACTCGCGCGTCGTCGAACCATCCGCCTGGGTGAAAGGTGCGAACAGCTGTTCGACCTTGTCCGGGGGGATGCCGATGCCCGTGTCCTCGACCGCGAATTGCAGGTGCAGTCCGTCGCCCGGACGGACGATCTTGATGCGTACCACGATGCCGCCCTGCTCGGTGAACTTCGTCGCGTTGCCGACCAGATTGGTGAGGATCTGTGTGAGACGGTAAGGGTCGCCGCGCAACCTCGCGGGTACCGCTGGATCGACGTCATAGAGGAACTCGACGGGTTTGTCGGCAAGCCGGGTGCTGGCAAGTGTCGCGATGTTGTCGAGGACCTCGCCGAGGTCGAAGTCGATGTTCTCGATGCACAATTGACCGGCCTCGATCTTCGACAGGTCGAGGATGTCGTCGATCAATGTCAGCAAGGTGCGCGCCGAAACCTGTATCTTTCCCAGATAGTCCTGCTGCTGCAGCGTGAGCGCGGTGCGATTGAGAAGATGGCCCAGGCCGATGATCGCGTTCATGGGCGTGCGGATCTCGTGGCTCATGTTGGCCAGGAACTGCCCCTTGAAGCGGTTCGCCTCCTCGGCCTGCTCCTTGGCACGCGCGAGGTCCTGTTCCATGCGGCGCCGTTCTGTGATGTTGACCACTACGCCGAGCAACGCCTGCTTACCGTCGAAGAGGATCGGGATTGCCGAGAGCATGCCCTCGATGATCGCGTTCGACGCGGTGCGGTACTGGATCTCCTTGGCCACAATCTGTCCGTCGCGCACGAGTTCGGCCAGCAACTCGGTCCGTTGATTTTCTTTGGCGTAGAAGTCGTCGGTGTTCATGCCGACCAGTGAGTCGCCTTCGCCGAACTCGCGTACCGCCTGCGGGTTGGCAAGCAGGATGGTGCCGTCCGCATCGGCGATCGCGATAGCCACCGGCAGTGCGTTGACCACGCGCCCGAACTGTTCCTCGACAATCTTGCGTTCGGTGATGTCCCAATTCACCCCGATAAGCTTGTCGGGCTCGCCTTCGCCGCCGGGTACCAGGGTTACTGCGGCATATACGTAGCGCATCGATCCGTCGACCCGGTAGGCGCGAAAGTCGGCGTGCGCATCGCCCCCTTCGCGCAGCACCTTGCGGATGCCGGCCGTCACCAGATGGCGGTCTTCGGGGTGCACGCGCTCGAGCCATTCGCGCACGGTGACGCTTTCACGCCGGTCGAAACCGTAGATCTGGAGCAGCCGATCGTCGAACAACAAACGGTTGCTGCCGTCCGTGAGTCGTTCCCAGACGCCCAGCGAGATGGCCTTGACGGCCATTGCGAACCGCTGATTCGCCGCACGCAGGTCCTGGTTGAGGCGGTGCACGTCGAGTTCCGCCTCTTTGCGACGCGTGATGTCCGAGTGGGTTCCGAGTGCGCGCAGGGCCTTGCCTTCGCTGTCACGCGAGAACACGTGCCCGCGCGACAATATCCAGCGGTAGTCACCGTCCTTGCAACGTAGCCGAAACTCCTGCTCGTAATCCACGCTTGGGTCGTCGAGCATCCGGGCGTTGTTGATCAGCACCTCGTCGCGATCGTCGGGATGAAGCAGCTCGCGAAATGTGTCGAAGGTATGTGGCAGTTCTTCCGGACCATAGCCGAGCATCGACATCCACAACGGACTGTAGTAAACCCTGCCGGTGGTCGCGTTCCAATCCCAAAGGCCGACTGAGGCGGCATCGAGCGCCAGTTGGAATCGTTCTTCACTGACATGCAGGCGTTGCTTCTGCCTGCGAATGGAGTAGTTCCAGAGCAGTGCCAGCAGCAGTGCTGCGCCGGCGATTGCCGCGACGAAGGCGATCCGTCGATCGTCGACACGTGCTGCGAACTTCGATCGCCCCCAGGTGTCGAGTACCTTCTGTTTGTCACCCTTGCTGATCGTATCGAGTGCCCTATTGAGCAAGGGTACCAGCGGTGCGAGTTCGTCTCGTACGCCGAGTGCCAGACGGGTGTCGAACTCGGTCTTGCCGACGATTCGAATGTTGTTGATGCCCAGTTCGCCGATGTGATAACTGGCTTGAGCCAGCGTCGCCAGCAACACGTCGACGGCACCGGTGGATACGGCCGTGAGGCCATCCTGGATGGAGTCCACGATGTGGTAGTCCAGATCCGGATATTTGTTGCGGATCCCCGGGACATATCCATAGTCCCTGATGACTGCAATGCGCTGCGCCGCTATCTGCCCGATCGACTCGACATAGTCCTGTTTGTCCTGCATCACGATAACGACAGGGCTGATCAGATAGGGCCTGGTGAAGCGCAGGAGCGATGACAGCTCCGAGTTGTCGGTCTCCGACAGCACGTCGATTTCCCCGTTCCGGGCCAGCGCCACGGACTCACTCCATGTCGGCGTCGGTATGTATTCGAACGTGATGCCAAGCGTGCTTTCGACGGTCTTCAGGAGGTCGGCAACGATACCGACGTAGTTGCCTCGATCGTCCCTGGCTTCGTAGGGAAGCCAGTTCGGGTCGCCCGTAAAGCGCAGCACCGGATGCTCGCGCAACCAGCGTCGCTCGTCTGCCGTGAGCATCACGTCTCCGGGTTCGGCCGCGACACCCAGCCAGCGGCGACGCGCCTGCTGCATCTCGATCTCGGTGATCGATGCCAGCGCCTTGTTCAACAGTTGCCTCAGCATCGGCCAGTCTCTGCGAATGCCGAACCGCAGTTCGGAACTGCCCAGTTCTGCCGGTATCGCTGCGATCTTGAGGTTGGTGAGTACATGCCGTTCGGCGATCCAGTTAACGGTACCCTGATTCCCTATGTAGGCGTCCGCCTGGCCGAATGACAGCGCCTTCAGCGCATCGGCAGTGGTATCCACCACGGACAGGTCGATATTCGGGTACTCGGCGAGCAGCAGATCGTGTATGCGGAACCGGTTTTCGACGGCGACCTTGCGTCCCTGCAGATCGGACATCTCGTGGATGGGTGGGCCATCTTTGCGCGTGAAGATGGCGTATTTGGGCGCGATGTAGCTGTCGGAGAAGAGCAGGTACCGCTCCCGGTCGGGCGTACTGACGATGTTCGACAGCATGTCGAGCTTGCGCTCTTCCAGCTGGACCAGGCCACCGGCCCAGTTCGTTGAAACCGTCTGGAAGTGAATCCCCAGGCGCTGCTCGATCATGTGCAGGATGTCGGTGCTGAGGCCGCGCAGTTCACCGTTGCTGTCGACAAACTCGTACGGCGGCCAGTCCGGATCGACGCGCAGCCTGATTTGCGGGTGGTCTCTGAGCCACGCCCTTTCCTCGTGGGTCAGGTCCAGCTCGGGTTCGCGCGCGACGGGTACCGGACTGAGCCAGCGCTCGTATACCGCCTGTTTCTCCGGCGCCGTGATCGCATCCAGTCCCTTGCGGATGATCGCTGCGAGCGCCGGCTGATCGTCGCGGGTAACGAAATGCAATTGGTTCGCGCCAAGGTGGCGAGTGGATCGAAATGGGACGATGTTGGTGATGCCGCGCCGCTGCAGCATATGACTGAGGACGGCATAGGCGTCGTACAGTACCTCGGCGCGACCGTCGGCAACCGCGTCGATCGCCTCCGACATCGAATGGGTGCGCACGATCCGAAGGCCTGGGAAATCCGCGGCAAGCGTGTCGTTCAGCGCATACCCCTCGGGGATGGCGACCCGCTTGCCGGACAGGTCTTCGAGCCTGTCCACACCGAGGTCGTCGCGCACGAAGAGATAGTCGAGTACTTCCAGGTACGGCTGTGAAAAACTCAGGAAGCTGTCACGTCTTTCCGTGTAGTAGGTGGATCCGAGCACGTCGATCCGCCCTTCCCGCAGTGCATCGAACTGATCGGTCCATTCGCCGAGTGTGAAATCGAATTGCAGCCCGGTATTTTGCGAGATCAGCTCAAAGAAATCCCGCGTGGCTCCGGTGTACACGCCATCCTCGGCGAAATCGAAAGGCGCCCAGTCGAGCATGCCCCCGGCTTTCGCGACCGGGTGCGTCCTTACCCAATCACGCTCCTCCTGGGTGAGATCCGCGGCACTGCCGGTGCGCCGGGCGATCTCGTTCAGATCGAAACGATATTGTTTGAGTGATGGATTGTGGGACTTGCTCAACGCCCTGTAGTCAATCGCCAGCGGGTCGGCCAGGATGCGTTTGAACTGGGCAGCCGTCTCGGTCGTCGCACTGTACATATTGCTTTGGAAAAGCACCCGCTCGTCGGCGAAGTCATGACCGTTCAAGTAGTCGTGGAGCATGATGACGCCCTGCGCCCCATCGAAGACGTGGCCACCCAGGTCGATATCCAGCAGGCCGCGCTCCAGGCCGTCCATCGACTCGCCGGTCCAGTTGATGCCGCCGAACGAGATGTCTGGTTGTGCGCGCATCTGGTGGTAGTGGCGCGCCGCGGTCAATGCCAGCTGGTCATGGAAACTCCACACGATGTTGACGGCCGGGTGTGCGGCGATTGCCGAATCGAATGCCTCAATGACCGCGTCTTCACCATCGTTGATCGGAAATATATCGACCAGGTGAACGTCGGATCGCGCATCGACCACCGCCTTGAACCCTTCCAGGCGGCGCAGCATGGGCAGTTCTTTGCTGCCGGAGTACGCGAGTATGTTGAATTCCTTTGCGCCCTTCGCGGCAGCCGAGGCGATCAGGCTGGTCGCCAGTCGTACGCCGGACTCACGGTCATCCGGCGCGACTCCGCCGATCCAGTAGCGATAGTGGTTGCGCGGAACGACCCGCGGATCGAGCAGCGCCGCATTGACAAGGACGGCCGGCGTTTTGTTCGCTTCGGCGGCCTGCAGGATGGATTCGCCGAAGCCCTGGTAGTCGGTGAACAGGATGCCTTCAATACCGTCCGCGGTGACTTGCCGCACCTGTTCGAGCATGCGCTCGGGTGAGCGCCCAGCAATGAAGACCTGGAGATCGATGTCCAGGTCGTGTGCAGCGGCCTCGGCGAATTCGGTGAACTTTCCCCAGAATTCGCCAGTGTGCGGTACGAACAAGCCGATGCGCTGGGTAGCCCCGGATGGGGGCGCTGCCGTCAACAACAGCAGTGCGAGCAGTAACAGGCGTGTGCACATGGTGATCGCGGTGAACCGTGGTCGGGAAAGCGATCACCGTCCGTGCACCGGTGGACAGGGTCTGGCGTGTCGCTTTCCTAGCGTATCCGGCGAGTATAGGTCAGCTGGTCTGACGCGGCTCGCCGATGTCGCGATCAGTCGCCGCCGACCGTCATCCGCTCGATCAGCCAGGAACCTGTCTTCACGCTGCCCGGGATGTCGCTGTCGGTGCCAACGGCGGCCAGCTGACGAAACATGTCGCGCAGGTTGCCGGCCACGGTGATTTCATCGACCGGATACTGGATCTCGCCGTGCTCCACCCAGAAGCCCGAGGCACCGCGCGAATAGTCGCCGGTGACCAGGTTGCTGCCCTGGCCCATCAATTCGGTCACAAGGACGCCGCGGTCCATCTCGCGCAGCAGTTCTTCGAACGATTGGCCGCTGCTGTCGATTCGCGCGTTGTGTACGCCGCCGGAGCTGGCGGTGCTCTGCAGTCCGAGCTTGCGTGCAGCATAGCTGTCGAGCAGGTAGCCTTGCAGGATACCCGCGCTGATCAATTCGCGATGACGGGTCGCCACGCCCTCGTTGTCGAAGGGTGCGCTGGCCGGCCCGCGCGGTTGCAGTGGGTCTTCGCTGATCCGAACCCAGTCCGGAAAGATCTGTTCGCCGACCTGGTCGAGCAGGAAGGTCGACTTGCGATACACGGCGTGTCCTCGGATCGCCGCGAACAGGCTGCGCAACAGGCTTGGTGCGACATCGGCCTGGAACAGCACCGGGCACTCGCGGGTGTTCAGATGGCGTGCGCCGAGGCGCGCGAGCGCGCGTTGAGCGGCCTTGCGGCCGATTGTCGTCGGGTCGCCGAGTTCGCCGGGTACACGGTCGCTGTTGTACCAGTAGTCGCGCTGCATCTCGTCGCCCTCTTCCGCGATGACCGCACAGCTCAGGCTGTGGCGCGTGGTCGGGTAGCCGCCGACGAAGCCATGCGTGTTGCCGTAGATGAAGCTGGAGCGCTGGGTATAGAGGGTCGCACCTTCGGAGTTGCTGATGCGGGGATCCAGGGAACGTGCCGCATCCTCGCAGTCGCGTGCGATCGTTGCCGCATCGTCGGCCGCGAGTTCCCAGGGGTGATACAGGTCGAGGTCTGGTATGTCGCGCGCCATCAGCTCGGCATCCGCCAGGCCGGCGGCCGGATCTTCCGAGGTGTAGCGGGCGATGCGACAGGCCGCGGCAACACTTTCGCGGATTGCGTCCGGGCGCAGGTCGGTCGTGTTGGCTGAACCTTTGCGGTTGCCGAAGTAAACGGTGATACCGAGCCCGTTGTCGCTGGTGTGCTCAATGGTCTCGGTCTCACCGAGGCGCACCGTCACCGACAGGCCGGTCTGCGCCGATACACCGGCCTCCGCGGTGTCTGCGCCCTGATTGCGGGCTTCACGCAGCAGGTCCTCGACGACCTGTTCGAGTTGCGCGATCTGTTGAACCTGATTCATGGGATACCGTAGGTCAGGCGGCGGTGCCGCCGACAGTGAGTTGATCGATCTTGAGGGTGGGCTGGCCGACACCGACCGGTACGCTCTGGCCCTCTTTGCCGCAGGTGCCGATGCCGCTGTCCAGCGCCAGGTCGTCACCCACCATGCTGATCCGCGTCATCACCTCGGGCCCGTTGCCGATCAGCGTTGCACCCTTGACCGGGCGGGTGACCCTGCCGTTTTCGATCAGGTAGGCCTCGTTCGCCGAGAATACGAACTTGCCCGAGGTGATGTCGACCTGTCCGCCACCGAAGTTGACGGCGTACAGGCCGTGCTGCACCGATGCGATGATCTCTTCCGGCTTGTGTTGGCCGGGCAGCATGTAGGTATTGGTCATGCGCGGCATCGGCAGGTGCGCATAAGACTCGCGGCGTCCGTTTCCGGTCGGCGGGACGCCCATCAGGCGGGCGTTCAGGGTGTCCTGCATATAGCCCTTGAGGATGCCGTTCTCGATGAGGACGTTGTTGCCGGACGGCGTGCCTTCGTCGTCGATCGTGAGTGAACCGCGCCGCCCGGGCAGGGTGCCGTCGTCCACCACGGTGCACAACGGCGAAGCGACCTGTTCGCCGATGCGTCCGCTGAACGCCGAGGTGCCCTTGCGATTGAAGTCGCCTTCGAGGCCGTGTCCGACCGCCTCGTGCAGCAGTACCCCGGGCCAGCCCGGTCCGAGCACGACCGGCAGCATGCCGGCCGGTGCGGCGATCGCGTCCAGGTTGACGAGTGCCTGGCGCACGGCCTCGTGCGCGTAGCCGAGCGACCGCTCGTCCTGCAGGAAGAAATCCAGCGCCTCGCGCGCGCCGCCGCCGGCGCTGCCCTGTTCGCGCCGTCCATCTTGCTCGACGATCACCTGGACGTTCATGCGCACCAGCGGGCGTACGTCACCGCTGATCCGCCCGCTGTGATCCATCACCAGCACCACATCATGTGCGGCAACCAGGCTGACGATCACCTGCTGCACACGCGGGTCGATTGCGCGGGCCGCGGCGTCGGTGCGTCGCAACAGGTCGATCTTCTGCTCTTCGCTCAGCGATTCCAGCGGATTGATCGGTGCGTACAGCGGCGTGGGCAACGACTGGCCGGCGACCGCCAGGGCGCCGTGCTGACCGGCTTGGGCGATCGCCCGGGCCGCACCGGCAGCGTCCAGCAGGCGGGAGAGTTCGAGGCTGTCGGTGTAAGCGAATCCGGTCTTGTCGCCGCTGATCGCGCGCAGGCCGGCGCCCTGTTCGATGCTGTGACTGCCTTCCTTGATGATGCCATCGTCGAGCACCCACGACTCGAGCCGCGCGTACTGGAAATAGATATCCGCTGCGTCGACCTGGCGGCTGAGCAGGCGGTCCATCAAGCGACCCAGCTGGCCCTCGCTGAGCCCGGGTGTATCGAGCAGGGTCTGGCGCGCTAGCGTGGTGCTTTGCGACATTGGAAACAACTCCTGACAGGTGTCGCCGTCGACCGGGACGGTCAGCGGCAGTGCAGACGACGGTGGTCGAGGCAGGGAAAATTGCGCCGCGTCGTGTGTTGAAATTCAGGATCGATCTCCGCGACCACACAACCGTTGCCGCGCTCCCGCAGCGCCAGCTTGGTGCCCCAGGGATCGACGATCATGCTGTGGCCATAGGTCTCGCGACTGGCGACGTGGAAGCCGCCCTGCGCGGCCGCGATCACGTAACTCAGGTTTTCGATGGCGCGCGCACGCACCAGCGTTTCCCAATGGGCGCGACCGGTGATCGCGGTAAACGCCGCCGGCAGAGCGATGACTTCGACGTTGCGGTCGACCATCGCGCGATACAGTTCCGGAAAGCGCAGGTCGTAACACACCGAGATACCGAGTCGGCCGACCGGGCTGTCGAGCACCACGACCTGGTCACCGGGTTCGATGTTCTCCGACTCGACGAATTGTTCGTCGCTCTCGATCAGGTTCACGTCGAACAGGTGTTGTTTGTCGTAGCGGGCGACCTGGCGACCGTGGCTGTCGTACACAGTGCATGCGGCGCGCCATTTGGCCGCGTGCTCGGCCTCCAACGGAATGGTCCCGCCGACGATCCAGATGCCGAGCCGGTGGGCGAGCTGTGACAGGAATGCCTGGAGCGGCCCGTCGCCCGGGGCCTCGCGCAGTGCATTCGCGTCACCGCAGCTGCGTCCCATGAAGGCGAAGTTTTCCGGCAGGACGATCAGTTCTGCCCCCTGTCTGACCGCGGCCTCCGCCAGGCGCCCGGTTTCGAGCAGATTGGCGCTCACGTTGCTGCCGGATGCCAGCTGGATCGCGGCCACTTTCTTTTTCGATTTACTCATCGCTCATACATCTATCAAACCACCTGCAACTCTAATGCCTGCGACGCGGGCGGCAAAGCGCTAATGGTCGGGGAAAAGCGGGTCGCGAGTGGTGGATTTTTGCCGCCCGCGCGGGGAGTGGCGTTCAGGGTACGCCGATTGCGGCATCCGTTGCGGGACCCTCGTTGCGCTTCAAGCGGTCGAGCAGGCTGCGCAACGTGCCCGGTTCGGCGGGCTGCTGCGCGCCCGAGGCCGGTGCCTCGTCGGCCGGTACCGCAGCGGGCCCGTCGGGCGGGGGCAGGGGCGGGTTCGCGGCGCCGGCGGCGTCCCGGTCGGAAGCCGCCGGATCCACGGGCGGTGCATCGGGTGACTCGCGCTTGAACGGCTGCAGGAGCTTGGACAGGGTGCCGCCGCTGTCGAGCTGCCGCACCTCGGGCTGCGCCCAGGGGCCGCTCAGCGCATATTCGAAGCGATAGATCTGATCGACCTGCTTGGTCATCAGGCGCTGGGCGACCAGCACCGCCACCCCGGCGACCGGCCCACCCGCGATGGTGCCGGCGATCGGCAGCGTCGCGTCCAGATTGGGGATTACGGTGACCTTCTGATCGAGCGTCTCGGCGAGCAGGTCGGCCGATCCGTTCACCTCGATACGTCCAGTGGGACCGCGCACCGTCAGGTCGTCGGTCTGTGCCGTGCCGTTCGCGAAGTGGAAGGCCCCTTTGATGCTGTCGAAGCTGTATCCCTTCTTGTAGAAGTCGCTGAAGTCCAGCCGCAGGCGGCGGGTCAGGGCATTCAGGTTCAACAAGCCGACCACCCGCGTGACGCCCGGGTCGAGTTCGACCAGGCGCCCGGCGCCTATGTCGAGCTCCAGCGCACCCTCCAGCGTCGCGCGGTGCAACTGTGCCGGACTCCCTGGCCAGCGCAGTCGGAACGCGATCTGTGCGGCGGCATCTTCGATCTGTCGCGAATAACCCAGATCGACCAGCAGGTCCCCGAGCGCCGCGGTATCGACGTCGCCGCGCCATTCGCTGTGGATGCCCTGTTCACCCCGCTGCCAGATGGCGCTGCTGGTCAGTTCGAGTTGCCCATCGTGCAGGCCGAACTCGTCGACTTCGAGTCCGCTGCCGCTGCGCCGTGCGTGCAGCCGCAGCGTGCCGAGGTCGGCGTCGTTCAGCGTCAGGCCGGCGATTTCCACGTCCAGTTCCGGCAGGGTGCCTGGGTCCGTGCCGGTCGACGGGTCGGGCGGTCCTGCATCGAGTGGCGCCTCGTCGTCGTGCGGCAGGTCGAGCGCCAGTCGGCTCAGGGTCACGCGCAATGGGGCTGCGGTCAGCGGCAGGGCACCGCCGAAGCTGCCGGCGAGCCGCTCGCTCTCGATCTGCCCGTGCCAGTAGCCGGCCGCATAGGCTGCCTCGACGTGCATGTCGGCGATGTCCAGCGGTGCCACCGACAGACGGTCGACCTGCAGGTCGAGCGATGTCGGTGGCGGTTGCGAGCCGGCCGTCTGCGGAAACCGCTGCATGGCGGTCCACCACGCCCCGGGATCGAACTGTTCGATGCGCCCGGTAATCCGGATGCCCGGCTCGGGCGGCAGCGTAGCGCGCTTGCCGAACGCCACGCCGATGCGTTTCCCCGTATTGTCGAAGCGCGCAGACAGGCGTTCGGCATACTCGAGTTCCCCCGGATCGGCGGTATCCCCCAACGGCATGCGCAACGCCAGTTCGCGTTTTTGCGCGGCAGTCTTGCCGAGTGGCGCCGGCAGGTCGAGCCGCACCCCCTCGAGGTCGCTGTTGATCGCCAGTATGCCGGTTACGTTCGATGCCGCCTGCGCGGACGGGATATCGACATCGATCGTGAACCCCGCGGCCCCATCGGCCGGTTGCAGTGGCAGCGACGGCCATTGACCGGCGACCCGGCTGACGTCGAAGCGGCCCTGGGTGTGTACCCGGGTGACGCCGCCAGGGCGGCGTTCGACATCGATCGTCACCGGCGCCCCCAACGCCTGTCCCTTGATTGCGCGCGCATTCAGACCGTCGAGTGTGAAGCCGAGTTGACCGCGCAGATCGGTGACGTTGAGGTTCCAGGCGGGGAGCGCGAGTTCGGCACCTTCGAAGTCCAGTCGGCCTGCCAGTGTCGGCTCGCCCGGGCCTTTGAGCGGGAGACTGAAATCCAGCATCAGGCGCGTCTGACCGCGCCCCTGCAATGCCTCGGCGAAATGCCCGAAGCGCGGACGCAGCGCCTCTTCACGCAAAATCCGCAGATCGTCGCTGAGTGGTCCCTCGACCTGGCCGGCGATCTCGATCGGGCTGGTGGGGTGCAGGCTGCGGATATGCGCCTGCGCCTCGATCAGGCGGCTGTCGAAGACGGTTCCGCGGTCAGCCACGATGTCCAGGTGGTTCCCCTCGAAACGCACCCGGGCGCCGATTCCCTCCAGGGGTGGCCACCCCTCGCGGTAGTCCAGATTCACGTCTTCGGCATCGAACACCACGGTGAAAGTCCCGCTGTGGTGGTGTTCGAATGGAAAGTCCCCCAGTTCGCCATACACCAGTGTTGTGCCCTGTATGACATGGCCAGAGATGATCGACCGGTCGAGCCACTCGACCAGGTGCTCACCCATGACATCGACCGGATAGTAACGACTGGCATAACCGGCGTCGCCGTCGCGAAAATCGGTCTGCAGGTCGAGAAACGGTGCTGCGTCCGGACGGGTCCGCAGATCGACCCGGGTGCGTGTCGTGATGTGCGGGGTGACGGCGAGCAGTGCATCGCTGTGCAATCGCCAGCCGTCGCGTTCGCGCAGCAGGTCGATGCGCCCTTGTAGCTGCGAGAGCTGCAGTGCATCGCGGAACAGCCTCGTGAACCGTACCGTCGAACCCCGGGCATCGAGTTGCACGATCGCGTGGTCCTGTTGTGCGTGCAGCGTCCCGGCGAGGTTGGCGGTGGCCGGCACACGGCCGCAGGCGGCCGTGCCCAGCGCGGCGAAACCTGCCTGCGCCCGCCAGTGTGGCGTCGCGTCGTCGAAATCCGCCGCGAAACGCAGGTCGCGCAGTTCTCCTCGTGGTTTGAACCGGGCCAAGGGTCCGGCGAGCTCCGGCCACGGCATGCGTACCCGGAGGATATGGGCCAGGTCTTCGATGCGCAGATAGTCGGCCGCACCACGCAGTTGCGTGGCGCCATCGGGTGCCGATGTCCAGGCCAGTGCCAGGTTGCCTGTCGGCCAGGTGCGAGCACCGACTGTCAGGTGCAGATCCCCGATGCCGACGCGACCGCCGGTGGCATCGCGTCGGAAGTCGAAACCGGCCGCGGCGTGCGGCACCTGCAGCGCGCCGGTGTCCGCGGCGGTCGGCCGCAGGTCGAGGTCGTTCAGTGCCACCCGGCCCTGGGCGCTGACCGGTGTCGCCTGGTCCCAGTGGGTCCACGCCTCGAGGTCGACGGCCATCGAATGCAGGCCGTATCGCGCCGGCATATACGCGGCGAACAGGCGCGCGACATCGAGTCGCTCGAGCTTCAGATAGGTATCGCCCTGCCATTCGGTACCGCTCAACGATCCGCGCAAACGCGCGTTGAGTTCGGCGGAGCCGGCCGGAGTCTGCAGGCCCGCATACAGTCGCAGACGACCGCCGTTGTGCGCCATCACCACGGTGACGTCTTCGATCGGCAGGGGCGGCATGTCGACGCGGTGGTCGACCCAGACCACGCGGGTGTTGGTCAGATGCAGCCGTCGTGGCAGCAGCGGTTGCCGGGAGCCGGTTGCGGCGCCTGGATCGAACGGGCCTATACCCTCGATATGCAGCCGGCCGTCGGCCTCGCGAACGGCTGTCACCTGCAGACCGTCGACCGTGACGCGCAATGCATCGGCGAGCCCGCCGGTCGCCAGGCGGGTCGGCGTGACGTCGACCGACACCCCATCGACCCGCAGCTGCCGGTCACTGTCACCTATGGCGACATCGTGTAGCTCGAGAAGCGGGCGCAGGCCGTACCAGCGCAGCCCGATCCGGCCGATCCTGACTGGTGTGCCAAGCCGGTCGCCGGCCCATGCGGCAACCGATTCGCGGTAATCGGCGATCAGCGGCGTTGCGATGCGCACCGTGAGCGCGAGCAGTCCCCACAGGATCAACAGACCGAGCAGCAGGTGCTTGAGAATGCGCAATGCCCTATCCCAATGTTGCGGCGTGGCGTATCGGTCGCTACGCCCGCAGCCCGTCGCGGACGCTGCCAAGGTCGGCCGTACGCGGCGGGCCCATGCGCCGTTAGATCAGCACGACGTCGTACTGTTCCTGGTTGTACAAGGCCTCGGCCTGCAACTTGATCGGTCGCCCGATGAACTGCTCCAGCTCGGCGAGATTCTGCGACTCTTCGTCCAGCAGGCGGTCGACGACCTCCTGCGATGCCAACACCAGCAGCTGCTCGACGTCGAACTGACGCCATTCGCGCAGGATGTCGCGAAAGATGTCGAAACACACGGTCTCGGCGGTCTTCAATGTGCCGCGGCCACTACAGGTGGGACAACTCTGACACAGCACGTGTTCCAGTGATTCACGCGTGCGCTTGCGGGTCATTTCGACCAGTCCCAGGCTGGATACCTCGGAGATGTGTGTCTTTGCGTGATCGTGTGCGAGACAGCGCTCCAGGGCGCGCATCACCTGGCGCTTGTGGTCGTCGTCGGTCATATCGATGAAATCGATGATGATGATGCCGCCGAGATTGCGCAGGCGCAGCTGGCGGCAGATTGCCTGGGCGGCCTCGAGGTTGGTCTTGAAGATCGTTTCCTCGAGGTTGCGGTGGCCGACGAAGGCACCGGTGTTGACGTCGATCGTCGTCATCGCCTCGGTCTGGTCGATGACCAGATGGCCGCCGGACTTCAGGTCGACCTTGCGCTCGAGTGCCTTCTGGATCTCGTCCTCGACCCCGTAGAGGTCGAAGATCGGGCGTTCGCCCGGGTAATACTCGATCGAGCAGCGCTGATCCGGGATGTACTTCGCCGCAAACTGCAGGGCCTTCTCCCAGGTCGAGCGCGAATCGATGCGTACCTTTTCGACCTCCGGGTTGATCAGGTCGCGCAGCGCGCGCAGTGCCAGCGGCAGGTCTTCATGAATCAACTGTTTGCCCGGTGTGCCGGTGGCGCGTTCCCGGATCGAGTTCCACAGGCGCACCAGGAAACGCATGTCGGCGTGCAGCGCCTCTTCGGAGATGCCCTCGGCGGCGGTTCGGGCAATGAAGCCGCCGCTGATCTGATTGGCCTCCGCGAACCGTGTCAGGACGTCGCGCAGGCGCATGCGTTCGGTCTCGTCCTCGATCTTCTGCGAGACGCCGACGTTGTTCATGCCGGGCATGAACACCATGTAGCGTGACGGAATCGAGATGTTGGTGGTAAGCCGTGCGCCCTTGGTTCCGAGCGGATCCTTCACGACCTGTACTATGACCTCGCCGCCTTCCTTGACGAGGTCGGTGATCTGCCCGGTCTTCTCGGGGTTGTCGGCCTGGATGTCGGAGGCATGCAGGAACGCCGCGCGTTCCAGGCCGGCGTCGACGAATGCCGCCTGCATGCCGGGCAGGACCCGGCAGACCTTGCCTTTGTAGATGTTGCCCACCAGGCCGCGCTTGGCGGTGCGTTCGACGATGATCTCCTGGACCACCCCGTTTTCGATGACGGCCACTCGGGTTTCCGGGGGGGTGACATTGATCAGGATCTCTTCACTCATGCGTCGAGTTTACACGCCGTAACGGGTACGCACGCCGATCTGTTTGAGCAGCTGCAGGGTCTCGAACAATGGCAGTCCCATGATGCCCGAATAGCTGCCTTCGATGTGCTCGATGAACGCTGCGCCAAGCCCCTGGACCGCGTAGCCGCCCGCCTTGTCGGCCGGTTCGCCGCTCGCCCAGTAGGCGGCGGCCTCGGTCGGATCGATCTCGCGGAAGCGCACCCGGCTGGTGTTCAGCCGGTAGGCAATGCGGTCGGTGACCAGCGCGACTCCGGTCAGCACCGAGTGCGTGCGTCCGGCGAGTCGCAACAGCATGGCGATCCCGTCGGCCTCGTCGGCCGGCTTACCGAGAATCGCGTCATCCAGGATCACCGCGGTGTCCGCTCCGATCACCGGCTGTTCGGGATGATCGCGGCGCACCGCCCGTGCCTTGGCCACTGCGATCCGCCGCACATAGTCGGCGGCCGGTTCGCCGGGCATCACACGCTCGTCGACATGCGCCGCCTGCACGCGGTATGCCAGTCCGACCTGGGTCAGCAGCTCGGCACGGCGTGGCGACTGCGACGCCAGGACGATCATGCGCGGTGGTAGGGATGGTTGCGCAACACGCTCCAGGCCCGGTAGATCTGCTCCGCGACCAGGATGCGTACCAGCGGGTGCGGCAGGGTCAGGGGCGACAGCGACCAGAGTTGCTCGGCGGTGTTCCTGGCCAGCGGGTCGAGGCCGTCCGGCCCCCCGACCAGCAGTGCCACATCGCGGCCGCCGTGCAGCCACTGGTCGAGTTGGCCGGCGAGCTGCGCGGTCGACCAGGCGCGTCCTTCGACCTCGAGCGCCACCACGACCGCCCCCTTGGGGACGGCCGCGAGCAGGCGCTGGGTCTCGTCGCGCACAAGGCGTGCGGTGTCGGTATTCTTGGTGCGACGACCGGCGGTGATCTCGACGAGGTTGAGCGCGCACTCGCCGGGCAGGCGCCGCGCATACTCCTGGTAGCCCGCCTGCACCCAGGCCGGCATGCGTTCGCCGATCGCGATCAGGTGGATCTGCACCGTGGCCGATATTCGCCCATCAACTGGAACCGGAACCGCGTTCCCGGCTGACCTTCTCGGCGGCCGCCGGATCTACGCTCCACAGGCGCTCCAGCTGGTAGAAGTCGCGTACTTTGGGTTGCATCACGTGGACGACTACGCCATTGAGGTCGATCAGCGCCCATTCGCCTTCCTGCAGTCCCTCGGTACCGATCGGTGGCTGGTCGGCCTGCTTGGCCTGAAAGGCAACCGCCTCGGCGGTCGATTTGACGTGTCGGTCAGACGTGCCCGAAGCAATCACGAAATAATCGGTGATGCTGGTCTTGCCGCGCACGTCGAGCGTGACGATGTCGAAGGCCTTCATGTCTTCCAGTGTCCTGACGACGAGGTCGCGGAGTTCTTCTACCTGCATGCGTGGGTCCGGATAGGGTTGATGCCCGAATGATAAACCATGCGCAGCGCACTTCGCCCGCGCCGATGCGTTGGGCGGTTCATCGGCGATACAAGGCGTGCTGCGCGATCAGGTCGACCACCGCGGGCGGCGTCAGGAAATCGATGCTGCGGCCCTCGGCCACACGCCGGCGGATGTCGCTGGAGGCGATCTCCAGGAGTGTGCCGCCCAGCAACACGATCCGGCCGTTGCGTCCCGGCTGCAGCCGCTCGCTGCGATGCCGGTCGAGGATCACACGCAGCCGCGGGTCGCCCGGGACGCCATGCCCGGGCCTTTGCACGACCGCGAGGTTGGCCAGTTCGAGGATCGTCTGCGGGTCACGCCAGTCGGCAAAACCGGCGAACGCATCGCCGCCGAGCAGCAGGCACAGGTCGCGCTCCGGCCACTCGGCGCGCAGCGATCGCAGCGTATCGACCGTGAACGACGGGCCGCTGCGGCGCATTTCGCGATCGTCGGGGACCAGGTCCTCGTGACCTGCGACCGCGGCGCGCAGCATCGCCAGCCGCAGCTCGGCCGGGGTTTCGGGTTGGTCGCGGTGGACCGCGTGCGCGAGTGGGATCAGGCGCACCTCGGCGAGTCCGAGCGCCTCGCGTGCCTCGATCGCGAGCCGCAGGTGGCCGGCGTGCACCGGGTCGAAGGTGCCGCCCAGGACCCCGATCATCGGCGCGGCCGGCTGCACTGCCGGCAGGGCCTCATTGGCGGATGTGTCCGTCGCCCAGCACGATGAACTTCACCGACGTCAGCCCCTCGAGGCCGACCGGCCCGCGTGCATGAAACTTGTCGGTGGAGATGCCGATTTCGGCACCGAGGCCGTATTCGAAGCCGTCCGCGAAGCGCGTCGAGGCGTTGACCATCACCGAACTGGCATCGACCTCGCGCAGAAAACGCCGCGCCTTGCTGATGTTCTCGGTGATGATGCTCTCGGTGTGCAGGGAGCCGTGCAGCGCGATGTGGTCCATCGCTGCGTCAATGTCGTCGACCACGCGGATCGACAGGATCGGTGCCAGATACTCTTCGTCCCAGTCGGTCGCGTTCGCCGGCACGCATTGCGCACCGAGGATGCCGCAGGTCTGTTCACAGCCGCGCAGTTCCACGCCCTTGTCCCAGTACGCCGCTGCGAGCCCCGGCAGGAAATCGGCGGCGACCGTGGAATTGACCAGCAGCGTCTCCATCGTGTTGCAGGTGCCGTAGCGCTGGGTCTTGGCGTTCAGTGCGACGTCGAACGCCTTGTTCGGATCGGCCTCGTCGTCGACATAGACGTGGCAGATCCCGTGCAGGTGCTTGATCACCGGCACCCGTGCGGTCGCACTGATGCGTTCGATCAGGCCCTTGCCGCCGCGCGGGATGATCACGTCGATCGACTGCGGCATCGTCACCATCAGATCGACTGCGGTACGGTCGGTGGTGGCGACCACCTGCACCGCGTCCGCCGGCAGCCCGGCACGCTGCAGGCCGCGCCCTATGCAGGCGGCAATCGCCTGGTTCGAGTGGAACGCCTCCGACCCGCCGCGCAGCACGGTCGCATTACCGGATTTCAGACACAGGGCGGCCGCGTCCGCGGTCACGTTCGGTCGCGACTCGTAGATGATCCCGACCACGCCGAGCGGCACTCTCATGCGTCCGACCTGGATACCGCTCGGGCGGAACTTCATGTCGAAGATTTCGCCGATCGGATCGGGCAGCGCGGCGATCTGGCGCAGGCCCTCGATCATCCCGTCGATGCGCGACTGGTTGAGCTCCAGGCGATCGAGCAATGCGGCATCCAGGCCCTTGGCGGCACCGGCCTCGAGATCACGGCGATTGGCGGCGAGCAGCGCTTCACGCTGCATGTCGAGGTCGCCAGCGATGGCCTCCAGCGCGGCATTCTTGGCGCCTGTCTCGGCGGCCGCCAGCGCTCGCGCGGCGACGCGGGCGCGTCGCCCGAGTTCGTGCATGTAGCTGTCGACGTCGGCGATCTGCAGGTTTTCAGCGGCCTGGCTCATGGGGTGCCTTTGTGTTTCGCGGTCAGAACGCCAATTCTACCGCAGCTGGCGCCGCCAGCCGACACCGGCGACGCGAGGCTCAGCTGCCCTGCAGCGGGACCGGTTCGGCGACCGGGTGTTCCTTGGCGGAGACTTCCCAGGAGAACTTGGGCAGGTTGAGGAACGCCTCCTGGATGCCCTGGTTCCACGCCTCGCGGACGCTGATCAGGTACTTGTCGTCGGCATCGAACCGGCAGCGACAGCCGAGCACCAGGCTGTCTTTTTCGTAGGTCGCGAGTTCGAACGGCGGTCCGACCGTGATGTTCGAGCGGGTCGTCGCATCCAGCGAAACGAGCGCCAGGCGCGCACCCTGGTTGAGCGAGAGCCCGGGGTGCACGATGCGATCCAGAGCCGGTTTGCCGTACTTGCTCTCGCCGATCTGCAGATAAGGCGTCTCCGGCGAGGAGGTGATGTAGTTGCCCTGCGGGTAGACCAGCATCAGGCCGTGCCGCTGGCCGGCGATCTGGCCACCGATGAGCAAGGTGGTCTCTCCGCTGACGCCTGACTGCATCAGTGCCGGGCTGTGTTCCTTCTGTACTGCCAGGCTGACGCTGCCGATGTATTCGGCCGCCTCGAACAGGTAGCGCACCGTGGCCAGATTGGGGCCGCCGGTGGGATAGTCGAGATCGCGTTGAATATGGTTCACGACCTCCTGGGTGGTCGCCAGGTTGCCAGCCGAGAGGATCACGAACAGGCGGTCCGGCGACGGATTGAACACGTGCATCTTGCTGTAGGTGGTGACGTAGTCCACCCCGGCGTTGGTGCGAGAGTCCGATGCGAACACCAGGCCATCATCTAGATTGAGTCCGACGCAGTAGGTCATCGGCGTGAGATCCGGTAGGCGTTGGAAGAATACGTAAAGTATGAAGCGAAAACGGCGTGCTGTGGAAGCCCCGTACAAGCCCTCGCTGCGAACTCTGCTAAGCTCATGCGTGTTCTTCCCAGCATGGCCGGGATCGGGTCGAGGTACTCATGTCCAAGCGCGCAACGAGGCGCGACAGAACGGGACAGGCGCCGAAGGCGGGTGCGGGCGTTGTACGCGCCTGGCGCATCCGCAAAGGCGGGCTTGCCGGCTCGCCGATCCATGCCACCGAACGTCTTTTCAGCCTACATTCAACCAGTGCCGGCCTGTTCCGGATGTGAAACCCTATGCCGATCGACCTCAAAGACTACGACCCTGGCCCGTTTTTCGACGAGATGATGGTGCGCCGCAACCGGGCGCGGCCGCTGGCACGCGAGCTGATCAGCCTGTTCCGCAAGATGAACAGCGATGAACTGGCGGCGCGTCAGGACGCCGCGGACCTGGCCATCCGTGCGATGGGCATCACTTTCACGGTGTACAGCGAAAACGACGGCATGATCGATCGCAACTGGCCGTTCGATATCGTGCCGCGCATCATCGAGAAGCAGGAGTGGGACCGCATTGAGGCCGGTCTGAAGCAGCGTGTGAAGGCGCTGAACCTGTTCATCAACGACCTGTATCACGAGCAGAAGATCATCAGGGACGGGGTTTTTCCCGCCGAGGTGCTGGCCGAATCGAAGAACTTCCGGCCGCAGTGCGTGGGGGTCAACCCCCCGCTCGGGGTGTGGGCGCACATCTGTGGCTCGGACCTGGTGCGCGATGCCGACGGCACCATGTACGTGCTGGAAGACAACCTGCGCGTTCCCTCGGGGGTCTCCTACATGTTGGAGAACCGTCTGGTCACCAAGCGCGTGTTCCCCGAGCTTTTCGAGTCCTATGCGCCGCTGCCGGTTGACGACTATCCGACCCAGCTGTACGAAATGCTGGCCGCATTGTCGCCGCGCAACGTCAAGCGCCCGACCGTGGCGGTATTGACGCCGGGGATCTACAACTCGGCCTATTTCGAGCACGCCTACCTGGCGATGGAGATGGGCGCCGAGCTGGTAGAGGGCAGAGATCTGTTCGTCGATGACGACGACTGCGTCTACATGCGAACGGTATCGGGCCCGCAGCGTGTCGATGTGATCTACCGTCGCATCGACGACGAATTCATGGATCCGGAGGCGTTTCGCGAGGATTCGGTCCTGGGCGTGCCCGGCCTGCTGCGTGCGTGGAAGGCACGCAAGGTCGGACTGGCGAACGCCCCGGGCGCGGGCGTCGCCGACGACAAGGTGGTGTATGCCTTTGTTCCCGAGATCATCCGTTATTACCTCGACGAAGAGCCTGGGATACCCAATGTCCCGACCTATCGCTGCATGTACCCCGACGAGAGGCAATACGTGCTTGATCATCTGGAAGAACTGGTGATCAAGCCGGCCAATGAATCCGGTGGCTACGGCATGCTGATTGGCCCGCGTTCCACCAGGGCCGAGCGCAAGACCTTTGCCGACCTGATCAGCAAGAATCCGCGCAACTACATTGCACAGCCGACGCTGGGCCTGTCGACCGTTCCCACCGTGGTCGGCCAATGTCTCGAGCCGCGGCATGTCGACCTGCGCCCGTTCATTCTCAGCGGTCGCAAGACTTTCGTCACGACCGGCGGACTGACCCGCGTCGCCCTGCGCAAAGGATCTCTGGTGGTCAATTCCTCGCAGGGCGGCGGATCGAAAGACACCTGGATCGTGGATACCGGCAACTGAGCGGAGGAGGTCGCCATGCTGTCACGCGTCGCGGAGAACATTTACTGGCTCGCCCGTTACGTCGAGCGTGCAGAAAATACGGCGCGCCTGGTCCGGGTCAATTCGCACCTGGTGCTGGACACGCCGAGCGGGATCGCGCCCGGTTGGGAGCCGTTGGTGGATATCACCGGGCTGCGCCAGCAGTTCGAGACAGTGGAACGCGAACCGAACGAGCGCAATATCGTGCGCTTCCTGATTGGTGACGCGAACAACCACGGCTCGATACTCTCGTCGCTGGCAGCGGCCCGCGAGAACTGCCGCACCGTACGCGAGGTGTTGCCACGATCATCCTGGGAGAAGCTCAACGAGCTGTATCTGTTCGCCAAGGAGAATGTGCAGTCCGGCCTGACCAAGAGCGGTCGGGACGATTTTCTCGACGGGATCATCAGCGGCTCGCAGCAGATCGTCGGCCTGCTCGGGTCGGTGATGTATCGCGACGAGGCCTGGCACTTCGCCCGCATCGGTCGCAACCTGGAGCGCGCCGATATGACCACGCGCATCATCGATGTGCGCTCGACTGACCTGTTTCCGGATGACATGCTCGAGTCTCGTTCGCTTGACACCCTGCAGTGGATCAGCGTGTTGCGATCGATGTCGGGTTATCAGACCTACCGACGGCATGTGGCGATCAGGGTCAGCCGCGCGGACGTGCTCGATTTCCTGTTTCACAATCCGCTGTTTCCGCGTTCGTTCCTGCACTGCGTCGATGCGGTCGACGAAAGCGTCGAGCGTCTGGACAATGCCGAGGCGGTGCTGCGCGACGTGCGCGCGGTCAAGCGCCAGCTCAAGCTGACGAATGTCGCGGAAATGACCCAGGCATCGCTGCACGAATTCATCGACGAGCTGCAGATCGGCATCATGCGGCTGCACAAAACGCTGGCCAAATCGTATTTTCCGCCGCCACTGCAGCTCGACGAGACCGCTTGAGGGATGCCCGTCTCCGGCCGTTCGCCGCGGCAGCTCCGGCAGGCGGCCTCAGAAGATCTTGACCAGCGATAGCTCGGTCGCCAACGGGAGGTCGCAGGCGTTGCACGATTGCAACACCATCTGTGCACGGGTCGGCGACGTGAACGTCAGCGTGAATACCGCCTGGGTGCCGTCCGGCGACAGCAGCGTACGCATCTGCGCCTGCGTGCCGGTGCCGATGCTGCCGACGAAGGCATCCCATCCGTCCATCGCGGCATAGACGCCGACCAACAGCAGCGTGCCGCCATTCTGGGTTACCAGGTAGTAGTCGCTTGTGGATTGATCGTCGAATATCCAGACGCCGTCATAGTCGCCGGCAATGGCCGGGGCCGTCATGGACATCGCGAGTGCCAGGGGGGCGAGTCTGCGGAACATGGTGACCTCCCGGGTCGGTGGATGAAGCGCCCTTGTATCTGCGGAGCGCCGGCGCGGCCTCGGCGCGATCAGCGCGCGGCAGTCAGTCCTTCCGGCGGGCGCTGTCCGCAGACGACGAGCACCAGCTGTTCCAATAGTAGCCAGGGATCCGTCCGGTGTTGCCCCTTGATCGCCGCGTCGATCAGGTGACAACGGTCGAGCAGCGCCAGCCATTGTGCGGTGCGCAACCGGCCGAGCGCCTGGCGGACCAGGTTTGACCGGCTGCTGAACACGCGTGCGCGCTGCAATGCCGTATCGATCGCGACCCCGCGCGCAGTATCCGCGGTGATCTGTGCGAGGCTGTGTACCTCGCGGTGCAGTGCCCAGAGCACGACGGGCGCGGCCGTACCTTCGCTGCGCAGGCCGTCGAGGATGTGCAGGCAGCGTTCCGCCTCGCCCCGTAACGTACTGTCGACCAGTTCGAACACGTCGAAACGGGCACTGTCGGTCACTGCGGCGGTGAGCTGCGTAGCGTCCAGGGGGCCGGGGCCGTGCAGCAACAGCAGCTTTTCGATCTCCTGTCGCGCGGCGAGCAGGTTGCCCTCGGTGCGCTCGGCCAGCAGGCTGACCGCTTCACCGGTCGGCAGGATTCCGGCCGCGCGCAGGCGCTGTTCGATCCACATCGGCAGGCGCCGCGCCTCGATCGGCCAGACGCTGACGACGACGCCCGCGGTTTCGAGCGCCTGGAACCACTTGGCCTGCTGTTGCTGGCGGTCGAGTTTCGGCAACGAGACCAGCAGCAGCGTATCCGTCGGTGGGTTCTCGCAGTAGGCCAGCAACGCCTTGCTTCCCTCGCTGCCCGGTTTGCCGCCGGGGATGCGCAGGTCGATGACCTTCTTTTCGGCGAACAGCGAGAATGCCGCCGCCTCGGCGTTCAGCTGTTGCCAGTCGAACCCGCTGCCGACGTCCATCACGGTGCGGGTCGTAAAGCCGGCGCGGGTCGCCGCGGCGCGTACCGCGTCGCAGCACTCTCCGTGTTGCAGCGGTTCGTCGCCGCTGATCAGGTAGATCGGCGCGAGTGTGCCGGCGAGATGAGCGGCGAGCTTGTCCCCCGACAGTCGCACGGTCAGCGGTCAGCGCGCCGCCGCGGCGCGTCGCAGGATGCGTGTCACCAGCTCACTGAGCATGTCCTGGCGCTGCAGTTCCGATTCCCGCGCACTGCCCAGCACCGAGGTGGGCGGTCGATACTGGATGCGCACGACGCGTTCGGTTGTGGCAGGCAACCACTCGTCGCCGTCGTGGCCGCGCAGTGTGAACACGACGATTTCCTCGAGCTCGTACTCGACCGCCTTGTTGCGGCTGTCGACCGACAAGACACGCGCGTCGCGCTCCCAGGCGTTGATGACCAACGAAGCCTGCGCGGCCGCGGCACTGTCGGCCAGTGCGATGCCTGCCGCATCCATCTGCCGGCGCAATTCGCGGTGCAGATCGGTGATCGGGCTGATGCCGCTGATATACAGCGGGTCGGGTACCCCGTTGGTACCCGCCTGGCCGCGCAACTGGAAGCCGCACCCGCTTGTGGCGAGTAACAGGCCCAGCGCGAACAGTCCATAGATCTGCCTGGCAATACGATAACGTTTCATCGGTCTTGCCTCAGTTGGCCACGACGTTGACCAGCTTTCTTGGCACCACGATGACCTTGCGCACCGTCAGCCCCTCTGTGAAGCGTCTGGCGTTTTCGTTGTCGCGGGCGGCCTGCTCGACGGTCGCTTTGCCGGCGTCCGCCGCGACCTGGATCCTGCCGCGCATCTTGCCGTTGACCTGAACCACGTATTCCACGGTATCGCATACCAGGGCCGATTCGTCGACCTGCGGCCAGCCAGCGTGCTGGATGTCGTCACCGTAACCGAGTTCACGCCACATCGCATGGGTGACATGCGGTGCGATCGGCGCCAGCAGCCGCAACACGATGCCCATGCCCTCGCGCAGGGCGGCGACGGCCGCGGGCGAGTCGTCGAGCTTGTTGAGCGCGTTCACCATGGTCATACAGGCCGACACCACGGTGTTGTACTGCTGGCGCTCGTAGTCAAACAGCGCCTTTTGCAGCGCCGCATGCACCTCGCGCCGCGTATCGGCGCAATCGGCCGCGTTGCCCGGTGTAATCGCGGCGAGGCCGGCGAGGCGCGTGCCCAGCGCCCACACACGCTTGAGGAAGCGATGCGCACCTTCGACACCTTCGTCCGACCACTCCAGCGACTGCTCGGGCGGGGCGGTGAACATGGTGTACAGGCGCACAGTATCGGCGCCGTACCGATCGATCAGGCTCTGCGGGTCGACGCCGTTGTTCTTCGACTTCGACATCTTTTCCACGCCACCGGGGACGACCGGCCGGCCGTCGGCCTTCGCGATGGCGCGCACCACGCGACCCTTGTCATCGCGCTCGACCTCGATATCAGCCGGATTGAACCACTCTTTTGAACCGTCGGGGTTGCTGCGGTAATAGGTCTCGGCGATCACCATGCCCTGCGTCAGCAGGCGGGTGAACGGCTCGTCACAGTCGACCAGGCCCTCGTCACGCATCAGTTTGTTGAAGAAGCGCGCATACAGCAGGTGCAGGATCGCGTGCTCGATGCCGCCGACATACTGGTCCACCGGGAGCCAGTACCTGGCCCGTTCGTCGAGCATCTGCGTGTCGGCGTCCGGGCAGCAGTAGCGTGCGTAGTACCAGCTCGATTCGAAGAACGTGTCGAAGGTGTCGGTCTCGCGCTGGTCGCCATGGCCCAGATCGTAGAACGAGGGCATTTTCTTCAACGGTGAACCCGAGCCGTCGACCACGACATCTTCGGGAAGCCGCACCGGAAACTCAGTGGCCGCCTCGACTGTGCCGTCGGCCTTGCGGATCACCGGTATCGGGCAGCCCCAGTAGCGCTGACGCGAAACCCCCCAGTCACGCAGGCGGAAATTGATCTGCTGCCTGCCCTTGTGGTGTTTTTCGAGCCAGGCGGCTATCGCATCAAACGCGGCTTCCGAGGTGAGCCCGTCGAAAGGCGCGGAATTAGCCAGCACACCCCTGTCGACAAAGGCGGCGTGTTCGATGCTGCAGGCATGGCCGCTGCGGTCGAAAATGACCTGCTTTTTCGCAATGCCGTATTTTTCCGCGAATTCCCAGTCGCGCTGGTCATGGGCCGGCACCGCCATGACGGCGCCGGTGCCGTAGCCCATCAGTACGAAGTTGGCGGCATAGATCGGCACACGGTCTCCGCTGACGGGGTGCACGGCATTGATGCCGAGCGCCATGCCGCGTTTTTCCATGGTCTCCAGTTCCGCCTCGCTGATGCCACCCTGTCTGCACTGGTTGATGAACCCGGCAAGACGCTGATCGGTTTCGGCCGCCCGCAGTGCCAGCGGGTGCTCGGCGGCGACGGCGACGTAGGTGACGCCCATCAGCGTATCCGGCCGCGTGGTGTAGATCTCAAGTGCCTCGTCGGAACCCTCGATGCCAAACCTCATTTGCACGCCCAGTGAGCGGCCGATCCAGTTGCGCTGCATGGTTGCGACTTGTTCCGGCCAGCCGGGCAGACGGTCGAGATCGTCGAGCAGTTCCTGGGCATAGGCCGTGATGCGGATGAACCACTGCTCGATGTCGCGCTTTTCGACAGCCGCTCCGGAGCGCCAGCCTTTGCCGTCGATCACCTGTTCGTTGGCCAGGACTGTCTGGTCGACCGGATCCCAGTTGACCGTGGCCGTCTTGCGGTATGCCAGACCCTTGTCGATCAGACGGGTGAACAGCCACTGCTCCCAGCGGTAGTAGTCCGGACTGCAGGTGGCGAGTTCGCGGTCCCAGTCATAGCCGAATCCCAGCCGTTGCAGCTGTCCCTTCATGTACGCGATGTTGGCGTAGGTCCATTCCGCCGGCGGTTTGCCGTGCTTGATCGCGGCGTTTTCCGCGGGCAGGCCGAAGGCATCCCAGCCCATGGGCTGCAGGACATTCTTTCCCAACTGACGCTGGTAGCGCGAGATCACGTCACCGATCGTATAGTTGCGCACATGCCCCATGTGCAGCTTGCCGCTGGGGTAGGGAAACATCGACAGGCAGTAGAATTTCTCTTTGTCAGGGTCTTCGATGGCCCTGAAAGAGGCACTTTCTTCCCAGAAGCGCTGTGCGTCGTTCTCGATCTGTTCTGGATTGTACTGCGGGTCCATGGGCTAAGGTGTTCATCAAACGGCAAGGAAATCCGGCAAGGATACCGCAGCCCGGGGAACGGCGCGATTAATGCGATGTTTGTTGCGCTGGATTAAATTTTCCGCAGTTTGACGATTGCTGTGGACCGGACGGGTTGGGGATAGTATGCGAACGGAACTTCCGTCCGTATGGAAGCAATTACAATCACCGCCGCAATCGCGGATGGAGAAGGAGGGGCGCTGATGGTCAGCTATCAGGAACTGCATCAGCAGAATCACAAAATCACCGAACTCACGAATATCCTGCAGCATTTGCTCGGGGATCGCCTGCTGTGCGACTCCGAAGTCACGTGCAGCCTGTTCTTCGAGTACGTCAACGCCGTGAAAGATCACCTTGCGGTGACCGACAGCGCCATGTACTCGAAACTTCTGGGTGCCGGTGATCAGAAGATGAACAATCTGGCGAACCGCTTCATGGGCGGGTCGCGCGAGATCAACCGTATTTTTTCCGCCTACTTGAAGCGCTGGTGCAAACTGCGCGCCAAACAGCTGGTGATCCGCGAGTACGACGCGTTCATGCGCGATACCCAGGAGATGTTCGACATGGTGCTGGACCGCATCCAGAACGAGACGGAACATCTGTACCCGGCGGTTCGCAAGGTCACGGGCGACGTACGCGAGGTCGCCTGATACCGTGCAAGCCAGCGGGGTGGTCTTCCGCGGTACGAGGTCGCGCTACAATGCCCGGGATCCAATCTGCTCAATGGATAGACCCGTATGAGTGAACAGCGCAAAGACCCTGTCGATCGGCTGGTGGCGGCTTACGAGTCCATGCTGCAGCGGGTCCACGAGGCCACCGATGTCGCGGAAAAAAGACCGTGCCGTGGCTGCGCGAGGCCTTGGCCAATGCGCGCGAAAAGGCCGTGCAGCTCGAAGAATTGACACGCGAGGAGGCCGACAAGGTTTCGCGCTACGTCGAACGCGACCTGCACGAGGCGGCCAGCTTCATTGCCGACACCGGGCAGGAATTCCGTGATTGGCTGACGTTCGACTGGCGCCTGATGCAGAACCGCATGCTGGATATGTTCGCCGGGATGGCCGACCAGACCAGCCAGGCGCTGCGAGGGTTTGCCGAGCAGGCCCGTCAGGCGAGCCAGTACCACACGGGTGAGATCACCGCTCCGGGTGTGCTCGAGTGCACTGGATGCGGTGAGACCCTGCACTTCGAAAAGACCGGTCGCATTCCGCCTTGCCCGAAGTGCAATGCGACGACCTTCCAGCGCAAGACGGGTAGCGACGCCTGATCGGCGTCTGCGCCGCCGGGACTAGGATGTCGCCAGGGGCGCGGCCAGGCGTGTCATGCGTTTTGCCATCGATGTGAAATCGATGCCCCACCGCCGCCCGAGATCGCGCAGCCGGTTGTCCCCGGGATTGCCGGCGTCCCACCATTGAATGCCAGAACCAGCAGGTTGTCGTGGTCCGGGTCAGCCAACAGCAGTGTTTCGTTGTCGAAGACGCGGCGGATCCTCAGCAGTGCCTCGCTGGCCGCGTCGCTCGCATCGACGATCAGGTTCAACGTCAGGGTACCTTGCTCGTTCAGGTGCTCGCGGCACCCGGTCAGGAACTCGCGGCCGGTCAGCCAGTCGGGCGTTGCCTGGTTCTCCTCCAGGTCGACCAGGATGTAGTCGTAGCGCGCCGCGCTGTGCACCAGGTGTTCGCGTACGTCTTCGACCAGCAGCCGCCAGTTGCTGGTCGGCGGTGGAAAATCGAAGTATTCGCGCGCCAGACGGGCCACGGTCGGTGAGAGTTCCACTGCATCGCCGGTGACCTCGGGTGCGCGGGCATGCAGCCAGCGAGCAATCGCACCGCCGCCGCAGCCGGCCAACATCACGTTGTGCAGCGGCGCGTCGAACATCAAGTGCGCCAGCATGGCGCGGTTTACCGGGTTCGGCAGGACAGCCGCATCGTGCAGGTGGATCTCCGACTGCAGGATGACATCGTCGAACCAGAGGCTGCGGCAGTCTCCCTCGTCCCAGATCTCCAGGTGCGTATCGTCGTGCTCTTCGCGGTAGATGCAGCGGGCCCGCTTCATACAAGAAACAAAGTGGCAAGGCCGAGAAACGACAGGAATCCGACCACGTCGGTGACGGTGGTCAGCAGCACCGATCCGGCCAGCGCGGGATCGATGCCGATGCGCTCCAGCAGCAGCGGCAGGACCGACCCGGTGATGGCGGCAAACACCAGGTTGATGGTGATCGCTGCGGCGATCAGGATCGCGATGGCCGCGCTGTGGAACCAGACGCCCGCGATGACTGCGACGACGACTGCCCAGATCAGGCTGTTCAGCGTGCCGACGGCCAGTTCCTTGAACATCAGCGCCCGGGCATTCTTCGAGCTCAACTGACCGAGTGCGATACCGCGAATTGCCAGCGTGAGCGTCTGGCTGCCGGCGATCCCGCCCATACTGGCGACGATCGGCATCAACACCGCCAGCGCGACCACCTTGGTCAGGGTCTCCTCGAATTGCCCGATCACCCATGACGCCAGAAATGCGGTCGCGAGGTTGATGCCCAGCCACAGTGCGCGGCGGCGCGTACTCGCCAGTACCGGTGCAAACATGTCTTCGTCTTCAGAGAGGCCCGCTCGCCCCATGAACTGGTGCTCGCCCTCTTCGCGGATGACGTCGATGACGTCGTCGACAGTGATACGGCCCAGCAGCCTGCCGTCGTGGTCCACCACCGGGGCCGACAGCATGTCGTGGGCCTCGAACCGCCTGGCCACCTCGCTGGTCAACATCTCTGCGCGGATCGGCTGCATGGCCAGGCTCATGGCCTCGGCCACGGTGTCCTCGGGGTTGCGCGTCACCAGCTGCGAGAGCATCAGTATGCCCAGGTAGCCGTCGTCGCGATTCACCACGAACAACTTGTCGGTATCCTCGGGCACGCCGTCGCCGAGGCGACGCAGGTAGCGCAACACCACGTCCAGCGTGACTTCCGGGCGGACCGTCACCGTGTCGGTGTTCATCAGACCGCCGGCGGTGTCCTCCGGATAGGAGAGCACCGTTTCGAGACGCTTGCGGCGCTGGTCGTCGAGGGCGTTCATCACCTCTGCGGTGATCGCGGACGGCATCTGCTGGACCAGGTCGGCGAGGTCGTCGAGGTCCAGCTTCTCGGTGGCCGCGAGGAGTTCCTCCGGCGCCATGTGGCGGATCAGTGCGGCGCGCACCTCGTCGGTAACCAGCAGCAGGATCTCGCCGTCCTGCGTTTCATCGACCAGGTTCCAGATGATCTCGCGCTCACCGGCTGGCAGGGACTCGAGCAGGTGAGCGATTTCCGCCGGCGCAAGGCTGCGCAGAAGCCGCGAGGCCGCGCGCACCGCGCCCGAGGCGAGGATATCCTGCAGCTGATGCAGGCGGGAGTCTTCGCTATTTTCGGCGGCGGCGCTCATGCTGGCGGGCAGGGTTTCGTAAAGGTGTTGGGGTATCCGCTGAGTTTAGCAGCATGCGTTGCATGCCGCGGGGTGTGTCGGCGTGAGCCTGCGGAAGCGGTGATTCAGTCGGCGGTATCGCCAAGCGCCAGCAGGGCGCTGGGTTCGATCGGTTCGTTGGCGTCGAACAGATCGTCGACGGCCCGGGTGAGCCGTGCGGCATCCAGGTCACGGATCTGCTCGCGCGCGTCCAGCAGCGCGCTGGGCTGCATGCTGAACTCGCGCAGTCCCATCGCCAGCAGCAAGGGAATGAAGCGTGCGTCACCGGCCATCTCGCCGCACATGCTCACCGGTACGCCCTCCGCGCGACCGGCCAGGATCACCTCGCGGATCAGCCGCAGCACCGCGGGGTGGGCCGGGTCGTAGAGGTAGTTGAGCTCATCATCGACCCGGTCGATCGCCAGCGTGTACTGGATCAGGTCATTGGTCCCGATCGACAGGAAGTCTAGATGTTGCGCGAAAGCCCGGGCGTTCAGCGCGGCCGCAGGTACCTCGATCATGCCGCCGATCGGCAGGTGCCGGTCGTATTCGATGCCCTCGGCGTCCAATTGCAGCATCGCCTGGGTAATGATCCGTTCCGTCTGGGCCACCTCCCAGGTGGTGGTCAGCATCGGCAGCATGATGCGCACCGGTCCGTACGCCGATGCGCGCAGGATGGCGCGTATCTGTGGCAGGAACAGCTCCGGCTCCTTGAGGCACAGACGGATGGCGCGCAGTCCCAGCGCCGGGTTGCTCGACGCCTGCGCATGGCTCGCCCCGCCGGGCTGCTTGTCGGCCCCCAGGTCGAGCGTGCGGATCGTCGTCGGCCGGCCCTGCATACCCTCGACGACCGCGAGATAGGCCGCGAAATGTTCCTCTTCGGAGGGTGGTGATTCGCGGTTCATGTAGAGAAACTCGGTACGAAACAGCCCGACACCCTGGGCGCCGTTGGCACGCGCGATGGCGACGTCGTCGGCCAGTTCGATGTTCGCCAGCAAAACGACTCTTTCGCCGTCGCGTGTGACCGGGACGCGATCACCCTGCCGTCTCAATTCGGCGGTGCGCTGGATCTCCGCTGCACGCCGCCCTTCGAACTCCGCGAGGACCTCCCTGTCACAGTCGGCGAGCACGACGCCGCTGCCGGCGTCCAGGACCAGCGGTTCACCGTGCTGCAGGCAGGCCGTTGCGCCTCGCGTGCCAACCACGCCCGGTATGCTCAGGCTGCGTGCGAGGATCGCCGTGTGCGACATCGGACCGCCGTACTCGGTGACGAACCCCGCGATCCCCTGGTTCTTCATCAGGATCATGTCCGCGGGTGTCAGGTCCTCGGCGAGTACGATGCGGCCGTTCAGGTCGCCGAACGGTGCCTCGTTTTGTTCGAGCAGGATGCACATGATCCGGTTGACCACGTGATCCAGGTCGTCGCGTCGCGTACGCAGATAGGCATCATCCATCTGCTCGAACACCCGCATCAGGCGTTCGCGGTGTTGCTGCAGAGCCCATTCCGCACTCAGTCTTTCGCTGCGGATCAGGTTGATGGGCTGGCCGGAGATCGCCCGGTCCTCGAGCATCAGCAGATGGGTATCGATGAACTCCGCGATCTCCGATGGCGTATCGCACGGGATCTGTTCGCGGATGGCGCGCAGCTGTTCGCCTGCGATCCGGATCGCCGCCTCGAAACGAAAGATCTCCGCTTCGATCTGATCGTGTTCGATCCAACCCGGAGTTGCACAGACCGGACCGCGTGACACCAGATACGCGTCGCCGATCGCGATGCGGGTGCCGCCTCCGACACCGATGCCGACGCAGGCGACTGTCATTCGCCTTCTCCGAACTTGTTGTCGATCAGGTCGACAAGCGCTGCCATCGCCTGTTCTTCACCCTCGCCGTCGACCGTCAGGTGCAACACGGTCCCCTGGCTCGCAGCGAGCATCATGACGCCCATGATGCTCTTGCCGTTGACCCGCTGGCCGTTCTTGTGAAGCATCACCTCGGCCGCGTAGCCACTCGCGACGTTGACCAGCTTGGCCGCGGCTCTCGCGTGCAGGCCGAGTCTGTTTGATATGGTCACGTCACGAGCCAGCATGGTCGGTTTCTCTTCAGGTGTCTGCCTTGGGCAGGGGACAGGTCATGATCCCGCGGGCCCCGCCCTCGGCTGCCTTGCTCCCCAGCGTGTCGAGGTCGTCCTGCGGGTAATTGAACACCCTGACCAGCATCGGCAGGTTGAGACCGGAAAGGACCACGGTTCCGAGCCTGTTGCACGCGACCTGTTGGGCGATGTTGTGCGGCGTGGCGCCGTAGATGTCGGTCAGGACCAGTACGCCGCTGCCGCGGTCGAGTACCTTGAGCATGCTGCGTGCACTTTCCAGTGCAGGTTCCACCGGTGCATCGGGGGGTACCTCGAGGCATTTGATCGGCAGGGTCATGCGCCCGATGATGCGGCTTGCAATGTGCAGCATCGCCGAGCCGACACCGGGGTGAGTGATCAGCAGGACCCCAACGCTCATGGCAACTCCCGGTGGCTACGCACGACCTTGAGCCCTTGGTCGGTCAGGAAGCGCGCCAGCTCTTCGATCAGGTAGACGGATCGATGCTGCCCGCCGGTGCAGCCGATCGCGATCGTCAGGTAACTGCGGCCCTCGCGTTCGAAGCAGGGTATCCATTGGGTCAGGAAATCACTGATATGGCTGAGCAGGCCGCGTACCTGCAGATCGTGCCCGAGGAAGTTTGCGACCTCCGGGTCCTTGCCGGTGAGCGGCCTCAGGTCGGGATGCCAGTGTGGGTTTGGCAGGCAGCGCGCATCGAACACGAAATCGGCGTTGCGCGGCACGCCATGCTTGAACCCGAACGATTGCAGCATGATCGACATCTCGCCGCGCTCGCGTTCGGCGACGCGCGCGCGGATGATCTCACGCAGTTCGTGCAGCGTGGTGCGCGTCGTGTCGATCTTGAGACGGGCCAGGTCGAGCAGTGGATTCAGCAGCTTGCGTTCGAGGTCGATGGCCTGTTGCAGGGTACGCCCATCGTCGGTCAGCGGGTGACGCCGACGGGTCTCGCTGAAGCGCTGCATCAGGACGGCATCTTCGGCATCCAGGAAGACCACCTCGCAGTCCACGCCATGGTCACGCAGGCGCTTGATCAGGCCAGGCAGTTGATCGAGTTCGTTGCCCGGGTTACGCGCATCGATGCCGATTGCAGTCTGGCCGCGGGATTTGGTCGGATGCAGGGTGATGTCACGGACCAGGGCCTCGAACAGGCTGACCGGCAGATTGTCGATGCAGTAGTAGCCGACGTCCTCGAGTACGTGCAAGGCGATACTCTTGCCGGAGCCGGAGAGGCCGGTCACCAGTACTACTCGCGGGACGTCGTTGTTGTCGTCGTATGTCATGCCTGTGGTCCGACCCAGGTCAGGGGGCGTGCGTACCAAGGCCTAAAGTTTAGCCGCTGTGTCTTTGCGGCGCTGCGGCCCTGGTCATCGCTGGTCCAGGATCGCCTGCTGCTGGCGTTCGATCAGCACCTCGGTGGCATCGTAGCCCTTGAGGCGCAACAGGTGGTTGCGCACCGCGGATTCGACGAGTACCGCGAGATTGCGTCCCGGAGCGACCGGTACCGTGACCTGCGGGATGGATACGCCGAGTACGTCGCGGTTGGCATAGGCCCCGGACAGGCGGTCCATGCCGGCGATCTCGTCGGATGACATGCGCTTCAGATGTACGATCAGCCGCAGGTATTTGGTGCGCTTGATCGAGCTGTCGCCGAACATGGCGCGGATGTTGAGAATCCCCAGGCCGCGCACCTCCAGGAACTCGCGCAACAAGGCTGGACAGGTGCCGCTGATGATGTCCGGTGCGATGCGCGTGAACTCCGGTGCGTCGTCCGCAACCAGGCGGTTGCCGCGGGTGATCAGGTCGAGTGCCAGCTCGCTCTTGCCGACCGCAGGGTCGCCGGTCAGCAGCACGCCCATGCCGAGCACTTCCAGAAAGACGCCGTGCAGCGTGGTCTTTTCCGACAGGAACAGCGAGGCGTAGTACTGGAGGTTGTCCAGCACCTGGCTGTCCGGCAGGGGCGATCGCATCAAGGCGACCTCGGCGCGATCGGCAAGTGCGGGTAGCTCCGGAGGGCCTTCGATGCCGTTGACGAGCACGACCAGTGCCGGCTGCTCGGCGAATAGCTGTTGCAGGGCCTGTTGGCGATTGGCCGGCTGCAGACTGTCGAGGTAGGTTTCCTCGGCTGGGCCGATTACCTGCACACGGTTGGGATGGATGTAGTTCAGGGGGCCGGCGACGATGCCGCTGCCGGTGTCGCTCGTACCCGACAGCAGCGTCTTGTTGCTTCCTGATCTGCCGGCCACCCAGACGAGTTGCAGGCGCTCGCTGAGCGCGTCAACGAGGTCGTTGACGCGAATGCTATGCGGCATGGGTCGTGGAGTGCCCGGTGAGGATTGTCATCGCCTCCTCGGCATCCGCTTCGCGCAGCTGGTTTCGCAGCTCGGCCTCGTTGAACATTCCGGCCAATGTGGCGAGCAGCTGGAGGTGCTCCTCGGTGGCATCGTCCGGCACCAACAGGGCGAATACCAGATCGACCGGGTTGCCATCCAGGGCATCGAACTCCACGGGTTCGGCAAGCCGCAGGAAGGCCCCGCGGCTGTCTTGTATCCCCGGCATCCGCGCGTGCGGCAGCGCGACCCCACCCGCGAGACCGGTGGAGCCGAGCCGCTCGCGTTCCAGCAGGCGTTCGAAGATCTGCTCGGCAGGCGGCTCATCGGCGGTCGCCGCGAGCAGGCGCGCGGCCTGTTCGAGGATTCGTTTCTTGCTCGACGCCGGATCTGCGACGCTGATGCTGCTCAGTGCAAGGATGCCTTCGGGTAACATGGCGACGGGAATTCAGCTCATCCGGCGGCTTCTGCCGATTCCCTGTGGCCACCGCCGTTGTTGCGGTGACTCTTGATTTTCTCCTTGTGGCGCAACACCTGCCGGTCCAGTTTGTCGACCAGAGAATCGATCGCCGCGTACATGTCCTGATGAACGGCATCGGCAAACACATCCGCGCCCGCAATATGTACGGTCGCTTCCGCCTTTTGTTCCAGCTTTTCAACGCTGAGGATGACATGCACATTGGTGACATGATCGAAATGCCGCTCCAGTCGCGCGATCTTCTCGTCGACATAGGAGCGCAGGGCATCGGTGATGTCGACATGGTGACCGGTCAGGTTGACTTGCATGGTTTTCTCCTTGCGGTTAAGCGCTTTAGGCCAAGCGCTTGCGTTCGTTCGATGGCGGGATGGCCATCGATTCACGGTATTTGGCAACCGTCCTGCGCGCCACGTTGATCCCCTGATCAGCGAGTATGGCGGCAATCTTGTTGTCGGAAAGGGGTTTATTGGGTTTTTCGGCGCCGATCAGCTTCTTGATGAGGGCACGGATCGCAGTCGCTGAGGCCTCGCCGCCGCTCGCCGTGCTGACGTGGCTGGAAAAGAAATACTTGAACTCGAGGGTGCCGCGCGGCGTATGCATGTATTTCTGCGTCGTCACCCTCGAGATGGTCGATTCGTGCATCTCGAGCGCCTCGGCGATATCGCGCAGCACCAGCGGCTTCATCGCTTCTTCTCCGTATTCGAAGAAGTTGCGCTGAAAGTCGACGATGCGTGTGGCGACCCGCAGCAGGGTGTCGTTGCGGCTCTGCAGGCTCTTGATGAACCACCTTGCTTCCTGCAGGTGGTTTTTCATCGTGACGTTGTCGGCGCTGTTGTCGGCGCGCCGGATCATGCTGGCGTACTCGGCATTCACACGCAGTTTGGGTGCGGCATCCGGATTCAGTTCCACGCGCCACTGGTTGTTGTGTTTGTAGACGAACACGTCGGGCTCGATGTAACTCGGCGACTCGCTGGCCACGCTGGTGCCCGGGCGCGGATTCAGCGAACGGATCAGGTGGATCACCGACAGGAGTTCGTCGCCCTCGAGCTTCAGCCGGCGGCGCATCTGCGCCTCATCCTGCTGCGCAAGCAGGTCGAAATGCTCGTCCACCAGCGTGATCGCCTCGCGCCGCCACTCGAAATCTTCCGGCAGCTGGCGCAGCTGCAGCAGCAGACACTCGCGCAGGTCGCGCGCCGCGATGCCCGGTGGATCGAACGCCTGCACCCTGTGCAGCACGGCCTCGACCTCGTCGAGTTCGATATCCGGTATGTCGGTGCTGGCGAGGATGTCTTCCAGTGGCGCGCTCAGGTAGCCGTCGTCGTTGATCGCGTCGATGATCGCCTCGGCGATCGCCAGATCGGTCGGGCTGAAAGGGGTCAGCTGCATCTGCCACACGAGGTGGTCGCGCAGCGACTCGCCGACGCTCTGCTGATTGAGGAAATCCTGATTTTCGTCGCCACCACCCGCGCCGGCGCTGCTCACCGGGGTCACGCTGTCGTAGATATCGTCCCAGACCGTGTCGACCGGCAGTTCGTCGGGCATCGATTCGGATTCGATCGAGATCTCGCTTTCGTTGTTCGGATCGTTCTTGCCCGGTTCGGCGGCGAGTTGATCGGCGCCGTCCGATTCGCCCGTCAGCCCGCCGCGCTCGGAATCGCCGTCGTCGGTGCGCGACGATTCCTCCTCGGCCTCGAGCATCAGGTTCGATTCCAGCGCATCCTGGATCTCCTGTTTGAGGTCGAGCGTCGACAGCTGCAGCAGCTTGATAGCCTGCTGCAACTGGGGCGTCATCGTCAGGTGTTGGCCCAGGCGAAGCTGGATCGTGGGCTTCATTCGGTCTCTTGCTGGTACGAAACTTGTTTATGCTTCCGTCGAGTTCATTCTAGCGCAACTGTCCGGCGGTCGACGCAAGTACATTTGGCGCCCCGATTGACCGGTGTCACCCGATGCCGCCCGGTCGTCTTACAGCCGAAAGTGCTCGCCGAGGTAGACAGTCCTGACTTCGGGGTTCGCGAGGATCTCGTCCGGTGGGCCCTGGGCGAGGACCGCCCCTTCGTTGATGATATAGGCGCGGCTGCAGATCCCAAGGGTCTCGCGGACGTTGTGGTCCGTGATCAGAACCCCGATCCCACGATCGGCGAGCTGGCCGACGATCCGCTGGATATCGACCACCGATATCGGATCGATGCCGGCAAAGGGTTCGTCGAGCAGGATGAAACGGGGCTGTACCGCCAGGGCGCGGGCGATCTCGAGGCGCCGGCGTTCGCCGCCCGACAGGCTGATCGCCAGGTTGTCGCGCAGGTGGCGGATGCCGAATTCGTGCAGCAGCTGGTCGCAGCGCGCCTCGCGTTGTTGGCGGTCCAGCTCGGGGCGGGTCTCGAGGATCGCCAGGATGTTCTGCGCGACGCTGAGTCGGCGGAAGATCGAGGGCTCCTGTGCCAGGTACCCCAGGCCGAGGCGGGCGCGGGCATGCATCGCCTTGTCGGTGAGGTCGTGTTCGCCGAGTATCACGCGGCCCCGGTCCGCGGGTATCAGCCCGGCCATCATATAGAACGTCGTGGTCTTGCCCGCACCGTTGGGACCCAGCAGGCCGACGACTTCGCCATCGTGCAGGTGCAGCGAGACGCCGTTGACCACCGCTCGCCCGCGGTAGCGTTTCACCAGGTCTTCGGCGGCGAGGCGGGTCATCGTCGGGAGGCGGGGCGGACTACTTGGCCGGCGGCTGAATCGTGATCTGCACGCGTTGCTTGCCCTGGGCGGCCGCGCCCGCCTTGACCACCGAGTGCACGCGGTCATAGACGATGCGATCGCTGCGCATCGTGTCCTTGTTCTGGACTACCACCGCATCGCCGATCAGCACCAGATTCTCGGTGTTCACCTCGTACTCGGCGCGCCGCGACTGGCCCTTGACCGGACCCTCGTCGGATTGTTGTTCGAAGTGGACCGGCTTACCTTCGGCGATCATTTTCGACGGCTTTCGCCCGGCATGGTGCACCGTCAGCACATCGGCGCGCAGACGCAGCGTGCCCTGGCGCAGGTCGACATCGCCCTTGTAGACGCTGATCCCTTTGGCTTCGTCGATATCCGCGTAGTCGGCAGACAGCTCGATTGGTTGCTGGTTGTCCGATTCGAGCGCGGTCGCCGGGCCGCAGGCGAGCATCAGGGCCGCTGCCCAGGTCCACAGGCAACGCGACACGTTGAATTCAATGGGTTTCGGGGACATACAGACCTTTTACCTCGGACAAAAGCTTGACGCGCGATGGGGGGCGTAGCCAGGCCTGCATGCCGACGGCATCCACGCTGTGCGCATCGCTGACTACCCTAACCTTTTCGTCCGTCTCCGCATAGTCTTCGCGGGGCTGTACGCGCAGATCGCGCGTCGTCATCCGCAAGGGTGCATTCTGCGCATCCCCGGCACGCTCGATCAGCACATCGCCGTGCAGCAGCAGCAGACTGCCGTCGCCCGACATCCAGGCACGCTCGGACGCGACCTCCCACGGCGGGCGTTCGTCCTGGTACACGGTCAGACGGGGTTTTTCGAGCTCCGTGGTGTCGTCGTCGGTGTAGTGGCGCAGCTGCGGGGTGCGCAGCCGGTGTGCCGGCACGCCCGCCGCGGTCATGCGGGTCGCGTCGAGCCCGGTCACGTAATAATCGATCTCGCGCGGCCCCTGGGACGGGCCGGCGTCGCCGGGTGCCGTCGACTCCTCGACCCGGTCGACCAGCCACCAGCTGAACAACGCGCCGAGCACCAGCAGCATCGCCAGCAAGGGGCGAAAACGGCGCATGCTCAGTCCAGGTAGCCCTGCAGCGCCGGCTGCAGCGTGCCTTGGGCATCCATGATCAGCTCGCAGACCTCTCGGCCGGCGCCGCGCCCGCCGCCGCTCGGCGTGACCCAGTGGGCATGTCGTTTGGCCAGGGCATGCGCATCCTGCACCGCGATCGCCAGCCCGACGCGCGTCATCACCGGCAGATCGACTACATCGTCGCCGACATAGGCGATCTGTGCGTCGTCCAGCCCGGTCGCGCGCTTGAGTTCGTCGAACGCCGGCAGCTTGGCGCGCCTGCCCTGGTAAACGTGCTCTATGCCCAGGCTCTGCATGCGGATGCGCACCACTTCCGAGGTGCGCCCGGTGATGATCGCGATCTTCACCCCGGTTTCCTGCAGCATCACCATGCCGTGCCCGTCCTTGGAATTGAACGCCTTGTATTCCTGGCCGTCGTCGCCGATGAACAGGCTGCCGTCGGTCAGAACGCCGTCGACATCAAAGATCACCAGCCGGATTGCAGCCGCCTTCTCGTGTAGATCCTGCATGAACCTCGTCCCTCTTTTACATCACGCCGGCACGCAGCAGGTCGTGCATGTTGAGCGCGCCGCATAGCCGCCCTTCGGCATCGACGACCAGCAGCGCGTTGATTTTCTTCTCTTCCATCATGTTCAACGCCTCGACCGCGAGCCTTTCCGGTGCGATGCGTTTGCCACCCGGGGTCATCGCCTCGGCGACGGATGCCTGGCGTACGTCCAGGCCGCGATCCAGCCAGCGCCGCAGATCGCCGTCGGTGAACACGCCGACCGCGTGTCCGGCGTCGTCGACCACCGCGGTCATGCCCAGACCTTTGGCGCTCATCTCCATCAACGCGTCGCGCAGCGGTGCCGCCTGGGCGACCGCCGGGATCCGTTCGCCCTTGTGCATCACGTCGCGCACGTGCAGCAACAGGCGTCGCCCGAGACTGCCGCCCGGATGCGACAGCGCGAAATCCTCGGCGGTGAAGCCGCGCGCCTCGAGCAGTGCGATCGCCAGGGCGTCACCCATCACCAGCGCCGCGGTGGTGCTCGCGGTCGGCGCGAGATCGAGCGGGCAGGCCTCCTTGGCGACGCTGACGTCGAGATTCACCTCGGCCTCGCGTGCCAGGGTGGAGTCCGGCCGCCCGGTCATACTGATCAGGGGTGCTCCCATGCGCTTGATCAGCGGCAGGATCGTGACGATCTCGCTGGTTTCACCCGAGTTCGACAGCGCCAGGACCACGTCCGCCGCGGTGATCATGCCCAGGTCGCCGTGACTGGCCTCGCCCGGATGGACGAAGAATGCCGGGCTTCCGGTACTCGCCAGGGTCGCGGCGATCTTGTTGCCGATGTGCCCCGACTTGCCCATGCCGGTGACGACGATGCGCCCATGGCAGTCGAGCATGTGTCGGCACGCGGCCGCGAAGTTCTCGTCGACCCGTCCGGCGAGCGCACTGACCGCGGCGCTTTCGATCTCGATCACGCTCCGGCCGGAGCGGCACAAGTGTTCAGTATCCGCGCGCACCGTTTTGATCCCCCGATCTCAACTCGAAGCAGCCGTGTGTGCCTGCCAGATCACCCAGCTCTGGTAGGCAATGAAACTGGACAGCAGGACGCCGCCCTCGATCCGGTTGATGGTGCCATGGGTCTGGGCGCTGCGTCCCATCACGAACAGCGCCAGGGTGAGCGCCAACATCACCAGCATGTCGCGATCGAGGGCTTCGGCCGGGATCGCCCCGGGGGCGAGCAGGGCCGGCACACCCAGCACCGCCAGCAGGTTCCACAGGTTGGAGCCGACCACGTTGCCGATCGCCAGGTCCGGCTCGCCTTTCAGTGCGCTGGCGATGCTTGCAGCCAGTTCCGGCAGACTGGTGCCGATCGCGACGATGGTCAATCCGATCACCAGGTCGCTGACGCCGAGCGCCGTCGCCATCTCCACCGCGCCCCAGACCAGCAGTCGCGAACTCAGTACCAGCACGATCAGGCCGATCGCGAACCAGGTGATCGCCGCCGAGGTCCTGAGATCGCCGGGCACCTCGGCCTCGATCTCCTCGGCAAGCGGGTCGTGGTCGCGGCGCTGCAGCCCGATGCGCACCAGCAGCGACATGCTGAACACCAGGCCGCCCAGCAGGATCAGGCCGTCGGTTAGATCGAGGTCGCGATCCAGCAGCAACAGGAAGACCGCGACAGTGACCAGCAGCAACAGCGGGTATTCGCGCCGCAGCATGTCGGATTGCACGCTCAGTGGTGCGACCAGCGCGGTGGTGCCGAGGATCAGCGCGATGTTCGCAATGTTCGACCCGACCGCGTTGCCGATGGCGATCCCGGTGTTGCCCTGCAGCGCCGCCATCGTCGACACCAGGATCTCCGGGGCCGAGGTGCCGAAACCGACCACGGTCAGCCCGACCAGCAGCGGCGGTACGCCCAGATTGCGCGCCAGCGCCGCGGCGCCGATCACGAAACGGTCGGCCGACCACACCAGCAGCGCGAGGCCGAGCGCAATGGAGGCAATGGGCAACAGCATCTAAGACCGGGTCCCCGCTGACGGCGTTCAGGAGCGCGGATTGTCGCGAATGCCCGGGATGATGTCCAAACGCCGCTCTGGTGGGCCAAGTGGATGATCGCGTAACGCCCAGCGGCTGCCGAAAGGCCCCGTTACACGCATCGTGGGCTGCGTTGCAGTCCTTGGGAAGGGCCTGCCATCCCCTGCGCACCGTGCATTGCCCGCAATGCGTGTGGCACGGCTGAGCGGTACACGATGACCTGCCCGCCCCACTAGTCAGCCTGGACCTTGATCTTGCCGCAGCGGCTGCAGCGATAACGGGTCACCAGGCGGCCGAGTTTGACGTCGAACACCGCGCGCTTGTCGACCTCCCATTTGTGATGCCCGTTGCGACACAGCGTATTGCCGCGGTGGCGTTCGCTGGGTCTGCGCGGCTTGAACGGTAGAATCTCGCCCATGGATCCGGTTCTTCGGGGGGTGGAAGTGGACAATGGTAGCGCCGAACAACGCCTGTTGCTCGGCACGGTCGGGTGGGCCAGGCCGGACTGGCTGACCGGTTATTATCCCGAGGATCTGCCCGAGGAGTGGCGCCTCGCGTACTACGCCAACGACTGTGGCTGCAGTCTGCTGGACGCCGACCCGCTGCGCGCAGTCGACGGCCTGCCGTCGACCGAGATGCTGGCCGAGGTGCCCGCCCGGTTGCGGTTGTTCATCAGGGCCGCGGCGGATCCGGGGTCGACCCGGCGCGCGTTGCAGCCCTTCGCCGGCCGTCCCGTGGTGCTGCTGGTCGAACAGCGGCAAGCCGATCTTGCGGACTACCCTCAATGGGAGGCCCGGGGGGCGGGCGAGTGGCGCGACCCGCAGAGCGGCGCGAGCCTGGTGTGCTGGTCCGTCGAGACCTTTGACCTGCGCGCACTGCGCGGTCGCGCCGCGCAACTGCCGGACGACCTGCGTGCACTGGTGATCGGTGGTCCGGGTGCGAGCCCGGCAAGGGTGCCGGAGCTGCGCACCCTGCTGGAACTTCTCGGGCGCGGATGAGTCGGCTTGACGCTACCCGGCCGGGTCATCAGAATTGTCGTTCCGCTTCGCGATTGGGGCCCGGTTCGTACACGGACCGCCGACCGGCGCCCAGCTTGCCGGATACTCATGACCCAAAAGCGTTCCCCAAGTGACACCCTCGTTCGCATCCGCGGCTTGAAGTTCTATCGCGGAACACGGGCGATATTCGACGGCGTGGACATCGACATTCCGCGCGGCCGGGTGACCGCGATCATGGGGCCGTCGGGGACCGGCAAGACCACGCTGCTGAAGCTGATCGGCGGTCAGCTGACGCCGGATGCCGGCAGCATCGAGGTCGACGGACAGAACGTCCATCGGCTCAACACGGCTGAGCTGTACCGACTGCGCATGCGCATGGGCATGCTGTTCCAGAGCGGCGCCCTGCTCACCGACCTCTCGGTTTTCGACAATGTCGCCTATCCGCTGCGCGAGCACACCCGTCTGAGTCCTTCGATGGTGCGCAAGCTGGTGTTGCTGAAGCTGGAGGCGGTCGGACTGCGCGGCGCGCATCAGCTGATGCCGGCCGAGCTCTCGGGTGGCATGGCGCGGCGCGTCGCATTGGCGCGTGCCATCGCGCTGGATCCGATGATGATCATGTACGACGAACCCTTTGCCGGACAGGATCCGATCTCGATGGGCGTCGTGGTGCAGTTGATTCGCCGGCTCAACGACGCGGCGCGCATCACCAGCGTGGTGGTGTCGCACGATGTCGCCGAGACCGCGCAGATCGCGGACCTGGTCTACGTGATCTCGGATGGCCGGGTCGTGGAGTCCGGTCCGCCGCGCCAGCTCAGCGAGCGCGGCGTCGAATGGACCAAGCAGTTCATGCACGGGCTCCCGGATGGTCCGGTGCCGTTCCACTATCCCGCACCGGAACTGCGCGGCGATCTGTTCGGGGAGACCGGTTGATGGAGTGGTTGGCGGCTCTCGGTCGGGTCGGCCTGTCGTTCTCCGCGCGGCTGGGGCGCGCGAACATGCTGCTGGTGGCGATGCTCGGCGGCGTACCGGCCCTGCTGCGCCGGCCGCGTCTGCTGCTCGAACAGATGTTTGCCGTTGGCGTCCTGACGATCCTGATCATCGCGGTGTCGGGCGTGTTCGTCGGCATGGTGCTCGGTCTGCAGGGTTATTACATCCTGTCGCGTTTCGGTGCCGAGGCGACCCTGGGCGTGATGGTCGCCGCATCGCTGGTGAGAGAGCTGGGACCGGTGGTCACCGCGCTGCTGTTCGCCGGGCGTGCCGGATCGGCGCTGGCCGCCGAGATCGGCCTGATGAAGGCCACCGAACAGTTGTCCGGTCTGGAGATGATGGCGGTGAATCCGGAACATCGTGTGCTGACCCCGCGCCTGATCGCCGGGATCGCCTCGATGCCGTTGCTGGCGGCGCTGTTCAGCGTGCTTGGGGTGTACGGGGGCTGGTTCGTCGGGGTCGGCCTGCTCGGGGTGGACGACGGCACCTACTGGGCACAGATGCAGTCTCAGATCGACTGGAACGACGATGTGGTGAATGGCGTGATCAAGTCGGTCGTGTTCGGTGTCGTATGCACCTGGATCGCGATCTTCCAGGGATACGACTGCGTGCCGACATCCGAAGGGGTGAGTCGCGCGACCACCCGCACCGTGGTGCACTCGTCTCTGGCCGTGCTCGGCCTGGATTTCGTGCTCACCGCGCTGATGTTCAACTAGGATGCAACGACCGATGCCATGTCGAATTCACGGCGCCACGGTCGCCCCGACCGCCGGGGCCAACGGGAACTGAAAATGTCCAAGACGAGACAAATTGAGATTTTGGTCGGTGCGTTCATGGCCGCGGGGTTTGTCGCGCTGTTCTTCCTGGCGATGCAGATCAGCAACCTGGGGAGCGTCAATCACGGCAATTCGTACCGGGTGCAGGCACGTTTCGACAACATCGGCGGTCTAAAGGTCAAGGCGCCGGTGACCATGGCGGGCGTCGAGGTCGGGCGCGTGGTCGATATCTACTATGACGCTAAGGATTTCCGTGCGGTGGCCGTTTTGGGAATCTACTCGCAATTCAATACCATCCCGGATGATACGTTTGCGAAAATTCTGACGGCCGGGCTGCTTGGTGAGCAATACGTCGGGCTGGATCCGGGCGGCAGCGAGTCGGTACTGAAAGAGGGCAGCGAGATTGCGGTGACGCAATCGGCGCTGGTACTCGAGGATGTGATCGGCCAGTTCATCTACGGCAAGGCGAGCGAAGGAGTCAAGTGATGGGTGCGTTGTTGCGGTCGTTGATCCTGTTGACGGGGCTTTCTGTGCTCTGGTCGGCGGCGTCGGCGGCCATCGAAAATCCGCAGGTGATGCTGCGTGCGACCGCGGACAAGGTGTTGGCCGAGCTCAGCGAGCGCAAGGCCGAGCTCGAGGCGAACCCGAGCCGGATCTATCCGCTGGTCGAAAATACCGTGCTGCCGCATTTCGATTTCCGCTCGATGTCGCAGTCGGCGCTGGGTCGGTTCTGGCGGGATGCCAGCGAGGCGCAAAAAGACGGCCTGACGCGCGAGTTTCGTGAGTTGTTGGTGCGTACCTACGCGACCGCGCTGCTCGGCTACACCGGGCAGACCATCGAGTACCTGCCGGTGCAGTACAGCCAGGGCGACACCACGGTGCTGATCCCGACCCGGATCGCGTCTTCGGGTGCGCCACCGGTGCCGATCAACTACCGGCTCAAACTTGCCGACGGCACGGATCGCTGGCTGGTGTACGACGTCGTGATCGACGGGGTCAGCCTGATCACCAATTATCGCAGCCAGTTCGCCGCAGAAGTCCGCCGTAACGGCATAGATGGCCTGATCGAGGCGTTGGCCAACAAGAACCGCTCGGCGGGTCCGTGAGCGGAGCCACCCTCAAGCAGGCCGGCAGAGGACGGTGGAAGCTGTCTGGCGTGCTGGATTTCAACAGCGTGCCGGCGATCTGGCCGGCGCTCGAGAAGCTGGTGTCTGCCGGCGGTCGCATGACCCTGTCGCTCGCCGGGATCCGCCAGACCAACAGCGCGGGGCTGGTGTTGCTGGTCGAGGCGCGCGACGTCGCGCAGCGGACCCATTGCCACCTGCACCTGACCGACCTGCCGGCCGAACTGCTCGACCTGGCGCGCATGTCGCGCTGCGAGGGCCTGCTCGCCAACGAGGCATGACGCCGGCGCGGCCGGATCCGGACTCCCGCAGGTCCCCGATTTTCTTTATCATTGACGCCCTTTTTGCTGCGTGGCGCGGTGCGTGCCCAGGGCGGTCATGGACAAACTGATCATCTACGGCGGCCGCCCGCTCGCCGGCGACGTGCGCATCTCGGGCGCCAAGAACGCTGCGCTGCCGATCCTCGCCGCCACCCTGCTCGCCGATCAGCCGATGGTGATCGGGAACATTCCGCACCTGCGCGACATCACGACGACGATGGAGCTGCTCGGCCGGATGGGGGTCGAACTGACCGTCGACGAGAAGATGCGCGTCGAGGTCGACGCCGGGCGCCTGGACAAACCGTTCGCGCCCTACGAGCTGGTCAAGACGATGCGCGCATCGATACTGGTGCTCGGGCCACTGCTGGCGCGCTGTGGACATGCCGACGTGTCGCTCCCGGGCGGTTGTGCGATCGGTTCGCGGCCGGTCGACCTGCACATCGAGGGCCTGCGCGCGATGGGTGCCGAGATCGACGTCGAGGGTGGTTACATCAAGGCGCGCGCCAACCGCCTGAAGGGGGCGCGCCTGGTGCTGGATCTGATCACCGTGACCGGCACCGAGAATCTGATGATGGCGGCGACCCTGGCAGAGGGCACGACGATCATCGAAAACGCGGCGCGTGAACCCGAGGTGGTCGACCTGGCCAACTGCCTGAACGCGATGGGCGCCCGGGTCAGCGGCGCCGGCAGCTCGACGATCACGGTCCAGGGCGTCAAGGCGCTGCATGGTACCGAGTACAAGGTGTTGCCGGACCGTATCGAGACCGGCACCTTCCTGGTCGCCGGCGCGATCAGCGGTGGCCGCGTACGGGTCCGCGACACCGATCCCAAGCAGCTGGACGCGGTGCTGCAGAAGCTGCGCGAGGCCGGTGCCGAGCTGGAGATCGGCGACGACAGCGTGCTGCTCGACATGCGTGGCCGACGGCCGAGTGCGGTCAACGTGCACACCGCGCCCTACCCGGCGTTTCCGACCGACATGCAGGCACAGTTCACCGCGCTCAACAGCGTGGCCGATGGGGTCGGGACCATCACCGAAACGGTATTCGAGAACCGTTTCATGCATGTCCAGGAACTGCAGCGCATGGGCGCCAAGATCAAGCTCGAGGGCAACACCGCGATCTGCAGTGGGGTAAAGCGTCTCACCGCGGCGCCGGTGATGGCGACCGACCTGCGCGCCTCGGCCAGCCTGGTGCTCGCCGGCCTGGTCGCCGAAGGCGAGACGGTCGTCGACCGCATCTATCACGTCGATCGCGGTTACCAGAACATCGAAGACAAGTTTGCCGGGCTCGGCGCACATATCCGTCGGGTGCCCGGTTGAGGATATGGGTATGGCTGTATCGATCGACGCACCGCTGACCATTGCGCTGTCCAAGGGACGGATATTCAAGGACACGCTGCCGCTGCTGGCCGAGGCCGGCATCGCGCCGCTGGAGGATCCGGAGACCAGCCGCAAGCTGATCCTCGACACTTCACATCCGCTGGTGAAGTTCGTCTTGATCCGGGCGACCGATGTGCCGACCTATGTGCAATGGGGCGCGGCCGATCTCGGTGTGGCCGGCAAAGACGTGTTGATGGAACACGGTGGCGAGGGGTTGTACGAACCGCTCGACCTCAAAATTGCGCGTTGCCGGATGATGGTGGCCGGGCGCCCCGACACCAACACCGGCGCCCGCCGTCTGCGGATAGCGACCAAGTATGTACAGGCGGCGCGCAGCTTCTTCGCGGCGCGTGGCCAGCAGGTCGAGGTGATCAAGCTGTACGGGTCGATGGAGCTCGCGCCCCTGGTCGGCCTGTCGGACTTGATCGTCGACCTGGTGGAGTCCGGGAACACCCTCAAGGCGAACGGCCTGGTCCCTCTCGAGCATATGCACGACATCAGTTCACGCCTGGTGGTCAACAAGGCATCGTGGAAGATGAAACACGCGACCGTGCAGGCCCTGGTCGATGCGCTACGCGGTGCCGTCGAACGCGCGGCGGCCTGACGCGCGTCACCCGATGTCGCACCGTCCGCGCGGTTGATCCGCCGCACGGCGCGCTAGAATGGTCGCCACGGCGGCCGTGCCCAGGATCGCCCACGGAATACGAGCCATGGCTGAGATACGCAGACTGAACACCGCCGATGCCGATTTCCAGCGCCAGCTCGATGAGCTGCTGGCATGGGAGTCCGTGTCCGACGATCGGGTCAACCGGGTCGTGCAGGAGGTGATCGCCGAGATCCGGCAACGCGGTGACGCCGCGTTGATCGAGTTCACCAACCGGTTCGATGGCTGGGAGGCGGGTTCCGCAGCCGACCTGGAGATCCCGCTCGCGCGTCTGGAGCAGGCATGGCACGCGATTCCGGACGCGCAGCGCGATGCGCTGCGGCACGCCGCCGATCGTGTGCGCGGCTACGCCGAGCGCCAGAAGATGGAAGGTTGGAGCTACACCGAGCCGGACGGCACCGTGCTCGGTCAGCAGGTCACGCCGCTCGACCGCGTGGGCCTGTATGTACCCGGTGGCAAGGCCGCGTATCCGTCGTCGGTACTGATGAACGCGCTGCCGGCCAAGGTCGCCGGGGTCGGTGAGCTGATCATGGTCGTCCCGACCCCGCGCGGCGAACTCAACGAGCTGGTGCTCGCCGCGGCGCACGTCTGCGGGGTCGACCGGGTGTTCGCGGTCGGAGGGGCCCAGGCGGTCGCGGCGCTCGCCTACGGTACCGAATCGGTGCCGCCGGTCGACAAGATCGTCGGTCCGGGCAACATCTATGTCGCCACCGCGAAACGCACGGTGTTCGGACAGGTCGGCATCGACATGGTCGCGGGGCCGTCGGAGATCCTGGTCATCTGCGACGGGCAGACCGATCCGGACTGGGTCGCGATGGACCTGTTCTCCCAGGCCGAGCACGACGAAGACGCCCAGTCGATCCTGCTGTGTCCGGACGCAGGGTTCGTCGACCGCGTGGAACAGAGCATCGACAGGTTGCTGCCGGCGATGCAGCGTGGCGAGATCATCGCCACCGCGCTGCGCGCGCGCGGCGCCCTGATCGTCTGCCGCGATCTCGACGAAGCCGCCGAGGTCGCCAATTTCATCGCCCCGGAGCACCTCGAACTGTCGCTTGCCGATCCTGAGGCGTACGTCGCGAAGATCCGGCATGCCGGCGCCATCTTCATGGGACGGCATACCTCGGAACCGCTCGGCGACTACTGCGCCGGGCCCAATCACGTGCTGCCGACGTCGCGCACCGCGCGTTTCAGTTCGCCGCTGGGTGTCTACGACTTCCAGAAGCGGTCGAGCCTGATCATGGTCTCGGCGGCCGGCGCACAGACACTCGGTCGCACCGCGTCGGTGCTGGCGCGCGGCGAGGGCCTGGAGGCGCACGCGCGTTCCGCCGAGTACCGGCTGGACGACTAGCGTCGCGAAGCCGCCCGGCACGGTGCGCGCCGCGCCGTCGGGAAACTGTCGATTCATCATTCGAGGCCTCAGACCACCGATGTCCGGTTCGCTCAACGATCTCGTGCAACACTGGATACGCCCCGAAATCGCCACACTTTCGGCGTATCACGTGCAGTCCGCCGGCGGGATGATCAAGCTCGACGCGATGGAGAACCCCTATACCTGGCCGGCCGAGCTCCGCGATGCCTGGACCGAGGTGCTGCGCGCGACCGATGTCAACCGTTATCCGGATCCACAGGCACGGCGCCTGAGCGAGCGCCTCGCCGAGACGATGGCCGTCCCGGAGGGCATGCGTGTCCTGCTCGGCAACGGTTCCGACGAGCTGATCCAGATGATCGCGCTGGCTTTGGCGGGGCCGTCGCGCTGTGTGTTGTCGGTCGACCCCGGGTTCGTGATGTATCGCATGATCGCGACCTTCGCCGGGCTGCGCTATATCGGCGTACCGCTGCGCGCCGAGGATTTCGGTCTCGACCTGCCGGCCGTGTTGCAGGCGATGGAAGAGCATCAGCCGGCGGTGGTGTTCATCGCCTACCCGAACAACCCCACCGGTAACCTGTTCGATGCCGAGGCAGTGCACGAGGTGATCCGCGCGGCCCCCGGACTGGTGGTGGTCGACGAGGCCTATGCGCCGTTTACCGACGCCAGCTTCATGTCGAGCCTCGGCGAATACGACAACCTGCTGGTGATGCGCACGGTGTCGAAGATGGGGCTGGCGGGGCTGCGCCTCGGCATGCTGGCGGGCCCGGCGGCCTGGCTGGATGAATTCGACAAGGTACGGCTGCCGTACAACATCAACGTGCTGACCCAGGTCAGCGCCGAGTTCGCGCTGCGCCACCACGCGGTGTTCGATGCACAGACCGAACTCGTGCGCAGTGAACGCGAGCGCGTCAGTGCGGTATTGGCGGAGTTGCCGGGGGTGCGCCTTTACCCGTCGCAGGCGAACTTCCTGCTGATGCGCACCCCGCCTGGGCAGGCCGCGGCATGGTTCGAAGGCCTGCGCGCGCGCGGCGTGCTGATCAAGAACCTGAACGGCGCGCATCCGATGCTCAGTGACTGCCTGCGGCCAACGGTCGGCACCCCGCAAGAGAACGACGCGCTGCTCGCCGGATTGCGTACATTGGCCGGCGCCGTGGACTGACGGCGTTCGGCCACCGCTGCATCGAGTGGCGATGCATGACACGACCTCATCGGGGAGGCACGAAGATGGCTGTGCAAGGCGCGAAACTACTGATATTGCTCATGGGGGGCCTGTTTGCGGGCGTCGCCATGGCGCATCAGGGCGTTGGCATCGCGGGCGGGTTCGGTGCGGGCTTCATGCACCCGATCCTCGGTTGGGACCACGTCGCGGCGATGGTCGCGGTCGGACTCTGGGGCGCATTCCTGGGCAACCCGGCAATCTGGGTCCTGCCGGTGGTGTTCCCGATGGTGATGGTTGTCGGTGGGACGCTGGGCGTCCTCGGCATCCCTTTGCCGGCGGTCGAGACCGGGATCGCCAGCTCGGCGGTGATCCTTGGCCTGATGGTGGCCCTCGCCGCGCGCCCGCCGCTCTGGGTCGCGGCGCTGATCGTCGGTGTATTCGCGGTGTTTCATGGCCATGCGCACGGTACCGAGCTGCCCGACGCCGCCAATCCGCTGGCCTACAGCCTCGGTTTCGTGGTGGCCACCGGCCTGCTGCACCTGTGCGGCATCGCGTTCGGTCTGTTGGTGCGCTGGCCCGCCGGGCGGGTCGTGGTGCGTGCCGGCGGTGGCGCGATCGCGTTGGCCGGGGTCGGCTTCCTGACCGGCGTGGTATGACGCGGCGCTCCCTGGCGCTGTGCGTGGCGCTTGGCCTGTTGCCGGGCCTCGCGTGGGCACACAGTCCGATCAAGGGACTCGACAATTTCTACGCCGGTCTGCTGCACCCCGTATTCGTCCCGGCGCACCTGCTGAGCATACTGGTGCTCGGCGTTCTGCTGGGCCAACAGGGCGCGCAGCGTGTGCAGGTCGCGATCGTCGCCTGCCTGGTCGCGCTGCTGGTGGGCCTCGCCGCCAGCGTGCCGGCGGCCGCGATCAGTGTCGAGGTGCCGTTGCTGGCGTTTGCGGCGGTCAGCGGCGCGCTGGTCGCGCTCGCCCGACCTTTGTCTGTGCCTGCAATTGCGGCCCTGGGGGGTGTCGTGACGTTGCTGGTCGGGGTCGATTCGGCTCAGGAGGGTCTGAGTGGCCGTGGCTGGCTGGCGGCGATGCTTGGCAGCGCGATCGCAGCCTACCTGTTGTTGCTCTACGCCATGGTGTTCGCCGAGTGGTTCGGGCGCCGCGAGTGGCAGCGCATCGGTCTGCGGATTCTGGGGTCCTGGGCCGCGGCGAGCGCGCTGCTGGTGCTGTCGCTCGCGTTACGCGGCTGAGCCGCGCGGCGCACTCATTTGCCGTCGGTCGAGTGCAGGATCTCGACCTCGAGCAGGTCTTTGACACACTGGTCGATGTAGTGGTCGAGGTCCGTACCGCTCAAGCCGCCACCCTCGCCTTCGAGCTGGCAGTCCGATTTCAGCTTCGCCAGCATCCGGGTCTCCTCCGGCGTTTGCGCCGCGGTCGGTCCGGCGAGCAATGCCAGCCACAGCGTCGGCAGAAGCAGAGACGGCCATGCGAACCGGATACAGCGCTTCGGGTATTGCATCGACAAATGTTCCTTATCCAGCCTTGAGGCAGTTGCAGTGGTAATCAAACCTGTCGCGCACGCTACGCAGACGCCGCAACAGATCCCCGCGGTCACCGGCGAACACGGCGACGCTGGGGTCGCGGTGGTCGAATCGCTGGTGCGCCAGCAGATCTGCTGTCGGCAGCTGGCCGTCATTGTTTAGGTCGAAGATCGTCCGGCACACCGGGCATTCGTTCAAAACGCCGGCCTCCAGGTCGATCTCGATCGCCACCTTGTCGCGCGCCGCGCCCGGCGGGCGCAGTCTGTCCAGCAGGTCCGAAAGCCACTTCACGGCGACTGCGTGCCGCTCGCCGGGCGTTCGCCGACGATCGCGACCTGCTCCACCTCGCCCCCGTCGCGGTACAGCGTCACCGTCATCGGGCTGCCCGGGGCCTTGTCGGCCACGGCCTTGAGCAGTTGCTGGGATCCGCTGATCGGATGCCGGTCTACCGCGACGAGGATGTCTCCGGGCTTGATCGACGCGAGATCGGCGGGACCCCCGTCGAGTACCCCGGAGACAAGGATGCCGCTGCGGAACTCGATCTCCAGCGACTTCGCCAGCGCCGGGGTCAGGTTCTGCCCGGTGATCCCGAGCCAGCCGCGGATCACCCGGCCGTGCGCAATGATCTGATCCATCACGTCGCGCGCCAGCTGGACCGGGATTGCGAAGCCGATGCCGTGCGAGCCGCCGCTTTGCGAAAAGATCGCGGTGTTGATGCCCACCACGTCGCCGAGCGCGTTGATCAATGCGCCGCCCGAGTTTCCGGGGTTGATCGCCGCGTCGGTCTGGATGAAGTTTTCGAAGTCGGTGATCCCGAGTTCGTTGCGGCCGGTGGCGCTGACGATGCCCATGGTCACCGTCTGGCCCACGCCAAACGGGTTGCCGATCGCCATTACGACGTCGCCGACCTGCAGTTGGTCGGAGTTGCCGAGCGAGGCGAGCGGCAGGCTCTCGCCTGCGGCCTGGAGCACGGCAACGTCGGTCTCCGGGTCGGAACCGACGATGCGTGCCGGAAGATTGCGGCCGTCATCCAGCACCACCTGGATCTCACTGGCCCCGGCGATCACGTGATTGTTGGTCAGGATGTAGCCGTTGTCGTCGACGATCACGCCCGAACCGAGGCTGTTTTCGCGCTTCAGACGCGGGCGGCTGACGCGGTCGCCGAAGAATCGCTTGAACAAAGGGTCGTCGAGCAGCGGATGGACTTTCTCACGGGTGATCTTGGTCGCGTAGACGTTCACCACGGACGGTGCGGCGCGCTGCACCGCGGCCGCATACGAGACCGGTCCCACGGCGCGTTCGACCACCAGCGGCTGTGGGGGCGGTTGAGTCGGCGTCGCCGTCTCCCGGCCGACCAGGTCCGGGCGGAGCAGCAACACCAGAAATGCCGCGGCCAGCCCGGTGGCAATCGAGGTGAACAGGAACGAGAATGCGCGGTACCACTTCATGCGCAAACCCTAACGGTGCGTTGGTTCATAGGTCACTGCGGGGTGTGGCGTCGTCGAAGCAAGCGGGCGACGCTCGCTCTTCGGCCTGCAGATTGCCGTGCATCGCGCGCCATGACAAGGGTCCGTGTGACCCGCCCGAGGAATGCCGATGGCCCGACTGGAGGATATCGTCGCGTACTGCGATCAGCGCCTGGAGGCCGCCACGTTCGACGACTACTGCCCGAACGGGCTGCAGATCGAGGGGCGTGACCAGGTCGCGACGATCGTCTCCGGGGTGACCGCGAGCCAGGCGCTTATCAGCGCTGCGATCGACGCGGACGCGGACCTGCTGCTGGTCCACCACGGCTATTTCTGGCGCAACGAGCCGGCGCCGCTGGTCGGCATCAAGGGGCGCCGGATCCGCGCGCTGATGAACGCGGGGATCAGCCTGCTGGCGTATCACCTGCCGCTCGATGCGCATCCGGAACTGGGCAACAACCGCCAGCTGGGTCTGGCGATGGGATTCGTCGATGCGTCGCCGCAGGACGGTCTGCTGTGGGGTGTCGAACTCGCCAGGCCGATGACCGCGGGCGACCTCGCCGAGCGTGTCGAAGGGGCGCTGGGCCGGCCGCCGCTCACGGTCGGCCCGGACGCCGCGGTGAGTCGCGTCGCATGGTGCACCGGTGCCGCGCAGGGGATGATCGAGCAGGCGGCGGCGCTGGGTTTTGACGCCTTCATCAGTGGAGAGATCTCCGAGCAGACGGTGCACCTGGCGCGCGAACTGGGTGTTTTGTTCTTGTCGGCGGGCCACCATGCGACCGAGCGCTACGGTGTGCAGGCATTGGGCAATGAACTGGCCACCCGCTTCGATGTCGCCCACCGGTTCATCGAGATCACCAACCCCGTTTGATTTTTGTTTGCTATTACAAACACTTGGCGTCGGGCGTCGGCACCGTCAGAGCCCCTTTTCTTGACGGGGTATTGGCCGATGTTGGAGAATCCGCGGTCGTTCGGGGAAATTCAGCATATTCTTAAAGTTCGATTCGCATGTTGGCGTTCTGCAACGTCGGTGTCCGGGTCGTGGGAGTTCATTCATGACTGCAGCAGGCGTAGACCTCAAGAAACGCCGTTTCCTGACAGCTACCACGGCGGTCGTCGGAGCGGTGGGTGTCGGTTTCGCGGCCGTGCCGTTCATTGCGTCCTGGAACCCGTCGGAGCGGGCCAAGGCACTCGGCGCGCCGGAAGAAGCGGACATCAGCAAACTCGAACCGGGCGGCCTGTTGCGCGTCAAGTGGCGCGGCAAGGTGTGCTGGGTGGTGCGCCGCACCAAGCAGAACCTCGCCGACCTGAAGAGCCTGGACGGCAAACTCGCCGATCCGAATTCGGACGTCGAGAGCCAGCAGCCACCGTACTGCAAGAACGAGACGCGTTCGATCAAGCCGGAATACGGCGTGCTCGTCGGCATCTGCACCCACCTGGGATGCTCGCCGACCTATCGCCCGGACGTCGCGCCGGCAGACCTGGGCCCCGAATGGAAGGGTGGTTTCTTCTGCCCCTGCCATGGTTCGACCTTCGACATGGCCGGCCGCGTCTATAAGGGCGTGCCTGCGCCGACCAACCTGGTGGTGCCCCCGCATCAGTACCTTTCTGATGACGTGATCCTGATCGGTATTGACGGAGGTGCTGTATGAGCTTCATGAACTGGATCGACGAGCGCTTCCCGGCCACCAAGGTCTGGAACGAGCACCTGGCGCAGTACTACGCGCCCAAGAACTTCAACTTCTGGTATTTCTTCGGTTCGCTGGCGATGCTGGTGCTGGTCAACCAGATCGTGACCGGCGTCTGGCTGGCGATGCTGTACAAGCCGTCCGCGGCGGACGCGTTCGCCTCGGTCGAGTACATCATGCGCGACGTCGATTACGGCTGGTTGCTGCGCTATCTGCACTCGACCGGCGCGTCGGCGTTCTTCCTGGTGGTGTACCTGCACATGTTCCGCGGTCTGATCTACGGCTCGTACCGCAAGCCGCGTGAACTGCTGTGGATCATCGGCGTGATCATCTACGTGGCGATGATGGCCACCGCGTTCATGGGCTACCTGCTGCCCTGGGGGCAGATGTCCTACTGGGGTGCACAGGTCATCGTGAACCTGTTTGCGGCCTTCCCATTCGGCATCGGTGAGCCGTTGTCGATCTGGATCCGCGGCGACTACGTGATCTCGGACGCCACCCTGAACCGCTTCTTCGCGCTGCACTTCCTGTTGCCGTTCGTGCTCGCCGCGCTGGTGTTCATCCACATCGTCGCGTTGCACAAGGTGGGGTCGAACAACCCCGACGGTATCGAGATCAAGAAGGGGCCGAAGGGCAACCGCTGGAGCGAAACGGCACCGGCCGATGGGATTCCGTTCCATCCGTATTACTCGGTGAAGGACATCGTCGGCGTCGGCGTGTTCATGATCTTCTTCCTTGGTGTGGTGTTCTTCTGGCCTGACTTCGGTGGACTGTTCCTCGAACCGCCGAACTTCGAGCCGGCGAACCCGCTGAAGACGCCGGAACACATTGCCCCGGTTTGGTACTTCACGCCGTTCTACGCGATGCTGCGTGCGGTTCCGCCGATGTTCAATTCGCAGTTCCCGGGCGTCATCGTGATGTTCGCGGCGATCCTGATCCTGTTCTTCCTGCCCTGGCTCGACCGCAGTCCGGTGAAATCGATTCGCTACAAGGGCATGTTGTTCAAGGTCGCGATCGCGATCTTCGTGGTCACGTTCGTAATGCTGGCATGGCTGGGCATGCAGGCGGCCACGCCGACCAAGACCCTGCTCGCGCAGATCTTCACCGCGCTGTATTTCGTGTTTTTCTTCCTGATGCCGTTCTACAGCAAGATGGACAAGACCAAGCCGGTGCCGGAGAGGGTAACGAAATGAAGAAACTGATTGCGTTGATTTCTCTCGCGTTGCTGCCCGTCACCGGCATGGCGTCGAGCGGCGGGCCTGAGCTCGAGCAGGCCAACATCGACCTCGGCAATCACGCCTCGATCCAGCGCGGCGCGAAGCTGTTCGTCAACTACTGCATGGGCTGCCACTCGGCGAAGTACGTGCGCTACAAGCTGTTCACCGAGGTCGGTCTGACCGAAGACGACATCAAGGAAAACCTGATGTTCACCGACGGCAAGATCGGCGACCTGATGAAGATCGCGATGCCGGAAGACGACGCTGCCAAATGGTTCGGCGCGCCGGCTCCCGATCTGACCCTGGTCGCGCGTATCCGCCACGGCGGGGCCGACTGGATCTACAGCTACCTGAAGGGTTTCTACACCGATCCGTCCCGGCCGATGGGAGTCAACAACACGGTGTTCCCGAACGTCGGGATGCCGCACGTGCTGTGGGAGATGCAGGGTGTACAGAGCCCGGTCTACAGGTACGAGGCGCAGCATGACGGTCACTCGGTCGCCGAGTTCGAGACCGAGGCGGAGGCGGCTGCCTACGTGCAGGAGCACGGTGAGACCTACCGGCTCGAAAAGGTCGTCGACCACCTCGAAATGGCTCAGCCGGGTAGCCTGACGACCGAGGAATACGATCAGGTCGCGCGCGATCTGGCGACCTACCTCGCCTATATCTCGGAGCCGATGAAGCTGGAGCGCCAGAGCATGGGCGTCTGGGCGATGCTGTTCCTGATCGTGTTCTCCGTGATCGCTTACCTGATGAAGAAGGAGTGGTGGAAGGACGTTCACTGAGCGGCCGGCCACCCATCCAAGCTAAAGGCGCATAGTTTGGTATACTATGCGCCTTTTTTATCTCCCGGCGCACCGCGTCGCGCTGGCACCCTACGGAGTTCGATCTCGTGATTACCGCTGTAGCCGCCCGCCGTTCCGTGATGACCCTGTTTTCCGACCCGCAGAGTCTGCACAGCCATCGGGTGCGCATGGTGCTGGCCGAGAAGAATGTCACCTGCGACATCATCGACGTGGATCCGCTGGCGCTGCCGGAGGACGTCATCGACCTGAATCCCTACGGGACTGTCCCGACCCTCGTGGATCGCGACCTGGCCCTCTACGATTCAAGGATCATCTGCGAATACATCGACGAGCGCTTCCCGCATCCGCCGTTGCTGCCGGTCGATCCCGTTTCGCGCGCCAGCGCCCGGCTGTACATGTATCGGGTCGAGAACGACTGGTACGTGCTGGTCGACCAGATCCTCGCTGGCGGCAAGGCGGCCACCAAGGCACGCAAGGAGCTGCGTGAGGGTCTGACCGCCGCGGCGCCGATCCTGGCGCACAAGCCGTTCTTCATGAGCGACGAATTCACCCTGGTCGACGCCAGCATCGCACCGTTGCTGTGGCGCCTGCCGGCGCTCGGTGTCGAGTTGACCGGACAGGCTCTGAAGCAGGTGAATACCTATGCCGGCAGCCTGTTCACCCGCAACGGTTTCATCGCGAGCCTCACCGAACAAGAACGCGAAATGCGGCGTTGAGCGCGTCGGTTCGAGCGCATGACATCCAACCGCCCCTACCTGATTCGTGCGTTGTACGACTGGCTGGTCGACAACGAACTGACCCCCTACCTGCTCGTGGATGCCGACCGCGAATCGGTGCACGTGCCCAGTCGATACGTCGAAGAGGGTCGGATCGTGCTCAACGTCAGTCCGAGCGCGGTGCGCGATCTGCAACTTGGCAACGAACTGATCGCGTTCGAGGCGCGTTTCGGCGGGAGCGCGTTCGCGATCTCTCTGCCGCCCGATGCCGTGCTCGGCGTGTATGCGCGAGAGAACGGCAAGGGGATGCTGTTTCCTGAGGACGACGGTGCCGAACCCGAGCCACCGAAACCCACCCGGCCGACTCCCGGTGGCAACGGAAAGCCGTCGCTGAAGGTGGTCAAATAGCCGCTTCGCGGGCGCCCTCAGTGCGGGCCGCGTCTGCGTCTGAACGGCACCACGTTGCTGGATTGGCCGTCCGATTCTGAGTTTGCCTGCGGGCCGGATTCTTCGCGTTCGATGCGTACCGGTTCGATCGGGTTTTCCTTGTGGTGCAACAGCCCGTCTTCGATGCGCTCCAGCTGGGTGCCGAGCAGCAGCACGTAGCCGACGCGCCGACCGACACCCTCGAGACTGAATTCGAAACGGAACATGCGTCGCAGGCGCAGCCCCTGCCGGGTCCAGCGCACGCCGATGCGCGCCAGTGCGACCGTATCGTCCAGGAACTGGAATCCGCGATGCTGGCAATAGCGGCGCGCAAGCTCGATGGCGAACTCGCGTGCACGCGCACCGTCCAGCCAGATCCACGCCAGCACGAAGATCACCAGCAAGGGTGCGAGACTGCTCATGGTCCACCGATCGCGCGCGGCGCTGCCTGGCTGTGTGACGGGTCGCTGTCTGGCCGCACGGGTGATCCTTCCTGTTTGTCTGGTCGCCTGATATTCTGCCCGCAGCGCACCGATCGACCCCGCGGTGCAGTCGCAGGATGTCGACCCGATGAAACTGATCGTTCAGATTCCATGCTACAACGAAGAGCACACGTTGCCGCAGACGGTGGCCGACATCCCCCGCGATATCGAGGGCATCGACAAGGTCGAGATACTGATCATAGATGACGGCAGCACCGATCGCACGATCGAGGTGGCCCGGTCGATCGGCGTAGAGCATATCGTTCGCAACAAGAAGAACATGGGGCTCGCGCGCACCTTCCGGCGGGGGCTGGACGCGTGTCTGCGCGCGGGCGCCGATATCATCGTCAATACGGATGGCGACAACCAGTATGCCGGCGCCGACATCCCCAAGCTGGTCCAGCCGATCCTCGAGGGACGCGCGGACATGGTGATCGGCGATCGGCAGACCGACAAGATCGCGCATTTCTCGGGATTCAAGAAGTTCCTGCAGTGGCTCGGCAGCGGCGTGGTGCGCAAGCTCGCGGGCGTCTGGGTGCCGGATACGGTCAGCGGCTTTCGCGCCTTCTCGCGCGAGGCGGCGATCCGTACCAATGTCGTGTCGTCGTTCAGCTATACCATCGAGACGGTCATCCAGGCCGGAAAGAAGGACATGGCCGTGGTCTCGGTGCCGATCGCGACCAACCCCAAGACCCGCGAATCGCGCCTGTTCAAGAGCATCCCGGCGTTCATCGAGCGCCAGGTCAGCACGATCGTGCGCATGTATGCGATGTACCAGCCGCTGCGCGTGTTCTTCTATCTGGGCAGCCTGTTGATGCTGATCGGCCTGATCCCGATACTGCGCTTCGTCTACTTTTATTTCGTCGGTGACGGCGGTGGTCACATCCAGTCACTGGTCCTCGGTGGCGTGTTCTTGCTCATGGGTTTCATCGCGTACCTCGCCGGGCTGGTCGCCGACCTGATCTCGTTCAACCGGCAGCTACTGGAGATGACGCTGGAGCGCGTGCGGCGGATGGAGTTAGAGCAGCGCCGGTCCGGAGACTGATGGGGCGTCGCGGCCGAATTCTCTGTGCTACCTCCAATTTTCCGCGGTGGGCCGGAGATAGCACGACGCCATTCGTGCTGCACCTCGCTCAGGACCTGCAGGCGTTGGGATGGTCGGTGGATGTCTTGGCTCCGCATGCACCGGGTTGTGCGACCCGCGAGACACTGGGGGGCATCAAGGTCGAGCGATTTCGCTACCTTTGGCCGGATTCACAGCAGACCGTCTGTTACCAGGGCGGGGCCTTGATCAACCTCCGAAAGCGGCGAAGCAACGCCATCAAGCTGCCGCTGCTGGTGGGAGTGGAGTGGGCGGCCGTGATGCGCCGCCTGGCCAGCCGCCGTTACGATCTGCTGCATTCGCATTGGATACTGCCGCAGGGATTCACCGGGGTGTTGGCGGCGAAGCCGTTTCGGGTGCCCCACGTCATCACCGTGCACGGTGGAGACGTGTTTGCCCTCAAGGGAGGGGTGATGGCCTCTTTCAAGCGGTTCACGCTGCGCAACGCCAACGCGGTGACCGTCAACAGTTCGGTCACAGAGGCCGCCGTACGTGAACTCGGCCCGGGGGCTGCGCCGATCCACCGTATCCCCATGGGCGTATCGGTCGAGCACGTGGCCCCGGATGCCGAACCCGTGAAGGCCATACGCGACCGGTACCTTCGGGATGGCGGGCCGCTGCTCGTGTTTGTCGGGAGAGTGGTCGAGGAAAAGGGGGTGCGGGATCTGATCGATGCCGTGGGAATATTGCGCTCCAGTCTCCCCGGCGTCCGGGCGCTGATTGTCGGCGAGGGTCAGGATCGGCCCGAACTCGAGCAGTACGTGGCATCGGGTGGTCTCGTGGACAGCGTTAGTTTCACCGGCTGGGTGCAGCCGGACGAGGTCGCCTACTACATGGCTGCCGCGGATATATTCGTCGGCCCGTCGCGCCGTGCCGAGAATGGGTGGGTCGAGGCCCAGGGGCTTACATTCCTCGAGGCCATGGTGGCCCGCGTGCCAGTGATCGCCACTCGACTGGGTGGGGTGGTCGATTCTGTTCAAGACGGTGTGACAGGGATGCTGGTCGATGAGCGCGCGCCGGATCAGATCGCGGACGCGGTGCGGACGCTGGCGGCTGATCCCGGTCTGGTGGAACGCCTCAAGCAAACCGCCCATGCCGAAGTGACCACACGCTTCAGCCGCGAGGTGTCGGCTGCCGCGTTCTCCGATCTGTTTTCCGCGCAGCTCAATTCCGCCGAACCTGGCCGCCCATGAGTGACGAATCGCGCCAACCCCACGCCGCCCTCGACCGGGATTCCCGCACGTGCAAGGCAGTGAAGATCGAGCGCCTGCTGTCCCTGGTAACGAAACTTTCGGGTGCACGCGTGCTCGAGGTTGGAACGGGGGCGGGGTATATCGCTGCCTATCTCTCCGGCCGCGTCGGGTCAGATGGCGCGGTTTCTGCCGTTGACGTCATCGATCAAAGGCAGCTGCGCGACGGTTTCGAGTTTCAACTCGTGACGGACACCACGCTGCCTTTCCCCGATGAAAGTTTCGACATCTGTATCTCCAATCATGTCCTGGAGCATGTGGGCGACCGCTCGGCGCAGAAGCACCACTTGGGCGAGATCAGGCGCGTTCTTCGCCCCGACGGCTGGTTGTACCTGGCCGTGCCCAACCGGTGGACGCTTGTCGAACCCCATTTCCGCCTGCCTTTGTTGAGCTGGTTTCCGCGTTCAATGCGTGACCGCTATGTCCGCTGGATGGGGCGGGGCAGCCGGTACGATTGCGACCCGCCCAGTCATTCGGAACTGGCCACCCTGCTGGAGGACGCCGGATACAAAGCCCGCGAAGTGAGTATCGAGGGCGTGAAAGTGGTTGGCGAGATCGAATGTGCGCCGGGTTTCAAACGCTGGTTGCTGCGCCACTCCGATCTGTGGTCCAGGCCGCTGCGCGGCATCCTGCCCTCGTACCTTTTCGTGGCTTGTCGATGGAAATGATGGAAGGTCGCGCATGAAGGTCTGGTTGCCTTACACCCGCGGTGGGAGCGGTTCGGACGTATTCACGCGGATGCTGGTCGACGGCCTGCGCCGACGCGACATCGACACGGTCGAACAGCCGTTTGCACACAGGCTGCAGTATGCGCCGTGGCTGCTGGGTCGGGTACCCCCACCTCCCGGCACGGATCTCACCCTGGCGAACAGCTGGAATGGTTTCGCCTTCAAGCGATCTGGCATCCCCCTCGTCACAATTGAGCACTTGTTCGTGCTCGACCCCGCGCTCAGCGCCTACCGCAGCTTCGCCCAGGGTGTTTTTCACAAGACCCTGGTGGCCCATTTCGAGCGCGCGAGCCAGCGTGTTTCGGATGTGCAGGTCGCCGTCAGCCGATACACCGCCGACGCGCATCATAGGGTGCTGGGTGATCCGAGACCGCAAGTGATCCTGAACGGGATCGACACGACATTCTTTACGCCGCATGACCAGCCGAAACCGACCGTCAGCGGAAGGGCGGTGCGGCTGTTGTTCGTGGGCAACCTGACGCACCGTAAGGGGGTCGACATGATCGCGCCGATCATGCAGGCCCTCGGGGACGGGTTTGAACTGCGCTACGCCGTGGGGCTCCGTACCACCGATGCGCTGGCCAGCCTTCCCAATGCCACGTCGCTCGGCCGCCTGGATCACGATCAGGTGCGCAACGCTTACCGTGATGCGGATCTGCTGCTGTTTCCGACCCGGCTCGAGGGGTTGCCGCTGGTCGCGATGGAGGCCATGGCCTGTGGCACGCCCGTCATCGCCAGCAACAGCTCGTCGCTGCCCGAGGTGATTCGCGACGGTGTCACGGGGCGGCTCTGTGCGCAAGACGATACCGCTGCATTCGCGAACGCGATCCGGGAGCTTTGCGCCGATCCGGAGAATCTGCGGCGAATGGGTGAAGCCGCACGCGAAGACGCGGTGGCACGTTTCGACCTGGAGCGGATGGTCGGTGAGTATGTGGACCTGTTCGAATCGCTTTGAATGACACAGCCGGTCGATGCGTCCGATGCAGTTTGTGGCCGGCTCCGGCACCAATATCCCAAATCCCCGCGATCGAAACGGATCGGGGTGTGTCCTGGTACATTTGCGGGGTGTTACTTATAAGTGGGTGCTGCCGATATGCGGTTGAAGCGCTTGGCGGCTTCCATGGGTGACATCGCACGGATTCGGAACCACCTGAACCCAGGCAGCTTGAAATGAATGCTCCGCTGATCAGCGTCATCGTTCCGACGTTCAACCGTGCCGCTTACCTTGGCGCGGCGGTGCAAAGCGCCTTGGGGCAGGTCGGGATAGACGCGCTTGAGGTCGTGGTTGTAGACGACTGTTCTACTGACGATACAGCGAGCATCGTGGCGCAGTTTTCCGGTGACAAGGTTCGGTTCGTGAGGCACGAGGTCAATCGAGGCGGTGGAGCCGCACGGAACACCGGGATAGAAGAGGCAAGAGGACGGTACGTCGCCTTTCTGGATTCCGACGATCAATGGCATCCTGAAAAGTTGATGAAGCAGCTGGCCGCGTTGGACAGATCGACGTGCCCCGAGGAAACGCTGTGTTACACGCAGGTGCGCGCGCTGTCTTCGCACGGCACTGAAATATTGCCTCGCCGGGCGAAGCGGGCGGAAGAATCGGTGGGCACCTATCTGTTCACGAACGCGGGTCATATTCAGACGAGCACGATTCTGCTCAGTCGCGAGCTTGCGATGCGCACAAGGTTCGATCCGCAGTTGCGGCGGCACCAGGACTACGATTTCTGTCTGCGGGCGGATCGTTTGGGTGCCGATTTTGTGCTCGTGGATCAACCATTGGTGACCTGGCGGCACGACAATCGGGGCGACCGAATCAGCAAGTCAGTTGGCGTGGAGGTGTCCGAGGCGTTTCTCGACTCGCGCAGAGAACAGCTCGGCGATGCAGCGGCGGCAGCATTCTGGGTGCGACAGATCTTTCCCAGAAAGATCAGGTCCTCGCCTGTTGCCTCTCTGCGTGAATTGACGAGAGGCGTTGTGAAAGGGGTATTGCCAATGCGGTGGTATTTCGACTGGGTCGGGGGGGTGGTTCGTCGTCGGCTACACCTCATTCGAAGTGAAGGTGGGGTTTGAGGCATGGAGTCGCTGCCATTCGTCTCCGTGGTGGTTCCCGTATACAACGACAAGGGGGGGCTCGCCATTTGTTTGCGGGCACTGATCGACCAATCGTATCCACCGGACCTGTTTGAGATTATCGTGGTCGACAATGGCGCGAACCCGCGTATTGGAGAAGTCGTCGGCGAAGAGTCCGGAATCCGGCTGATCGCCGAGGATACGCCCGGGTCGTATGCCGCGCGCAACGCGGCGATCGCTGCAGCCAGAGGAGATGTATTCGCCTTCATCGATGCGGACATCGAAGCAGATCCGAATTGGCTATACGAAGGCGTCAGTGCTATCGATACCGATCCCAAATTCGGGCTCGTGGGTGGGGCCGTAGAGTTCAGTTTTGCGGACCCGGGCCGACCGAGTCTTGCCGAACTCACCGATAGCCTGATTCATTTCGACCAGGAAAAGTACGTCGAGATTTTTCACTATAGCGGCGCAGGAAACCTGTTTACCCGTCGAGATGTGTTTGACCGGGTCGGCTTGTTCAATCCTGGGTTGCGATCAGGCGGCGATCGGGAGTGGGGCAACCGTGTTCATCAAAAAGGGCTCACACTCAAGTATGTGCCTAGCGCTAAGGTCTATCATCCGGCTCGGACAAGCCTTGCCGAGTTGATTGTGAAGGCGCGTCGAGTGAGTGGCCGGCAAAAGCTGGAAATGGGCTCTGTTGCACCACTAAAAAAATTCCTGCAGTACGGGGAGACAGTTGTTCGCGGGCTCATGCCGCCGATTTCTCAGATCAAGGATGCCAGGCGGCGGTACAAAGGGGGGATTGCTCGCTTTGCCATGGTTGTTGGCGCGATTTATCTGTTGAAGATCGTGCGCACTTACGAGTTTGTGCGCATTTCTGTTGGTGGGGAACCGTTGAGAGAATAATCAGTTCAATTCGAACACAATTGCCGCATTGGGCCACCCTTTGCGGTGTGAAACAGTGTTGCACTTTGGCACCGAGCCGCGAAAAACTTTTCTTTGCGAAGAAGGCCCAGAAACCAAGTAAAAAAGAGAATTGATCAGATTCGGACAGATTTTCGCGGTCAGCAAAACGGGTTGCAAAGGATACTGTCGAACTGCTGCGGAGGATTGGTACGTGCACGTCGAAGCAGCAAACATTGACGGCGAACCGACCCAGGTGACGGTTTCTCTCGCGAGCTGGGCCGACGAGCCTGATGACTGTCCATCTAGGGCGACTGGCGAAGGTGGCATTCAGCAAGTGGCTCGCTAACCGCTCCGGGATCGGGCGACCATTTTTTCCAACAATGACCTTCTGTAATCTCACGGAGCAGCCGACAACCCGAATAAATTGCAACTCGCAGAAACCAAATGCAGTTGGTGATCCTCACAATTCCTCAGCCGAATAGAGTTTGCTTCGATATTCTGGACGGATGTCGCAACTCCACTGTTGGTAGGGCGATGCGACCAAATTCGGTGATAAGTTGGCGATAAAAACACAATTGGACATGGCGCTTTATGAAAACAATTCGTAGCTCGGCCGATCTTGCGATCAATGGTGCACCCCCTGCATACGACGAGCCGCTGCACGTGGGTAGGCCGAATATCGGTAGCAAAGAGCGATTCCTTCAACTGGTCGAACAGATGTTTGAACGCCGTTGGCTCACGAACAACGGGCCGCTGGTCCAGGAGTTTGAAGGCCAGATTGCTGCATACCATGGAGTTCAGCACTGTGTTGCGATGTGCAACGGGACCATCGCGCTCGAAATCGCGATACGCGCACTGGGGCTCGAAGGCGAGGTCATAGTCCCGTCGTACACCTTCATCGCAACCGCTCATGCGCTGCACTGGCAGGCGATCACGCCCGTGTTCGCGGACATTGATCCCGCCACGCACACGCTCGACCCGGCAGCAGTCAGGCGCATGATCACTCCGCGCACGACTGGGATCATCGGTGTGCACACTTGGGGGCATACAGCGGATACCGAGGGGCTACAGGAAATTGCCGATGACTACGGATTAAAGGTGATATACGACGCGGCCCATGCGTTCGGTTGCTCGCGCAAGGGTGCCTTGGTGGGTAACTTCGGCGAATGTGAGGTGCTGAGCTTCCACGCTACAAAATTTTTTAACACGTTTGAGGGGGGTGCTGTACTGACCAACAACGGCGAACTGGCGGAACAGATGCGCCTGATGCGAAATTTTGGGTTTGCGGGGATGGATAGAGTCATCTACCCGGGCACCAATGGGAAGATGATCGAAATCGCCGCTGCCATGGGATTGGTCAACCTGGAACGTGTTCAACGTGTCATCGATACCAATAAATATAACCACAATGCGTATCGGGACGCTGTTTCCGACATTCCTTTCCTGTCAGTAATGCCCTACGACAATCAGGAACACAACAATTACCAGTATGTTGTCATGGAACTCAGTCCCGAAGCGCCGATCCGCAGGGACGACTTGGTGCGCGCGCTGCATGCGGAAAACATACTGGTGCGTAAATACTTCTGGCCAGGATGCCACAAGATGAAGCCGTTCGTGGATCTATATCCGCATGCCGGCTTGTTGCTGCCCAATACAGAGAAGGTTGCCGAGCGGGTGGTGGTGTTTCCAACAGGCACCACTATCCAGCGCGCAGATATCGACGCCATAGCAGGCTTGTTGCGACTTTTGTTCGAGGGTTCGTGATGAAAGTTGCCATAATGCAACCCTATCTCTTTCCATATATAGGGTATTTTCAGCTCATCGGCGCCGTTGACCAGTTCGTGATCCACGACGATGTGCAATGGATAAAAGGCGGATGGATCAACCGCAACCGGTGGCTGATTAATGGGGATGTTCAGTATTTTACCTTCCCAATCGCAAAGGCGTCCTCCTTGCTTCCGATCAACTCCCGGACATGGGCCGATTCTTTCGACAGAGAAAAGAAACGGTTTCTTGGCAGGCTTTCTTCAAGCTATCGAAAGTCCGCAAATTTTCCTGAGGCATTTCGCTTGATTGAGCAATGTGTCAATTGTCAGCAGGAAGGTGTATCTCGATACATCCAATGTACGTTGGAAATCATTTGCCGTTACCTGTGCTGCGAAACCCCGATCTTGGTCTCCTCGGAGCTAGATAAGAACAATGCGCTGAAAGGTGCAGATCGCGTAATAAACATTGTAAAAACTTTGGGTGGAGACATTTATATTAATCCGATCGGCGGCGTGCAGCTATATGATAAGGACGATTTCGCTGTTAAAGGGGTGGGGCTGACCTTCCTCCAATCGACGGCGCGTAACTACGCTCAGTTGATGAGCGCCGAATTCCACGACAATCTGTCGATTGTCGATGTCCTCATGTCCAATTCCCAGGAAGCGGTAATAGAAATGATGAATCAATACACGCTTACATGAAAGGCTAGGTTATACAAAGCGATTGTAGCGTAATGGCACAAAAACGTTTGGCCAGCTTCGGTGAAGTCAGCGAAAGTTTTCCGCGAGAATTTCTCTATGTCGATTCCGCCCGTGTCCTGGATGATTGCTAGCCTGCATCTCGCTGCATCAATCTACATGAATTTCCCAAATCGCCCCGATTTTCGCCATTTAGCTACCGCACCTCGTGGCGGAATTTTTTCACTTGTCGATTCGTGCGAACAAAAAATGTTGGTTCTCCTTGAGCAATTACAAAAACCACTTTACTAGATCCGTCGCCATCAGGTGTTTTCAAAAATGAATCGACTTTCCCCCTTCAGCCGGTTATCAGTTGATCAGTTGTAGTACGGAGTGTTTATGAATATTTTGCTTATCGGGCAATGTACTTTGCATTGGGGCAGGATGGAGTTTGGCAACATTGGCAACTATTACATCCTTGAGCCGATGATTAGGCAATTGCATGCCGCTTTTCCTATGTCAACCATACGGACGACCTTCCAGTTGTCAGATCGCTTCTGCACTGATGAAAATATCCAAGTCTTGCCGATGGAATTGTATTACGGATGGACGGGAAAGGATTTGAATGCCGCTGAAGCAGAGTTGGCGATCACAGAAGAGTATAAGAAGTCCGGTCGATTGAACGGTTCCACGGCCTTTATCGCTGCGGTGGAATGGGCAGACCTAGTTGTCGATTTTAGTGGCGACATCTGGGGAGATAACGCGAATTTCTTAGGCCCGAACCGGTTTGAGGTGGGTTTAATGAAAGATCAAGTCGCCATGAATCTTGGGAAAAAGACAGCAATGATTGCTGGATCCCCGGGTCCGTTCACCGACGATCGTACTCGGGAACTTGCAAAGCAAGTGTACGCGGGCTTCGACCTTGTTACCAATCGTGAGTCTATTAGTACTGAACTCCTGAAAGAGAATGGGTTCGACATCAGTCGAACAAAAAGCCTGGCCTGTCCCGCATTCTTGTTTGAGCCGTTACCGGCTGACAAGACAGCGGTTTTGCTAGCTCGAGAAAATATCAGCAGAGAATTCCGAAGTACGCCGGTTGTTGGCTTTGTGCTGTGTGGCTGGAATTTCTTAGAGGGTCCGTTCGA